>CAZVNF010000107.1:5119-13608 GCA_964628215.1 uncultured Draconibacterium sp.
CTCACCCGTTTACTTTTACCCGTTTACCAAACAAAAACCCTATGAAAAAAATCCTGATCCTCGGCTCCGGACTCGTTGCCAAACCAATTATCCAGTACCTTCTTTCCAAGGAATACCAGGTTACAGTAGCTTCCAACACCCCCGATCGTTCAGATGCGATGATTGCAGGTAACCACCTTGGAGTATCCCTTGTCTGGGAAGCCACTGATGAAACTGCCCTGGATACCCTGATAGCCGGCCATGACATTGTTGTGAGTTTGTTGCCTTATGTTTTTCATGTGATGGTGGCCAGACATTGTGTTCATCATAAGAAAAATATGGTAACCACTTCGTATGTGAAACCTGAAATGCAGCTGTTGGATACACCCGCAAAAGAGGCAGGTATCATCCTCCTCAATGAGATGGGGCTTGATCCGGGAATCGACCATATGTCGGCAATGCGTATTATCGACCAGGTGCACGGGCGTGGTGGGGCTATCCTGGAGTTCTACTCGATTTGTGGAGCACTTCCTGCTCCGGAGGCGGCCGATAACCCTTTTAAATATAAATTTTCATGGAGCCCGAAAGGGGTGGTGCTTGCCGGTAACAATGATGCTGTTTTCCTCCGCCATGGCAAAGTAGTTGAAATACCTACCATCGGGTTGTTTAAAAATCCGTTCAGGGTTAATTTTACCGGGGTGGATGAACTGGAAGTTTACCCCAACCGCGATTCACTCGCGTACAAGGAAATATACGGGATTCCTGAAGCTCAAACTATGTTCCGCGGAACTTTCCGCTACAAAGGCTGGTGCGAAACATTGGATGCAATCAAACAACTAAACCTGATTTCACCTGAAAAATATGATATGACAGGAATGACGTTCGCAGAAATGGTGAATAAGCTGATCGTGAACCAGGTGGGAACAACAGATATTTCCACGCGGGTGGCACATTATCTTGGAATACCCGAAAATTCGCACGCAATCAAAGCCATGAACTGGTTAGGTCTGTTTCAAAATACTCCCATGAACCGAACCATGGATTCCACATTTGAAGTAACCTCCGATCTGATGATCGAAAAGATGAGCCTGGGCCTGACTGAACGCGATATGGTTGCCATGCAGCATACCTTTCTGGCAGCCTTTTCCGATGGAAGAAAAGAGGTGATCCGTTCCCGTATGCTCGACTATGGAACACTGGCCACCGACACTTCCATTGCCCGCACTGTTGCACTCCCGGCTGCCATTGGCGTTGAGATGATCCTCGCCGGAAAGATCGGTGTAAAGGGCGTACATGTTCCTGTTATCCCTGAGATATACAACCCGGTACTTGACCAGCTTGAAAAACTGGGAATTAAAATGGTAGAGGAATATGGACTGCCCCTTTCTGAAATGATAGATAATTAGTTCCGGTATTCTCATTCATACATTCGCCGGAGACAGATTTGTACCCCGGATTAACCTGAATTTCAAAACCTCAAATGATATTAATTTATGGGAATAGGTGAAATTATCGTAATTGCAATAATCGGAATTGTGCTGTATGCCATTTTCTCCATGCGAAAAAAACCAGTTGGTGGTGATCCCCGAAACGCGGGTCAAGCACCTCCGGATTCAGGGAATTCCGGCAACAGGCAGGCCTCATCTGCGAACAACGGTACCCCAAGAAAAGCAGGTTACGCCAAATGGGTTGGCGGAGGCCTTGGGTGGGTGTTTGGCGGACCCATCGGAGCAATACTGGGAGTTGCTTTGGGATCCATGTTTGATGGGATGAACTCGGGTCAGAATTCCTATCAGGGTACACAGCGCGGGGATTTTGCTATGAGCCTGCTGGTACTGTCTGCCGCAGTGATGAAGGCCGATCAGAAAATTGTTAAATCCGAACTGGATTTTGTACGCAGATTCTTTGTGTCACAGTTTGGTGAAGAGGAGGGTAGCCGGTTGATCAGAATGCTGCAGGAAATTCTCAAACAGGATATTAACATACAGGATGTGAGTGTGCAGGTAGGACAATTTACCGATTATCCTGTGAAGCTGCAACTGATGAATTACTTGTTTGGCATCGCCGCATCCGATGGCCTTTATCACCCCGATGAAGTAGACATGATTTCTGTCATTGCAGGATATATGGGAGTTTCGTCTGCCGATTTTACTTCTGTCAAAGCAATGTTCGTAAAAAGTACCGGATGGGCATACGATATCCTTGAAATTACCACCAATGCCACGGATGAGGAGGTGAAAAAAGCCTATCGTGAAATGGCAAAGAAACACCATCCCGACAAGGTTGCTCACCTTGGGGATGATATCCATAAGTCGGCTACGGAAAAATTTCAGAAGGTAAGCGCGGCATATGAGGAAATAAAAAAGCAGCGCGGTATCAGTTAACCCCTGGCATATGCTTTTTACACCTTACAAACTCGGGCCTGTCCTGCTTCGCAACCGTTCTATACGTTCTGCGGCATTTGAGGGCATGTGTCCTGGAAATAACGTATCCGATGATCTCATTGATTACCATGCATCAGTAGCTGCAGGAGGAATTGGAATGACTACAGTTGCCTATGCAGCTGTGTGCCGGAGCGGATTGTCATTCCCGCACCAGTTACTGATCACTGAATCTGCAATCCCGGCTCTCAGGCGCCTGACAAATGCGATCCACAAAGAGGGAGCAGCCGCCGCCATCCAGATTGGTCACTGCGGTCTGATGGCAAAAAAATCTATTTCCGGGGTGTGTTTCGCTCCAACGGGCAAGTTTAATTTATATGGTCCTACCTGGCCCAGAACTATTACTGTTGCAGAGATTGAGGAAATAGTTCAGGATTTTGCCAGGGCAATATACATTGTCAAAGAAGCCGGATTCGACGCCGTTGAAGTTCATGCCGGACATGGTTACCTGATCAGTCAGTTCCTGTCGCCTTATACCAACCAGCGAAAGGATAAGTACGGAGGCTCATTTGAAAACCGAACGAGGTTTATGACCGAAGTCATAAGGAAGGTGATTGAAGCTTCCGGGTCATCGGTTGCTGTGATTGTAAAAATGAACCTGCGGGACGGATTCCCGGGAGGCATGGAGATGGATGAATCACTTTTAGTCGCTAAGATGCTTGAAAAAGAAGGAGTTGACGGATTAGTCCTTTCCGGGGGCTTCGTGTCAAAATCTCCCATGTACGTGATGAGGGGACGTATGCCGGTAAAAGTGATGGCAAAATATATGAACAATCCCTGGATGCAATTCGGAACCCGTTTTTTTGGCAATTTCCTCATGAAACCCGAGCCATTCAACGAAGGCTATTTCCTTGAGGATGCAATGAAAATCAGAAAGGAGGTGAAATTGGCTCTGATCTATGTTGGTGGACTTAAATCGAAAGAAATGATAGACAAAACACTCGGGATGGGATTTGAATTTATTCAACTGGCCAGAGTGTTGATCCATGATCCTGCTTTTATGAATAAATTAAAATCAGGCGAACTTGTCAGGTCAGGATGCGAAAGTACAAATTACTGCATTGCACGAATGTATTCAGGAAAAATGACTTGTTATCAAAACGAACCCGGTGGCCCTGAAGAAATGGGTTTGAACAGTTAAAAAAAAAGGAAAGGCTGTAAGAAAACCTTACAGCCTGAACCCCAAACAAAGTAACTCAACAAACTAAAGCATAACAAAACAAAACAAAATAAGGTCTGGCTAATCAATTAATATTATTCGTCTTACCTGGGTGGAATTATCTGAATTAATCCTGATAAAATAAATTCCTTTGGTCTCCTGAGAAATATCAAAGCGATATTCATCCGCACCGGAACAGGATTTAGACAGTATTGTTTTCCCACTGAGATCCATCACGGAAACTTCCAGAGCTTTGTCCGTTAAAGAACCGGCTTTTAAACTGAAAACTCCACTGGTTGGGTTTGGGTAAACCTGTAAATCAGTCAGAACTCCATCATGAATACCAACAGTAGACGCCGCCTGGGTAACCGTGACAGTTTGCGGGGGTAATCCCGAAACAGTGGTGGTAATCGTTGCCACCCTCACCGAAGTTTCAAGGTTTGTGGTATAACTGGCGGTAATCGTTCCGTTTCCACTTCCCGAAGGGGTAACCGTGCACCAGGCTGCATTGCTGGAGGCTGTCCAGTTTGTGTTTGAGGAAACATTAAACAATGTGTTGCCTGCTGAAGAAGGTACATTTTGGTTTGCAGGGCCTACCGTTAACACAAGTGCTGCACCGGATTGGGTTACCGTTACGGTTTGGTTCGGCAAGCCTGCTACGGATACGGTAACTGTGGCGATCCTCTGGGATACAGAAGTGTTTTCTGAAAAATTGGCATTGATTGTTCCATTTCCGCTGCCACCTGCTGTTACTGTGCACCATGAAGCATTGCTGCTGGCGTTCCATGAGGAATTCGAGGTGACTGAGAAGGTTGTTGAACCTGCTGCAGCTGAAACGTTCCTGTTTGAAGGTGACACTGAAAGGGTAGGGGCAGCCGCACTTGCTGTGAAAGTACCTGCCATTCCCGGGGCGTGGGGTGTGCAAACATAGGCATACGATCCGGCCACGGTAACCTTATATTCAAAGGTGGTAACAGAACTGGTAATAAGAGCATCCCAGGAAGCAGCTCCTGCAGGAATTCCTCCCGGATTGGAGGTGGTGGTATGAGTACCGGCAACCCAAACCCAACGAACGGTATCACCTACGTTCACGTTTACACTGGTAGGATTGAAAAAGAAGTTCCCGACTGTAATCACATGCTTAACAGCAAATGAAGATGTATTGAGAGCCATAGCAGCAATGAATACCATTGCAAATATAAAATATGTAGATTTTTTCATGGTTTCAGATGGTTTCAGATGGTTTCAGATGGTTTCAGGTTTAGAAGATAATTTAGACTAAATAAATGCAAATATATATCTTTTTACAATCGAAATCAATATTTATGTGCATTTTTCTTGAGTTTTCACTATTTTTGAGCCTAAACAACTTTATGATGATAAAAATCCGCGCCAAACTGATGTTTATATTGCTCTTTTCAGTCGTGTATGTAACTGCCCAGAATACACCTGCAGGAACGAGTGAAATGGAGACAGATCCTGTCATTTTAAATAAACTTGAACAGTGGAAGAATCTGAAATTCGGATTGCTTATGCATTGGGGATCATACAGCCAATGGGGAATAGTTGAATCATGGTCTCTTTGTTCCGAAGATGAAGACTGGTGTCGCAGGAAAATAAAGAATTATGCGGATTATTGCCGTGAATATACAAAACTGCCAAACACTTTCAATCCAACCAGGTTTGATCCTGTTAAATGGGCAGCCGCAGCAAAATTTGCGGGCATGAAATATGTCATTTTTACTACAAAACATCACGATGGTTTTTGCATGTTCGATACGAAACAAACCGATTATTCCATTACCGGCCCGGCTTGTCCGTATCACACCGATCCGAAAGCCAATGTGACCAAAGAGATATTTAATGCTTTCAGAAACAATGGGTTCTGGACCGGTGCATATTTCTCCAAGCCCGATTGGCACTGTAACGATTATTGGGCGGAAGAATGGGCGACCCCAAACCGGAATGTAAATTACAGTATTAAAAAATACCCGGAGAGGTGGCAGAAATATAGTGATTTTACCTATAACCAGATACAGGAGCTAATGAGCCAATATGGAAAAGTGGACATTCTTTGGCTGGATGGGGGATGGGTGGATCCCAAAAACGGACAGGATATCAATATGCCAAAAATAGCCGGCATGGCGCGCAGTTACCAGCCCGATCTGCTGATCGTAGACCGGACAGTTACCGGGAAATATGAGAATTACCGTACCCCGGAACAGGAAATTCCGGGTAAGTTGCTCGATTATCCATGGGAAACATGCATGACTATGGCAACCTCCTGGTCTTACGTTCCCGGTGATATATATAAACCTGCCAATCAAATCATACATAACCTGGTCGACATTGTATGCAAAGGCGGAAATTACCTGCTGAACATAGGTCCGTCTCCGGAGGGTGAATGGGCTGACACAGCCTATGCCAGGTTAAAGGAAATTGGAGATTGGATGCAAATCAATGGAGATGCGATTTATTATTCCCGGCCATTCAGCCCTTATAAATCCGGGAAAGTTTGTTTTACTGCCGGTCCTGACGGGGATATCTTCCTCATTTTTCTTGCAGACGCCGGGGAATTCCGGATTCCTGCAATTATTGAGGTAAACGGATTTCAACCCCGTGAAGGATCTGAAATTACGTTGCTGGGTGAAAATGGAGAATTAAAATGGAAGAAAGGGCAGGATGGAGGTTTTATAATTGAAGTTCCTGTTGAATTACAAAAAAATCCTCCCTGTAAACATGCCTGGACTTTTAAAATTGCCTCTGAATAATCAATCATGAAATCGCCACGCAACTCCAAATTTGAAGGCACCATCCTGCATGGGATAAGCAGGTGTGGTGAAATAGGTTTGAGTCATGAAACTTGCGTTGAAATGGGTATAGGTAAGAAAGAACCTTGCCCTTTGTATCTTCAGGTTAATAAACACATCCATATATAAATAGTTTCCAATCTCCTGTTTGTCCTGGAGATAAAATGACCGTATGGCAGGATTATAACTGTCGGCATAATAGGAAGTATTATAGAAAAAATTGAGCCCTGGCTGAAAAGTGGCAGCCCCTTTAAATAATGGCTGAGTATAATACACCGCAAGATTTCCAATAAAAACCGGGAGTCGCAATATGGTGGTTCCCTGGACTGTTTGATAGGTCAGTTGCGCTTTGAATTTGAATCGCCAGATATCTAGTGTCCCGTTCAGGTAACAATGAAGGTACCCAAATTCAGGTTGAAACTGCTTCGGTTTGCTTGAAGAATCAAGATAAACAAAGTTGGTGATCCTGCTGATATTAAAACCGGTTTCAAAAAACCTGAAAAAATAATTGAACCCGCCGGTGATAAATCCCTGTTTCGACCATGTTGTATCCCAACGAAAGCTGTTGCCAGTGTAATGCGTATAAAACCATCCCGGTTCCTGCAATATATACCTGCCGGTAATTGAGATGGTTCCTCCGTTTTTTTCCCTGGAGCCTAGTATTGTTGACAATTTAACCCTAAGGCTCATGTCGGTTTCGTTGTAATCCCCTATAACGTAATCACCTCTTGCTTCCAGTTTCAAATTCGAAAAAGGGGTAAACACAATCTCTGCATGGGGAATAAACTGCTGAAAATAATGTTGGGTTCCGTGAAGGAAAACTTCTGTATATTGTTGCCGGATACCTGCTTCGAGATGGAACACCCTGGGTTTCATGCCCGGGTTGAAACTGGGATTTGACCAGACTACATCGTTGATGATTTTTTTTATGGTCAAAGAGTCGAACGTGTTTACTGTATCGAGAATTGGCGGAGGAAAAAAACCGCTGTCCGGCTGATTGTCAAGAAAATTCTGAATCTGACGGTTATATTGGAACGAATAAGTCAATCTTCCTAGTTCAAGTCTTTTTTTTGAGCCAAGTGTGGTATCCTTTTCATTTCCGGGGTGACGGGTAAGGTCAAAGTAATTCTTGATGAAAAAGCCGGATTCTCTGATCCTGGTTTGGGCAGTGTTCAGATTTACCGGAATTACCATGCGGTTCGATTCCAGGTTTTCGGTAAACAAACTGTCATATTTGATCCCGCCATTTTCATAATTTTTAATTCTGTTGGCTGTGAAATTGGCGATCATGCCATACCGTTTGTTTTTAGTAAAGAATTGGGAAGTGAGTACGAAGTTGACATGATTGGCTTTCTGTCTGTAATAGGCACCTGGGGCGCTCATTACGTGAAAATCGAAACCAAGGTTAAAGGTTCTGTAAATATTACGGCTGAATACGGCATGAAAATTCTGTTCTTTTTTTGCTCCCTGGACATAACTCAGTTCTGAATAAGTTTTATATACCTTATAGTATTTAACGCTGTCATTTTGATAGAGGTATTGGTCTAAACTGTGTATTCCATAGTCAAAACCATTCTCTGTTCTGAATGCAAAAGGGAGTAATGACCGATAGCTTAATCCGATATTTCCCAGGGTAGAAAAAAAGCGGTCGTGTTTAAACAACAGGTCGTAGTTCTGGAAACCCGTGAGTGCAGTATCGTTTTGATGCAGGTTTAAAATACCGAGTTTTTCAAAGTCTTTATAAAAGAAAAAAACCTGGGAGGAGTCGCGGTGTTTTTTAAGCGAATCGAGTAATGCTTTGTTTGTAATGGCGGAAGGCCGTGTATCGCGGGAATTCGTATCTGATTCATTTTGAATTCCTGAAGTTTTAGTGGTATCGGGCAATTGCGCGAATGTATTGTTACCAATCAGCAATATCAGCAGAACTGCAATTATCAGAAAAGGGCGACAGGGATGGAGCATTAAGGTTGTAGGAATTTGCGGATAAAGGTAAGTAAAATTGTCGCAGGAGGGTAGGGAAAGGGCAAAAAAAAACCCAGCTTTACGGCTGGGTTTAAAAAAGATCGGCGACGACATACTCTCCCACAAAAACTGCAGTAC
>CAZVNF010000108.1:0-13601 GCA_964628215.1 uncultured Draconibacterium sp.
AACTAATATTGTTCGATAAAGCAGTGCCTATGAAAACCAATACAAAGATTACTTTACTGTTTGTTGCTTTACTGGGTTTTTTCGTACTCTTCGCACTTGGGTATTTTTATATCAGGGCGGAAGAGCAGCGATTATACACTAATTCCAAACAAAGCAGTGATCAACAGGTAATTCGAACTGTGTTGGAATTCAAAATGGAAGGGTTTCTCAAACCTGTCAAAGACAATTCAGCCTGGGATGAAATGGTTGTGCATGCTTTGTCAGGAGACACTGTATGGGCTAAAGATAATCTCGGCCCTATTAAATCTACCTACGACATGAGCTATCTTGGTATTTTTGATTTGCAGGGTCGTTCAGTGTACCTTACGAAGGATACGATGGGGAAATGCATTTCTTTCACACCAGAGATGATAATTGAACTGTTTTCCGGGAGAAATACCTGGAGCAATTTTGTTTTTCAGGAAGGGCAACTTTACGAAATATTTGGTGCGACCGTTGTTCCTACTTTCGATATAACCCGAACCACCAGGCCAAATGCCTACCTTGTGGCAGCCAAAAAATGGGATTCCGCCTATTGTACCGAAATATATAAAACAACAGGATTCAAACTTGAAATCCATGAACATGCAGATGCAGGCAATGTAATAATAAAGAAGAACATCGAAGAAATCTATCAGGAACTCGAAAGCATGCCCGGCACAAAAGCCGGTTACATCAGGTTTTACCGGCCAAATGAACTGGCTACTGATTTAGATACCCTGGGTTATTTTGCTCTTGCTGGCTCACTGATCTTAATTCTCGTATGCGTTGTCTTCTTTTATTTTATCAACAATTGGATATCAAACCCACTCAAACAGATTACCAGGAGTTTAACAAGTGGAAACATCGGATCTGTAAAAGACATCCTTGAAAAGCAAAATGAATTTGGAGATATTGCGCGACTGATCAGAAGATTCAATACACAACAGGCTGACCTGGTCAAAAAAATTGCCGAAAAAGACCTTGCTGATCAACAGATTAAAAAATTATCTATTGCCGTTGAACAAAGCGCGAACACCATCATGATTACTGATCTTGAAGGAAATATTGAATATGTGAACCAGCGCTTTACAGAACTTACCGGGTATACTGCCTCAGAATCCATTGGTCAGAATCCGAGATTCTTAAAATCAGGAAAGCAGGATGTTGAATTTTATAAAATTTTATGGGATACCATTTTATCCGGGAGTGAATGGAAAGGTGAGATCCACAATAAAAAGAAAAATGGTGATTTGTTCTGGGAATCAACAAGTATAGCACCCATAAAAAACGAGGAAGGAAAACTAATCAGCTTCATTGCGATTAAAGAAGATATTACTGACCGTAAGCTAACTGAAAAAGCGTTAACTGAAGCCAAAGAATTTGCTGAATTAATTTACAAGGTCATTCCGAGTGCTCTTTTTACTGTTGACAACAATAAAACAATTACCAGTTGGAACAAACAGGCTGAAAAAATCACAGGATATACCAAGCAGGAAATGATTGGGCTCACCTGTCAGGCATTTGCCGAAACACCATGCAACCTGAGCTGTGGTTTATGCAACCCCTTGGTGATGAAACCCACCCATGGCCATGAATGTACCATTAGAAGCAAATCAGGAGAAATAATTACCATCTCCAAAAACATTGACACACTCAAAGACCCGATGGGCAATATCATTGGCGGGATAGAAAGTTTTGAAGACATCAGCGAACGGAAGAAGTTCGAACAAGCACTGTTCGACAGCAATACACGGTATTCTACCCTGGTGCATAAATTGCCTGACCTCATCATCATTCACAGGATGGGAAAAGTTATTTTCGCAAATGATGCAGCTCTCACTGTCATGGGAGCAACAATTGACGAAATTATTGGCTCCAACATCATGGATTTTATTGTCGAAGACTCAAAACCAATTGTTTACGAGAATATGCGCAAACGGGAGCTCGGCATTGAGCAGGTAAGGGATTATGAAATCAAAGCAATTACCAAACGCGGTGAGATAAAAGATACCATCATCCGGAGCGATAACATCATATTTGACAATGAACCTGCAGTGATCGCCATCCTGATTGATATTACCGAGCGAAAACAGATTGAAACCGACCTGAAGGCAGCAAAAGAGGAAGCTGAACGGGCAAACCGGGCAAAATCGGAATTTTTAGCCACCATGAGCCATGAAATACGTACTCCGATGAATGGTGTGATTGGCATGACCGAACTTGCACTTACAACCAAACTTTCCACAAGCCAGCGAGACTATCTCGAGTCGATACAAACGTCAGCTTATCTCTTATTGGATACCATCAATGACATCCTGGATTTTTCAAAAATAGAAGCCGGAAAGCTTGAAATTGAACATGTTAAGTTCAACATTTATGATGTTCTTGAGAAAAGCGTCGACATCCTGACAGTCAAGGCCTTTGAGAAAAACCTGGAACTATTATGTGAGATTGAACCGGGGATGCCTGTATACTTCCATGGTGATCCATTGAGAATCAGACAGATACTGGTAAATTTCATCAGTAATGCCATTAAATTTACAGAAAAAGGAGAAATATGCATCTCCGCCAGAAAACAAAGCGAGACAATCTCGGAAGACGGAAAGCTCAGGATCATTTTCAGTGTGAAAGATACCGGGATCGGGATCGAAAAATTCAAACAGGAAAGTATCTTTTCCCAATTCACCCAGGCTGATAATTCAACCACCAGGAAATACGGCGGAACCGGACTTGGATTATCCATCTCAAAAATGTTGACTGAAATCATGCACGGGGTGCTGATAGTTGAAAGTGAACCAGGTCTGGGCAGTACATTCAGCTTCGAATTACCATTGACAGTTGACCAGGAAGGACAAGTGGAAATGGTGGTTCAAAAGCCTGACATTAAAAGCGTGTTAGTGGTGGATGACAACCTCACAAATCTGAAGATCCTGAAGGATATGCTTTCCTATTGGGGCATCGATTCCACTACCTGTTCCAATGGGAAGGATGCACTTAAAACTTTGCAGGAAGCCAGTGAAACAAATCATGTTTTTGACCTTGTTATCCTGGATATGTGTATGCCCGACATGGACGGTCTCGCTGTTGCCGAAAAGATCAAGGATAATCAAAATCTGGTAAAAAAACCTGTTATTTTCATGTATTCATCGGTTGAGAGAAATAATATTATCGAAAAATCCAAAGACCTCGGAATTCAACAATACCTTACCAAACCTGTGAAAATGAAAGACTTTTTCGACCTGTTGCATTTTGGAAAGCTTCATTCTCACGAAAAAAAAGACCAATCAATTCAAGCTATGGAAGAACCCAACCAAGTAGATTCCGGCAAGATCATTTTAATTGCCGAAGACAATCTGATCAACACAAAATTACTGAGTGTCATGTTATTGAAAACCGGGGTACAGGTGATCACGGCCATAAATGGAGAAGAAGCCATCTCACAATTTATGGAGAATAAAATTGACCTTATTTTCATGGATGTGCATATGCCCGAAAAAGATGGATTTCAGGCAACAAGAGAGATCAGGGGCCTGGAAGCTCCTGGCAGCCATATTCCAATTATCGCCCTGACGGCAATTGCATTGCCTGGCGATCGCGAAAAATGCATTGATGCAGGAATGGATGATTATATGTCAAAACCATTTCGCAGGGATGATTTGTATGCGATCATTAAAAAATATTTGTTACCGGAAATTGAGGAAAGCAACTGACATGATATATGAAAAGGTAGAGATTATCGATGCCGGTGCTGAGGGCATGGCCGTGGGAAAAATAAAGGAACAGATCGTGTTTGTGCCATTTGTCGTTCCCGGCGATATTGTAGACGTGCAGATTACACGAAAAAAAAAGAAATACCTGGAAGGAAAAGCAGTTCATTTTCATCACTATTCCTCCAGAAGAACCGAACCACACTGTGCACATTTCGGGATATGCGGAGGTTGCAGGTGGCAGGGCATGAAATACGAAGAACAACTGTATTACAAGCAAAAACAGGTTTATGAAAGTTTAACCAGGATTGGTAAACTTGAAAATCCGGTTATTTTTCCCATTCTGCCTTCCCCTGAAACAAGATACTACCGTAACAAACTTGACTTTACTTTTTCCAACCACCGATGGCTGACAGAAGAAGACCGCAATCTTGAACCGGGCACGACAAATACCAATGCACTTGGATTCCATGTTCCGCAGTTCTTTGACAAAGTCGTTGATATTCAAGAGTGTTTCCACATGAAAGACCCATCAAATGCCATCAGGACCGCAGCACGAAAATATGCGATGGACCATGACCTGGTTTTTTATGATGTACGCACCTGGCAGGGTTTTTTGCGCAATCTGATCATTCGGAATACCGAAGCAGGAGGGCTGATGGTAATCCTGGTAGTTCGGAACAAAGAAGACCACCTGTTCCCCATGCTTGACCACCTGGCCTCCCTGTTTCCCGAGATCACCAGTTTTTATTATGTGATCAATCCCAAACAGAATGACACCATTTATGATCTTGACTTCCACCTTTTCAAAGGAGACTCGTTTATTACCGAAAAAATGCCCGCTTTCAAACCCGGCGGTAAGGAAGTTGAGTTTCGGATTGGTCCGGCCTCGTTCTTCCAGACCAATTCATTCCAGGCAATCAACCTGTACAGGATTACTGCAGAACTTGCCATGTTCACCGGGAATGAGATCGTTTATGACCTGTATACAGGCACCGGCACCATAGCAAATTACATTGCCCCCTATGTGAAAAAAGTAGTCGGAATAGAATCTGTGACAGCTGCAATTGCCGATGCCGGGATTAATTCAAGGATCAATAATAATTCAAATACGGTGTTCTTTGCCGGCGAGACTGAAAAAACATTAACCCCTGACTTTATCGCCCTGCATGGGAAACCTGACATAATTATTACTGATCCTCCCAGGAACGGGATGCATGAAAAAGTAGTCCGAACCATCATGGAAGCGTGTCCTGAAAAGGTAATCTATGTAAGTTGTAACCCGGCGACCCAGGCAAGGGATATTGCATTAATGGATCCACTTTACCAGATGGAATCCTGCCAGCCGGTCGACATGTTTCCCCATACCCAGCATGTTGAAAACATTGCATTGCTTACACTCAGGCGTTAATCACGATTTAAGTGATTCATAATCTGATCTTTAAGTACCTCAACATCAAAATTTTCTCCGGGCACTTTTATATCTGCCTGATTGTAATACACCTCCCTCTCTATCAAGTGAGCAGCCACCTTAACCCCTAAATCTGCAGGTAAAACATCCTTAAGGAGAGGGCGTCTGCGTTTCACTATTTTTAATCGCCTTACCAGGGCCGTAGTTTCCCAGTAAAGATAAACAGAGATACCTGCATGTTTGATAACATCCATATTATCAAAAAAGCAGGGTGTCCCCCCCCCTGTAGATATCACCAGATTCTCCCGGCTCAATGTCTCAAGCAGCAATCCCCTCTCAATTTTTCTAAAGGCAATTTCATCGTATTTTTCAAAAAAATCAAGCACACTGATTCTGAAACGCTCTTCAAACAGGTAATCCAGGTCAACAAACCCATATTCAAGCTTTTCAGCCAGAACCCTGCCGAAATTTGATTTTCCTGAAGCCATGTAACCAACCAGGTAGATGCGCATAGCGGTAAAAGTATGAAAATTTTTAGTACCTTTGCACTGCAAAAAATAGAGAAATCATGAATGCCAGAATGCTTTACGCATTTATTTCGCTGATTTACGTGCTGGTCCTAGCCGGTTGTAAACCCAATGGAAATAACCCTCAGGAAACCATTCCTGCAGATCTGGTAAACAACCCGAACACAGCAAGCGGAGCGTCAGGTAAAGGTTCGCTTCCATATATTCAATTTGAAGAAATGGAACATGATTTCGGCCGTATTATTGAAGGCGAAACAGTGGCATATTCATTTAAGTTTTCAAACACAGGAAAATCTGATCTTATCATAGCCGAAGTTTCCACCTCCTGTGGATGCGCTGTTCCCTCATATCCAAAAACTCCAATTCGTCCGAATGAGGGCGGGGTCGTAAAGATTTCCTTTAACAGTAATGGAAAGCGGGGATATCAGTCGAAAAATATTATTGTAGCTTCAAATACACAACCCAATACCACCATAATCAGGATTAAGGCACAAGTGGTAAATCCGGGAACGGAAAAATAAATAGTAATACAGGGAAATTATAATTATAAATAAACATTAGTATGACAAACTTATTGAACATTCTTTTAATGGCTCCGCAAGGCCAGGGAGCTCAGCAAAATGGATGGTATTCATTTTTACCTCTTGTGCTGATCATTGTTGTTTTTTACTTTTTTTTCATACGTCCGCAAATGAAGCGGTCGAAGGATCAGAAAAAATTCAAGGAAAGTCTTCAAAAAGGACAGAAAATTATTACAATTGGTGGCATACATGGCAGGATTACTGAAATCCAGGATACAACAGTTACCATTGAAGTAGAAAACAATGTCAAGCTGCGCATTGAAAAATCGGCGGTTGCCATGGATCCCAATCAAACCATCGAAGCTAAGTAACCAGCGATAATTCTTAACCGATGAAATCCGAATTTTTTGAGTTCATCGGACACGCTCGGCAGCGTCGAAGTGAGAAGTTCAGGCAAAAACTGTACGTCTTTCTGATCTGTTTGGTGCTGTCAATTTTCATATGGGCCCTGGTAAGGCTTTCCAAGGATTATTATTATTCGGTAGAATATCATCTTAAATACACCCATACCCCTTCCTACCTCAGGCTGGTTGGGAGTTCCGATTCAACAATCTTTCTGCGGATGAAAATCCAGGGGTTCGAATTCTTCTCGGAACAGTTCATCATTAAACAATACCGTGAATATGAAGTTAGTTTGCGTAATGTAAAACTGCGCTACCTGGGAGAACATACACTTGGATATGTTTTGACAAACCGGATAGGTAAGGAAATTATATCGCAGGCGAATTTCCCGGGTGAGGACTTTTTTGTTTCGCCGGACACCCTGTTTTTCGAATTTAAAAAACGCTGAAAAGATGCTCAAGATCGGTTTGACCGGAAATATTGGAAGCGGTAAAACCCTGGTATCCATGGTTTTTTCTACCATGGGCATCCCGGTCTTTCATGCGGATGAGGAGTCGAAAAAATTCCTGGATGATCCGATGGTGAAAAACGAAATTCTGAAACATTTCGGATATGGCATTCTTACCAACGACCATAAAGTGAATACAAGGTCCCTGGCCACTATCGTTTTTACCGATGGGAATGCCCTCAAACTGCTGAATTCGATTCTTCACCCCAGGGTGATGCGCGACTTCCACCTCTGGGCAGAGCTGAATTCAGGCCAGCACTATGTGATCCAGGAGGCGGCCATCATACTCGAAAGCGGGTTTAAATCAGAATACGATTATATCATACACGTTTCATGTCCAAAAGAAACTGCCATCGACCGGGTCATTAAAAGAGACAGGATCGATGGCAATTCCGTACTGCGCCGTATGCAGTTTCAACTTGACGATGCAGAGAAGTCGCGGTTATCTGATTTCGTGATCCTGAACGACGGGTCACAGATGGTAATTCCGCAGGTTCTTTCCATTCACCGGCAATTATTAGCAATTGAATCGGGACGGGACAATGATGTTGCAACAGGCGTTTTGGAATCCGGAACGTAATCACTGAATTTTATTTATTACTTTTGTGGATTAATAAATCCCTAGCTGTTATCCCCATTGAAAAAGAGTCTCGGTATTTTTCTGTTTTTAACCCTGACATCTCCGTTCCTGTTGGGCTATTTCTGGTCTATTTATACAAAACAAGTTATCAGGCAGGAAGTCAGACAGAAAATTCTGCTTGGTACGGAAACTGAAAATCTTATGCTTCTCTCATTTTCAGCAAAAGAAGTTAAAGAGAAACTGCGCTGGGAAAAATCAGGGGAATTTGAATATAAGGGGCAGATGTATGACGTTGTTGAAATGAAAATCATTAAAGATTCCATTCATTACATTTGTTATCAGGATAAAGCGGAAACCAAACTGAATCTGCATATAAATAAGGTCATTGCGCTGGCTTTATCACAAGATTCTCCAAACAGGGAGACCCAAAAATTTTTAACAACTTTTTTTCAATCATTTTATCTCCAGGATCATTTCAAATGGAATTCAGATATTCCGATAACAAGCCTGAAAGGTCATAAAGATAAGCGCTTCCACTGTTCATCTGCTTACTTGACCCCTGTTGTCCCACCCCCAAGGATAAGTTAAACAATTCTTCTTTCTCTGTTTGTTCATTTACTCCCAGTCTTAACAAGGGAGTTATTTGCTTATTTGTTTAATTTATTCTAAAAGAAATGAAAAAACTCTTTGTTTTATCCCTGTTAATAAATATGTGTTTAATTACATATTCACAGGTAGTTACTGTAAAAGACAATGAAAACGGCCTTCCATTGGACCTGGTGACATTTACATGCGACAATCCTAAAGCATTTGCTTTAACCAACCATGAAGGACAGGCCGATATATCAAAATTCAAGGGTGCAACTAAAATTGAAATCAGGATTATTGGGTACCAAACAGTTCAATTCAGTTTTGATGACCTTGAAAGAGCTGATTTTTCTGTTATGCTTGACCAAACCGCAATTAACCTTGATCAGGTAGTGATCTCGGGGTCGCGCTGGAACCAGGATCAGAGAGATATTCCGGCAAGAATACTGATTATATCACCCAAGGATGTTGCATTGAACAACCCGCAAACAACAGCTGACCTCCTGAATTCATCCGGCGAGGTTTATATTCAAAAAAGCCAACAGGGTGGAGGAAGCCCCATGGTCCGCGGTTTTTCCACAAATCGCCTGTTATATACCATCGATGGAATACGCATGAACACGGCGATCTTCAGAAGTGGAAACCTGCAGAATGTCATCTCCATCGATCCGTTTTCACTTGAAAATGCCGAAGTGATTTTCGGACCGGCTTCGCTCATTTACGGAAGCGATGCCATTGGCGGAGTAATGAGTTTCAGAACACTTACCCCTCAATACTCCATTACCGGGAAGCCAATGGTAACCGGGAATGCAATCGCCCGTTATTCTTCTTCCAACAATGAAATTACAGGTCATTTTGATGTGAATGTTGGTTGGCGAAAATGGGCATTTATTACCAGTTTTTCTTCAAACAATTTTGGTGACCTCCGAATGGGCAGTTATGGACCGGATGATTACCTCAGGCCCTGGTATGTTGAACGGGTGGACAGCACCGATGTGGTGATGACCAATGATGATCCCAAAGTACAAAAACCAACCGGGTATTCCCAGGTCAACCTGATGCAAAAAATCAGTTTTAAACCGAATGACAAATGGGAATTCCAGTATGGGTTCCACTATTCCACCACCACTGATTATCCGCGGTATGACCGCCTGATCCGGTCAAAAAAAGGTTTGCCGCGAAGTGCTGAGTGGTATTACGGCCCCCAGGAATGGATGATGAACAGCTTTACAATTATCAACAGCGCCGGTAATCTGATCTATGATCAGATGGTAATCCGACTTGCCCAACAGTTATTCCAGGAGAGCCGTGTTGACCGGGATTTTCAGAAATCAATGAGGTACCACCGCGTTGAGAAAGTCAATGCATATTCAGCCAATATTGATTTTACAAGGTCACTGGGGCAAAAACACAACTTTTTTTATGGGATCGAATTAGTATGGAACGATGTAAACTCAACCGGAACAGATGAAGACATTTCCACCGGAAACGTGGTTTCAGGCCCCTCAAGATATCCAAATTCCACATGGTCCTCCTATGCTGCCTACATTAGCTACCAGTTAAAAATAACGGAAAAATTCCTGATCCAGGCAGGTGCCAGGTATAATTACAACGGCATCGATGCGGATTTCAGTTATAACCTTGATTTTTATCCCATCCCATTCTCAGAAGCTAAGGTAAACCAGGGTGCACTTACCGGCAACCTGGGTTTTGCATATAATCCAACCGAAAAATGGTCGGTTATCATGAACCTTTCCACAGGATACCGTGCACCAAATGTAGATGATTTGGGCAAAGTATTTGATGTGCAGCCAGGCAGTGTGGTGGTTCCCAATCCTGACCTTAAACCTGAATATGCTTTCAATGGAGAGGTTGGAATTGCAAAAGTTTTCGGCAGTACAGCAAAAATTGACTTCACAGCGTATTATACCTATTTGAGCAATGCCATGGTTCGCCGTGATTATACCCTGAACGGACTCGACAGCATCATGTATGAAGGTGAAATGAGCAAGGTGCAAGCAATCCAGAATGCAGCATTCGCCACTGTTTATGGTATCCAGGCCGGGATAGAGATAAAACTTCCGGCTGGTTTTGGTTTTACCTCACAGTTCAATTATCAAAAAGGAGAAGAGGAACTGGATAACGGAACTAAAAGTCCGCTTCGGCATGCAGCACCCTGGTTTGGCATATCTCACCTCACATATAAAGCTCATAAACTGGAGTTGGACCTCTATGCCATCTACAATGGAGAGATCAGTTATGAAAACCTGTGTGAGGAAGAACGTGGCAAGGATTATTTGTATGCAAAAGATCCGAACGGGAATCCTTATTCACCGGCCTGGTATACTTTAAATATTAAATCCCTGTACCAGATTACAGATCACTTTTCAGTGAGTGCCGGAATTGAAAACCTTACAGACAGAAGGTATCAGCCATATAGTTCGGGCATTGCAGGCTCGGGAAGAAATTTCATTCTTGCCTTACGCGCACGGTTTTAAAAATTCCATGTTGGGTTGGAACTGCAATTCACCTACTTTTGCGGAACAAACGACCAACATGAAATTACTCAAAATATCTGCCGTATCCTATTTAAACACTTTTCCATTTGTTTACGGGCTCAGGGAATCGGGAATTTTACAAAACTTCAGTCTTGAACTGGATGTTCCCTCTGTTTGTGCCGAACAGATAAAAAACAATGCCGTTGACATTGCGCTTGTACCTGTAGCAGCCCTGCCTGAAATAGGGCAGTTCAGGTACATATCCGATTACTGTATTGGTGCGGTTGGTGAAGTAAAAACTGTGTTGTTATTGTCGAAGGTTCCTCTTGAACAGGTACGCCATGTTCACCTTGATTTTGATTCGCGCACTTCAGTCGAACTTGTGAAGGTGCTTGCAAGAAAACACTGGCACATCAGACCGGAATGGGAAAATATGAAGATGGGTCAAAGCACTCAACTGATTGAATTCGAGTCGGTAGTGGCCATAGGGGATAAAACTTTTCAGGCACGACAAGATTTCCCTTATGCCTATGACCTGGCTGCAGAGTGGGTGAAATTTTCAGGATTGCCATTTGTATTTGCCGCCTGGATTTCACGTAACAGGCTGCCCGAAGATATTCTTTTATCATTCACAGGTGCGCTAACCTATGGAATTGAACATAAACAGGAAAGCCTTGAGTATTTCAGAGACCGGTTGCCTGCGTGTGAAGATTGTCTGGGTTACCTTGAAAATAATATATCCTACGATTTCGACACTCAGAAAAAACTCGGACTGGAATTGTTTTTGAGTTACATCAGAGAACAAATATAGCGGACAACTCCGGCCTATTTCTTCACGGGATAACCGCGTTTTTTGGCCATATCTTCAAGACGTTTTTGAAAACCTGATTTCTTCACCGGCTTTTTCCTGTTGGCTTCAATCTGCATATGAAGTTTTTTCTCATCTATGGTCGCCCTGATGATGTATATCTGTGCAAAAGTGAGCAGGTTAGCCAGCAGATAATAGTAACTTAACCCTGAAGAATAATCGTTAAACCAGAAAAGGAACATCACAGGCATGAGGTACATCATGGTTTTCATGCCGGGCATCTGGGTTTGCTGCGATCCCATCATCTGATCATTCAGCTTGGTATAAAAAATACTGGAGATGGTCATCAGCAGAGCAAAAAGACTGATATGGTCGCCATAATACGGTATGGTAAATCCTCCCGGGAAGGTATATATTGAATCGTAGGAGGAAAGGTCTGTTGCCCAGAGAAACGACTGCTGGCGAAGCTCAATGGAGGAAGGAAAAAAGCGGAACATGGCAATCAGGATAGGCATCTGCAGTAATAATGGGATACATCCTGCCATGGGGTTTACCCCGGCTTTTTTATATAATTCCATGGTGGCAGACTGCTTTTTCATAGCATCTTCCTTTTTGGGGTACTTCAGGCCCAGCTCATCAATCTCCGGTTTAAGTACCCGCATCTTCGCCGATGACTTGTAGGTTTTGAAGGCAATTGGGAACAGGAGAATTTTAAGCAGAATGGTGAGGATGAGAATAATGATGCCATAATTCCAGCCAAAATTTCCAAAAAAGGTAAACACCGGGATGACCGCATAAATATTGATCCAGGCCATGAGGAAGAACCCCCAACCAAGCGGGATTTGCTTTTCAAGATCCTGCTGATATTTCTTCAAACCGTAATACTTGTTAGGACCAAAGTACAATGACATTGACACCGCCTTATTCTCAGCAGGAATAAAGGGGATACCAACTTCTGTTGACATAGATTTCAAATACTTGTTTCCTCCCGGCAAAGTAGCCACCTTTAACTTCGGATCACTAAAAAAATCATCTGCAATAATGGTGCTGGTAAAAAACTGCTGCTTGTACGAAACCCATTTGAGCCGTTCGTTTTTCAGGTTTTTTTCTTCATCGCTCGTTTCAGAAAGGTTGTCCACCTTATCCTCCATAAATTTGAAATACAACCCGGTACTCATCCGTTCCATGTTCAAACTTTTCTCCTGGCGGTTTAAATTGTTATTCCAGTTCAATACAAGAAATTTGGTGGCAGGGTCAACAAAGTCATTCATATTGACAAACTTCACACTATAACGCATCATATATTCATCACCCTTCATGGTATAGATGTATTCAATGTATTTGTCAGGGTCAACCGTAGTATCTGAGGCAGCCATGAACAGACGCATTCCGAAGCGAATTGAATCCTTGCCGGTAACTTTTACCGGCGATTGGCCTCCGTTTGCTGCATCAGGCCAGAATGGCTGAAAGTAGAGTTTATTCGTGTTGATGATACGGTTATTGGAAAAGAAGGAGAGCCCGAATTGAAGAGAGTCCTTACTCATCAGGGACAACGGACGTTTATCCCAGGTGAGATAATCTTTCAGTTCAACCTGTGCAATTTTTCCGCCCAGTGAAGATATTCTTAAAATAAGTACATCATTTTCAATCGTATATGAAGTATCCTTCCCTACTGCTGCATTGGCAAATGCGCCAAGTTCATCTTTTTTGGTAAGTCGAAGAACCGTAAGAGAATCCAGTTTCTTCCCGGTCGAAAGGACTTTCTCCTTTTCTTTGGCCATACTGATGGCACGTTCACGCGCAAGGGCTTTAATATCCGATTCACGTTTTGCCTGATTCTCCAGGTAAATTGAGTCGGCTTTGAATTTTTGCTGCATCAATTGCTCCTGAGAGGGACTTACAAGGTAGCTGTATCCGATGAAAATTCCGAAAATAAGGACGAGGCCAATAATGGTATTTTTATTCATAGCAGGGATTGGAAAAATGGGTGCAAAGGTACAAAAATGTTCTTATCTGTCAGCGTAATCCTT
>CAZVNF010000109.1:0-13543 GCA_964628215.1 uncultured Draconibacterium sp.
CATGAATAACTAATTTTAATTAAATTTGGAAAATCATTCATACTCCTCCCATGAAAAAGCAATTTAACCGCCGGGATTTCATAAAAGCCATGGCTGTTACAGGCGCCGGTCTTGCAGTTAGTGATAACCTGATGGCTTCCATGCAGCCCGATCGCATCATAAGCCCTTATCGTCCTGCTCCGATCGGAAATCCGATGCAGAAAGTGCGTATCGGCTACATCGGTGTCGGCCTCCAGGGAACTTCACACGTGGAAAACCTGTTGAAAGTGGAAGGCGCTGAAATTGTGGCCGTTTGCGATATCATTGAGAGTAAGGTGAAATTTGCCCAGGATATGGTGGAAAAGGCGGGTTTCAAGCGACCTGAAGGCTATTCAAAAAATGAATATGACTGGCAGCATTTGTGTGAGCGGACCGACATTGACCTGGTGTATACTGCCACACCCTGGCAATGGCATGTGCCGATCTGCCTTGCGGCGATGAACAATGGCAAGCATGTTGCCACGGAGGTTCCGGCAGCCATCACCATGGATGGTTGCTGGGAACTGGTGGAAACTTCGGAGAAGACCGGGAAGTATTGCATCATGATGGAGAATTGCAACTACGACAAGGTGGAGATGATGATTCTCAACATGGTGAAAAAGGGAATGTTCGGCGAACTGGTGCATGCTCAGTGTGGTTACCTTCACGACCTGCGTGCAGTTAAGCATGATATGAAAGGGGAGGGTGTATGGCGCCGCGATTTTTCCATGCATCACAATGGCGACCTTTACCCAACCCACGGTTTGGGGCCTGTGATGCAATGTATGGATATCAATCGCGGAAATTATTTTGATTACATGGTGTCCTACGGTTCCAAAACCCGGGGATTGCATGAATATGCCGTTGACAAATTTGGCCCCGACAGCGCCCAGGCACGCGAGAAGTTTGTGCTGAGCGATGTCGTTACCACCCTTATCCGCACCATGAACGGGGAAACAATCGTGGTAACCCACGACACCAGTTTGCCACGCCCTTACAGCCGTGACATTCTTATCCAGGGCACCAGGGGAATTGTCCGCAAATATCCTGAACCGAAAATATACATCGAAGGGGTGAGTAAAACCGATGATCGATGGGAGCCGGTCAATGATTATTTGAAAACATACCAGCATCCTGTGTGGGAAGAACTGGAAACCGCGAGCAAAGGTGCAGGACATGGAGGCATGGACTACATTGAAGATTATCGCCTGGTCAATGCCCTTCTCAAGGGGGTGGAACCAGACATGGACGTATATGACGCAGTGGTAATGAGTGCGGTACGGGTGCTGAGTGAGCAATCCATCTCAAAGGAAGGCAAGACCCTTAAATTTCCCGACTTTACCCGGGGAATGTGGAAAAAAACCAGGGAGTTGCCGGTAATGAAGTTTCCCGGTTAGCAATATTCAGTTTACAAAATATTTATCATGGTTAATTTCCGGGCGATAGCCCTGGTTCTGCTCTTCTCTTCCGGTTCGTTTATTCTGCAAGCCCAGCGCAATGTTTCCGAACATGCCAGAGCAACAATCACTCCGTCACTGATGAAACAAACCATCAGTTTCCTGGCATCCGACTCCATGAAAGGGCGTGCAACCCCGGGTGCAGAACTTGACTTGGCAGCAGATTATATTGCCGGCCAATTCAGATCATTTGGCTTGCAAGCCTTTAACGGTAGTTATTTCCAGGATCTTGCCTTTTGTTATATCGACCTTGGAAACGATAACTTTTTATCGCTGGTGAAGGGGATGGAGACCATGAATTTTAAAATCAGGGAGGACTTTGTTCCCTATGATCTTTCAGGAAGCCGCCCGGCCGAAAGTGAGGTTGTTTTCGCCGGATACGGCATTACCGCTCCTGAATACAACTACGACGATTACAAGGATATGGATGTAAAGGGTAAGATAGTGGCAGTATTGCGGCAGGAACCCGGCCAGGCTGATTCTTCGCAGAAGCTGTTTGACGGAATGGAATTGACACGTTACTCCGGTTTGAAAGTGAAGCAGCAAATTGCACAGGCCCATGGTGCGGCAGGAGTGATCGTGATTTCAGGACCGCTTCATTATTCATCCCTTAAACCAAGGGGATATGCATGGCCGGCGTTGTCGAAAATTCTGCCAAAGGATGCCCTGCCATTGGACTATTGCGACAGTGTTGCAAGGAAAATTCCAATGGTACAGGCAGGCGAATCGGTGGTAATTGAATTATTTGGCAACGTTGATTCTCTCAAACGTATCCAGCAGCGCATCGAAAAAAGCTGGCAGCCACATTCATTCAGGATCCCGGGAAAAATAATGGCCATGAATGTATCCCTGGTCTCCAAACCGGTGGGCGGGCGCAATGTGGTTGCATGGCTGGAAGGATCCGATCCTGAGTTGAAAAACGAAGTGATTATCATCGGGGGGCATTATGACCATATTGGTTTTGAAAAAGACCCGCATAGGAAATCAGATTTTATTTACAACGGAGCCGACGATAATGCCTCCGGAACCAGCGGCGTGCTGGCGGTCGCAAAGGCATTTGCCACCATGGTTGAAAATCCGCAGCGCAGTGTGGTTTTTATTGCCTTTGCAGGAGAAGAGAAGGGGCTGCTGGGAAGTTCATCCTATGTGCACCGGCCTTTATGGCCATTGAACAAGACGGTGGCCATGATCAATCTCGATATGATTGGTCGGAATGATCCTGATTCACTTGAAATACTTGGAGCAAGACAAAACCCCGGACTTGCAAAGGTCGTCAGGAAGCAAAATAAAGAAATCGGTTTTAAACTGGCTGTAAGTAAAAGCAAGTATTTGGAGGGCGGCAGCGATCATGTGCCGTTCTTTAAAAAGGGAGTGCCTGTTATCTTTTTTTTCACCGGGCTTCATGCAGATTATCACCAGGTAACTGACAACCCCGACCGCATCAATGCAGAGAAAGCGGCCAGGGTATCGAGGCTGGCTTTTTTAACCGCATGGACTGTTGCCAATGAAAGCCGCCATTATAAAATTGTAAAACCGGCAGGTAAGGAAAACGAGTAACCCGGTATTCTGAGTTTGTAAATGTAAATATATTATTATGAGGTTATTAATTCTGATTTACCTGGCAATGTCCACACTTGCACTGTCTGCCCAGGAATTACACAGCCTTACCCTCAAATATCAGCCGGGCAGTACCTGCCATTACAGGTTTACAGATACCAGCACTTCGCAGGGGGAGATATTCGGAGAAGAGATGAAACTCATTGCCACGAATAACTACCTGATTAATATGCAATTTGTTTCTGTTGCAGCCGACAGTTCGATAACCTTCCTTGCTTTTTACGAAGAAGCTTTCAGTTGCACCGCCAGCCCGGCCAGGGATACACTCCTGAACAAAAAAGGGCTGAACGGCCAGCGAACTAAAATTGTAGTTAGCAAATCAGGAAAAGAGATCAGCCGGGAACTGGTGGGCGATTTTGACAGCTCCACCACTGAAATCCCGATAACGGTGGGCTCGAGAATTTCTGCTAATTTTATAGAATTACCTGATTATAAGGTTAAACCCGGAGATAAATGGCCGGTGATCAGTAATGATAGTATTAGTTATAACGACTTTTATTTTGCCCGGACCGGAACAACTGAATACACCCTGGACGGCTTTGAGAAAAAAAATGGTCATCGCTGTTGTAAGATCAGCTTTATCAAACAGTTTGAACTTATTGGCAAAGGGAACGAGCAAAATATGGAACTGTTTGCTGAAGGGAGTGGTGAAGAAAAGGGCATTATCTGGTTTGATGAAGAGGCAGGGATGCTGATTCTCAGGGAGAGCAGCATGCAGCATGAAATGACCGTTGCCATTACCGGGCCATACACTATGTCAATACCGGTAACCCAAACGCTGAAATCAACTGTAACCCTGGTTGAAAATTAGCTTACACAAGATAAAACCGCAGGAAATGGTAATTCCAGGGCCCGAGTGCGACATACAGTCCTTCATTATGCATTTCGTCGCCGTTCCGCTCAAAGGTAACCTCGCTCAGAGAATCATTTAACCGCCAGTTCCGCATACGCAAATCGTTGCCGGGAATCCTTACTCTGCCCTGAACATTCCCGGCAGAATAATTGACCACAATCAGAAACCGGTCGTCCCCGTCATACCAGCACCAGGCAAGCAGGTCGAGATAGCCTTCATTATCGGGCCATCCGCGGCATTCGCACAATTGCCACTCCCCGGAGTGAAAAACCGGATGTTTGATTGCAAGGAGAAGCCGCTGGCAGAAAGCCCGTAATTCGAAATCGACAGGTTCATCCACTCTCCGGCGGAGGAACACCGGCAACTTTATCTTTCGGCCGTCAAACTGGCCCTCATGATAGAGTCTGGCACCGGGCAGGGTGGAGGAGACCACGGTAGCAGCGCGGTTTTTTCCGGGTTGAAAAGCAACCACATGCCTGGGCTCATCATGGTTTTCAATGAACCGGATCATTTTTGACTGGTACTCCGGCTCAGCCGTCAAATGAAGTCGGATTTCCTGTGCTGTATTATGTTCCAGCCTGTCGTACAGCCGTTTGTCGTAGCAAAAGTCAAACCCCTGATGTTGCAATTCCCATTCTTTATCCCAATATGCTTCAGCAATAAAGATAAATTCAGGGTTATGCCTCTTAACAGCCGGGATAAGCTCTTCCCAGTATTCCAAAACCGGTTTTGTACCTGCCCGCCTGCCCCATGTATTTGCAAAGATATCATTCATCACAAGCATGGCCATATCGCACCTGACTCCGTCGCAACGATCCGCCATTTGAGTAACGGTTTCAATCATGGCTTCACGCAGGTCAGGATGGAATGCATTTACCTGGAGCACATCCTGCCAGGCAGGGTAGAAGGGATCCTTGCCGCAGGCAAAAATGTTTTCGCCAACCTGGACATACGTCACCGGGTCATCCCGCAGGTCTTCCCTGTTTCCCTGAATAAAGAAATCAGGGAATTCTTCTACCCAGTAATGGTCATGTGCGAGGTGGTTGGGCACGAAATCGAGGATGAGCTGGATTCCGCGCTGGGCAAGCTGCTCACGCGCAATGGCCAGTCCTTCGTCACCTCCAAGCTGATAATCAACGGTGTACCGTCTTACACAATAGGGGGACCCCACATTGTCGATAAAACTGAAGTCGGGCAATGCCCTTCGGAAATCAGACAGGTTCCCGGCATTGAGGTTCGAAATGGCTATTCCCCTTACGCTCCGTTGCCATACCCCCATGAGCCATACGGCATTAACATTGAGTTGTGCCAGTTCGTCCCATTTCTCTCCCGGCACGTTGGCAAGGTTGATGGGAAACTGCAGTTGCTGGCCCATTTCATAGAGCCAAACCCAGGTGTTGATCTCGTAAATAACAGGATTTCTTTTCAGAGGTTCCATAGGCTTTGATTATTGGTTGTTTTTCCACGAATCGAGATGGGCAACGATAAAGTCGACAATTTTCTGATGCTCCTCTTTTCCGGAACCGGTTACGGTCATGGGCTCCCCAAATGCTATGTGAACGGGTTTGTCCCGATTGATTGGTCCAAGGTATTTCGACACTTTCCCAAATCCCCAGAAATCGGTTTTTATGGCAACCGGGATGACCTGTACGCCGGCTTTTGCGGCCAGTTTTGTGCCCAGTGAGTTAAATTCAGACGGACGAAAATCCACCCTGCGTGTACTTTGGGGGAAAATGATGATGGAGATATTGTTCTGAAGCCTGTCCTGACCCTGTTCCATCACAATCCTGAAGTCTTCCCTTGCATTTGAGCGGCTCAGCACAATGGGGTTGCGCGACCGCATCACATCCTTAAAAGCCCAGTGGCTGACCAGTTCCGCCTTCACTACAAAGGTGACGTTAGTCAGAGGCTGGATGATGCCCGGAAAGATCATCGTCTCAAGGGTGCTCATATGGTTGCTGAGAAGCAGTACCGGCCCCCGGGCGTTCCTGACATGATCCATCCCGGTAATATGGATCCTTCCTCCCACGCGTTCCACATCGGTAAAAATGTCATGAGAAGTGGATACCCATTGCCGGGTGTCATATACCCCTTTACGGGCAAGGGACCGGGAAGCAAAAACAGTTTTTAAAAACAGACCGGCAAAAACAAAACGCGAGTTGAAGGTTAACCGGTCGAGAAGTATATGAGGGGTCTCTTCAGCTGTGTGGTATTCGTTGGCTATGGTTATATCTTTTCGCATAAGTATTTTGATATAATGTTATGAAATTTAAGCGTATAACATATTCTGTCAGTCATACCAGCCCGCATACATATTATAATTCCGTGAAATACGGTTAACCTGCCCTTCCAGGAGAGACTGGTCAATATCTTTTATCTTTCGCGCCGGCAGGCCTGCCCAAACACTCCCCGACTCCACAATGGTGCCTTCTGTGACCACGGCCCCGGCGCCTATGATGGAATTGCTGTGAATCACTGCCCCGTCCATCACAATGGCACCCATGCCTATCAGAACATTGTCGTGAATGGTACATCCGTGTACGATGGCCTGGTGAGCAATGGATACATTGTTGCCGATATTCAGCGGGGCTTTCTGGTATGTGCAATGGAGAATTGCCCCGTCCTGGATGTTTACATTGTTGCCGATCCTGATGGAATGCACGTCACCGCGAACCACTGCGTTGAACCATACACTGCAGTTATCGCCCATTATAATATCACCGGTAAGTGTGGCATTATCTGCCAAAAAGCAGTTTTCTCCCATCTTAGGGAGTACGCCTTTTACTGATTTGATCAGAGCCATCGTTATCGCCTTAATAAAGAGTTAGTTGTCATTTGTTCACCTGCCGGGGGCTTGTTCTCGGATAATCGAGCGAAAAATGCAATCCCCTGCTTTCATGCCTGCGGCGGGCAGCCTTGATGATCAGGTACCCGATATTGATGAGGTTTCGCAACTCGCATAACCGGGGCGTGAGTATCGATTTGCTGTAGAGGTCTTCCGATTCCCGGTATAGTAGCTCCAGCCTGTCGAATGCCCGCTGAAGGCGCAGATTTGAACGCACAATGCCAACATAACTGCTCATGATGGCCTGAAGTTCCTTCAGAGATTGAGTAATCAGAACCATCTCTTCATTCAACACCATTCCCTCCGCATTCCAGTCGGGGATTTCCTGGCAGTGACTGATGTTCTTAACCTGGCTGACAGCTTCGGTACTGGCCCTGTGCGAAAAAACAAGCGACTCCAGCAATGAATTGGATGCAAGCCGGTTGGCTCCATGCAGCCCGGTTGCGGCACATTCACCCGAGGCAAACAGGTTAACGATGGAACTGCGGCCGTATTCGTCCACCTTTATCCCGCCACAGGTGTAATGGGCGGCCGGAACCACCGGGATCATGTCCTTGCTGATATCAATGCCGATAGACAAACATTTGGCATAAATGGTGGGGAAATGGTTGATCAGTTCATTTTTATTCAGGTGGCGGCAATCGAGATACAGGTAGTCTTCACCGCTGATTTTGAGCTCGTTGTCTATAGCCCTGGCAACAATATCACGGGGAGCGAGCGAAAGCCGGGCATCGTATTTATGCATGAATTCTTTGCCATCGCGGGTTTTCAGCACGGCGCCAAAACCACGCATGGCTTCAGTGATCAGGAAGGAGGGTTTTTCCTCGGGATGGTAAAGTGCGGTTGGATGAAACTGGATGAATTCCATGTTTTCCACGGCTCCCTTGGCACGATAAACCATGGCGATGCCGTCGCCGGTTGAAATAAGCGGGTTGGTGGTGTTGTTGTAAACATTTCCCGCGCCCCCGGTTGCAATGAGTGTTATTTTCGATAAAATGGTGTCAACCAGCCGTGTTCTGGGATTCATGACAAAAGCCCCGAAGCAGGTGATATCCGGTGTGCGGCTGTTTACCTCTACCCCCAGATGATGCTGGGTGATGATATCGATGGTGAAATGATTTTCAAGGATCTCTATGTTCGGGTGTTTCTTCACCTGTTCGAGCAATTTATTCTCGATTTCCCGCCCGGTGCTGTCTTTATGATGGAGTACCCGGTATTCGGAATGGCCTCCTTCTTTGGCAAGATCATACCGACCGGTCACGGTTTTATCGAATTTGGTACCCCATTTCACCAGTTCCCTGATCCGCTCGGTGGACTCATTGATGGTAAATCTTACCACGTCTTCATTGCATAAGCCATCTCCTGCAATGATGGTATCCTGGATGTGTTTTTCAAAAGAGTCGGGAGTGTACATCACGGCAGCAATGCCTCCCTGCGCCCAGGTGGTGGCGGTATCTTCCATGGTTGATTTCGTGACGATACAAACCTTGCCGTATTTGGCTACTTTAATGGCAAAGGTAAGTCCGGCAATACCCGATCCGATCACCAGAAAATCTACGTTTTTTCTCATGTTTTGGATTTACAGGTCGAGCAGTAATTTGATCGGATCAATTCCTTCGGTCAGCATTTTTGCAGGGTCTTCCACCAGTTCCTTTACCTTCACCAGGAAACTGACCGACTCGCGGCCGTCAATTACCCGGTGATCATAGGAGAGGGCTACGTACATCATAGGTGCAACAACTACCTGGCCGTTTACTGCAATGGGTCGCTCCTGGATCTTGTGCATTCCCAGGATGGCGCTTTGCGGAGGATTGAGAATAGGGGTCGACATCATGGAACCAAAAACACCTCCGTTGGTAATGGTAAAAGTGCCTCCCTTCATATCGTCGATGGAAATTTTATTTTCACGGGCTTTTACGGCAAGTTCCTTGATCTTTAATTCAATTTCGGAGATGCTCATCATTTCAGCATTGCGTAATACCGGCACCACAAGTCCTTTCGGAGCGCTTACGGCTATGCCGATGTCAACATACCTGGGAATAACCAGTTCCTCGCCGTCGAGCATCGAATTGACTTGAGGGAACTCTTTGAGAGCTATGGTTACTGCCTTGGTAAAAATCGACATAAGCCCGAACCCGATCCCAAATCGTTCCTTAAAAGCGCCACTGTATTGCTCTTTGATTTTCAGGGCGGCCTGCATGTTGATCTCGTTAAAGGTGGTCAGCATGGCCGTTTGATTCTTTACTGAAACCAGGCGTTCGGCGAGTTTCAGGCGCAGGGTGGTCATTTTTTTACGCTCAGCCTCCCGGGTTCCGGTGAACAATGAAGCAGGAGTTCCCTCTTTTTTGCGGTTGATAAATGACTCAATATCTTTGCGGGTGATCTTCTTTCCCGGAAATGCCAGGGTAAGGTCGTTTGCATTCACCTGCTTGTCTTCAATAATTTTCCGGGCAAGGGGAGAGGCATGAAGGTTAACTGGTGAACTGGTAAGCGGGTAAACCTGTGAACCTGAGATAGGTGCAGTCATAGGTTCAGGAGTTTTAACCTTGACATCCGGCATTTTGCTTTTTGCATTTTTCTCCTGTTCGCTCAACTCCTCAATCACGGCTATCACTGCGCCAACCGCTACTGTTGCACCTTCCTGTGCTTTGATCCTGATCACCCCGTCTTCGGGTGTGGTTACGGGGAAAGATGCTTTGTCGGAGTCGATTTCAACAACCTCCTGATCTTTTTCCACGGTTTCGCCATCGGTTACCAGCCATTTGGCCAGTTGTACCTGGGTAATTGATTCGCCCGGACTGGGAACTTTTATTTCAATTGCCATACGCCTTGAATCTTTGCGGTTGTTTATTTAATGCAAAATTAAACGAATAATTAACACCACTGAGGCACTAAGTACACAAGAAACACTAAGGGATTACTTCATGTCACATCTTCGTGCAACTTAGTGCCCTAAGTGCCTTAGTGGTTTTTTTATCTTCTATACTATCTGAAATTCATGTTCTGCACAATGCAATCTGCATGAGCCGTTTGCATGTTCGCAGGTACACTTTCCCAGCGCTTTTTCAACAATCAGTCTTTGCTGGATCTTATGGAGCCTGGATGATCCTGTTGCCGGGCTTCCGCTTGCCGGGCGGGCAGTATGGTGCAGGGCCGGCATGATAAATGGCGGTTCAAATACCATATTCTGCGAGATAAACTTCCATGCTCCCATGTTCACAGGTTCTTCCTGAACCCATTCGCAGTGTTTCGCCTGTGAATATTTGGTAAATACAGCCTGGAGCTGCTTCAGCGGCAACGGATAGAACTGTTCGAGCCGCACGATCGCAACATCGTCTTTCTGCTGTTTTTCCTTCTCTTCCAGGATATCATAATAAACCTTGCCCGAACAAAGCACCACCCTCCTGATTTTTTCCGGGTCGGCGGTTACATCATCAATAACCTCCCTGAATCCGCCACTGGTAAAGTCCTCAATGGCTGAAACACAGCGTGGATGCCGGAGCAGGCTTTTGGGGGTAAACACGACCAGAGGTTTTCGAAACGGCCAGTAAAGCTGGCGGCGCAAAACGTGAAAGAAGTTTGCCGGGGTAGTGCAGTTTACGATGAGCATGTTGTGGTGGCCGCACAATGAAAGAAATCGCTCTATCCGGGCCGAGGAGTGCTCAGGCCCCTGTCCTTCATACCCATGGGGGAGAAGCAGCACAGTGCCATTCATCACTTTCCATTTGTCTTCCGCACTGCTGATATACTGGTCAATTACAATCTGTGCCCCGTTGTTGAAGTCGCCAAATTGCGCTTCCCAAATGGTTAATCCATTGGGAGTTGCAAACGAATAGCCATATTCGAAACCAAGAACGCCATATTCCGACAACAATGAATTATATATGCTCAGCTTACCCTGGTTCAATGAAATATGTTCCAGGGGAATGAACTTCTCTTCCGAATCTTCCACCGTAAGCACAGCATGGCGATGACTGAAAGTTCCGCGCTGACAATCCTGTCCACTGAGACGAACAGGGTGCCCCTCTGACAGGAGCGATCCATAGGCGATCAGTTCTCCCATGGCCCAGTCGAGCTTGCCGGCTTCAAGCATGGCCTTGCGGTCGTCCTGCATTTTGAGGATCTTACGGAAAAAGGTTTTGCCGGAAGGCAAATCTGTCAGTTTGCTGCCAATTTCAAACAAAGTGGTTTCAGAAATGGCGGTTACAGGGGATTGGTGAAAATCGGCGGGTATGGCCTTACGCAGGTTGTGCCATTGTGAGCCAAGAAAAGGATCAATGTCCCCCTTGAGGATGGATTTTGCCGCTTCGAATCCATTCTGAAGCGTGGTATTTATACTTGACGTAATACCCGGTACATCCATGGAAGTAAGGGTGTTTTCTTCCTCCAGTTTTTTCAGGTAGATCTCCAGCGGATCGGGATGCTGTTCAATGATCTTATAAAGGATTGGCTGGGTAAACCGGGGTTCATCGCTTTCGTTATGCCCGTATTTTCTGTATCCCAGCAGGTCGATGAAAATATCCTTATGAAATTTTGCCCTGAATTCCATGGCAAGCCGTACGGCGTAAACCACAGCTTCCACATCATCGGCATTTACATGGAAAACCGGCGATTGAATGGTTTTGGCCACATCCGTGCAATAAACACTTGACCGTCCGTCGAGGTAATTCGTGGTAAAACCGATCTGGTTGTTCACCACCAGGTGGATGGTTCCGCCTGTTTTATAGCCTTCAAGGTCGGCCATCTGGATCAGTTCATAAATGATTCCCTGGCCTGAGATGGAAGCATCGCCATGGATGAGGATGGCGGCAATTTTATCGTTGTTCCCGGAATGAATGTGGTCGATTTTTGCCCGGGAAATCCCTTCCACTACTGGGTCAACGGTTTCAAGATGAGAAGGATTGGGCGCCAGGGTGAGATGTACTTTTTTGCCATTTCCCGCAATGATATCGCTGGAATATCCCAGGTGGTATTTTACATCGCCAAGCAGGTCATCGTCTTCATACTCTTTGCCCTCGAATTCCGAAAAAATCTGGGTAAACGGCTTGTGCATGATGTTACCAAGCACATTCAACCGGCCGCGGTGGGCCATACCGAGAACAAATTCATCGATGCCCAGGTGAGCCCCGTGCTGAATCACTGCATCCAGGGCAGGAATCAATGATTCAACCCCTTCCAGTGAAAAACTTTTCTGCCCGGGGAATTTTTTATGGATGAATTTTTCAAAAAGCACTCCTTCGGCCAGTTTGCGCAGGATCGTGGTTTTTTCGCCAGGTGAAAACGCCGGGGTGTTGAGCCGGAGTTCCATCTTTTCCTTAAACCATTCAACTACTTCAGGCCTGCGGATGTAATAGTATTCAATTCCGATCGACTGGCAATAAGTCGTTTGCAAATGGCCGACAATCTGCGATAATTTTGCATTCCCGATGCCCAGCTCTTTCCCGGCCTGAAAGGTTTTGTTCACATCCTCGCTGGTGAGTCCGAAATTTTCAATATCAAGCGTGGGGGTATATTTCCTGCGGGTTCTCACCGGGTTGGTTTTGGTGAAAAGATGGCCCCTGGCACGGTACCCGTTGATCAGGTTGATCACCTTGAATTCATTGGGCACTACGTAGGAATTGCCCTGGTCGGCTTTGAAATTGGTCTGGCAAAATTCAAAGCCTTCAAAAAACTTCCGCCAGCTCTCATCCACTGACGACGGGTCCTGCTTATATTGTTCATACAACCCGTCGATAACCGAGTTGTCGGGTTGATTCAAATAATCTAATTTATCCATTTCTGACAATTATCATTTTCTGCGCCAAATATACAGATAATTGAATAAATGGGAGGAATTTGGTATTGCCATGTTTGCGGAAAAACGTTATTTTTGCGATGGTTTCTCGCAGATTTTCGCAGATTGCTTCGCAGATTTTCGCAAAATTTATGCAAAAAGTTGTTTTTCAGCGGAAATCTGCGGTATAAACCGCGAAAATCTGCGAGAAATAAACTTAACCTATTTAATAGTAAACCAAAATGGAACACGTAAAACAATACATCGACGAACACAAAGACCGTTTTTTACAGGAGCTTTTCGGATTGATCCGCATCCCTTCGGTAAGCTCGGTAGCCGATCACAAGGACGATATGATCAGGGCGGCGGAGTACTGGCGGAAATCACTCCGTGAGGCCGGCTGTGATAAAAGTGATATATTCCCCACCGACGGGAACCCGATCGTTTATGGCGAAAAGATCGTCGACCCCTCACTTCCCACAATCCTGGTATACGGGCACTACGACGTAATGCCTGTTGACCCTGTGGAGTTGTGGGTTTCCCAGCCTTTCAAACCCGAGGTACGCAACGGGAAAATCTATGCCCGCGGCGCCGATGATGACAAGGGACAGGCATTCATGCATGCCAAAGCATTCGAACTTATGATGCGCACAGGTACCTTGCCCTGCAATGTTAAGTTCATGATCGAAGGGGAAGAGGAAGTAGGCTCCATGAATATTGCCCCCTTCTGTACAAAGTACAAAGAGATGCTGCAATCAGATATCATCCTGGTGTCGGATACGGGCATGATTTCCCTGGATATCCCCTCCATCACAGTGGGTTTACGCGGTCTTGCCTACATGCAGGTAGAGGTTACCGGTCCGAATATTGACCTGCATTCAGGAATTTTCGGAGGAGCTGTCGCCAATCCGATCAACGCCCTCACCAAAATGATCGCCTCCCTCACCGATGAAAACGGGCGCATCACCATCCCCGGGTTT
>CAZVNF010000110.1:0-4128 GCA_964628215.1 uncultured Draconibacterium sp.
ACCCGGCGCTATCTCGATGAAACCGATGCCTCCGATGCAATCGGGTTCCGTTGCGCCATGACCCGCGTTGGCGGTTCCATTGCCGGAAGATAATGATACTCTAATTAAAAATAAACCCCGTTTCGGAATGGAGACGGGGTTTTATTTATATGGCACACACGATCCACGAAATTTACGAAATTTTCCAGGCACATCCGATTGTGTCAACCGACAGCAGAAATGTTAAACCGGACTCAATGTTCTTTGCCCTGCGCGGAGAAACTTTTAACGGAAACCAGTTTGCGGGGCCTGCCCTGGAATCAGGGGCCGCATGTGTAGTTGTTGATGATCCGCAATATGTGCTGAACCAATCATGCATTCTGGTAGATGATGTACTAACAACACTCCAGGCGCTGGCTAAACACCACCGCACAGAGTTTACCATCCCGGTAATTGCCATCACCGGAACCAATGGAAAAACAACTACCAAAGAACTCATCAACAGGGTGCTTTCGACCCGGTATAAAACCCTGGCCACACAAGGAAACCTGAACAATCACATCGGGGTACCGCTGACTTTGCTGAACATTGACAATGACACCGAAGTCGCAATTATTGAAATGGGCGCCAACCATCCCGGGGAAATTGATTTTCTATGTAAAATAGCTCAACCCGGCTTCGGGCTGATTACAAACATCGGCAGAGCGCATCTTGATGGTTTTGGCAGCTATGAAGGGGTAATCAGGACCAAGACCGAACTTTACCGTTTCCTCGGGAAGCACGATGGCGCTGTTTTTATCAACACGGATGATTCAGTTTTAAAAGAGCATTCGCCGGGCATCAGGGCCATTACCTATGGCCATGCACCAGCCGATGTTGCAGTAAACAACATTACTGCAGATCCTTTTGTTTGCATGGACATGTTACTACGGGATGAAGTTGCTCTCAGGATTGAATCAAACATATATGGCGGGTACAACTCAGGGAATATTCTTGCCGCAGCGTGTATCGGACAGTATTTTAACATTTCACCTGCAAATATTAAATCAGCCATTGAAGGATACCGGCCTGAAAACAACCGGTCGCAAATCACAAAAACCGACCGCAACCTGCTGGTACTTGATGCCTATAATGCCAATCCAAGCAGCATGAAGGCGGCACTGGAAACTTTTGCCGGCGCTTCCTATACGGAAAAGACCCTGATACTTGGCGACATGCTGGAACTGGGGAAAGAGACTGACCCGGAGCACCTTGCCGTTCTAGAATTGATTGAACAGCTCTGCTTTGAACATGTTTACCTGGTAGGGCCTGTGTTTACCCGGTTGAATTCAAAGCGGAAAAACCATTGTTTTCAAGACAGTGACCTGGCCAGAATGTGGCTTGATCATCATAAAATTGAAAATGCAACGGTACTGGTCAAAGGCTCACGCGGGATACATTTGGAGAAACTGCTAGCGGTTCTGTGAAAATGAAATACAGGGTAATAGGATTGATGTCGGGGACAAGTCTGGACGGACTTGACATTGCTTTCTGCGAATTCAGCAAAACTAATCATCTGTGGAATTACTCCATAAAGTTTGCAGAAACTATTCACTATACGGATCAATGGAAGGATTTACTGTCCCATCTCGAATCGGCATCAGCCCTGGAATTTGTCACTGCCGACATTGAATACGGACACCTGCTTGGCCGGCTGACAAAGGAATTTATTGATAAAACCAAACTTGTTCCCGATTTTATTTCTTCCCACGGTCATACCATTTTTCACCAGCCATCGAAAAGGATCACGAGCCAGATCGGGCGTGGTTCTGCCATTGCTGCAGAAACAGGCGTGCGTGTTATCTGCGATTTCCGGTCGCTGGATGTGGCCCTTTCCGGACAGGGCGCCCCGCTTGTTCCGATCGGAGATGCCCTGCTTTTCGATACTTATGACTTTTGCCTGAATGTAGGCGGCTTTGCAAACATCTCTTATCAAAAGAACAATCAGCGCATTGCCTACGACGTTTGCCCCGCCAATATTGTCATGAACCAACTGGCGTTGACAGAAGGCTATGAATACGATCCTGACGGCGGACTGGCAGAGAAAGGGATTGTCAATCAGCCCTTACTGAAACAACTTAACAACCTGGCATTCTATCACGAGGAATTCCCAAAATCGCTGGGAAAAGAATGGGTTGTTCAGCATATTTTCCCATTGCTGAAAAAATCAGGGCTGTCTGCCTGCGACCTGCTCGCCACTTTTTGTGAACATATTGCCATCCAGGTAGCTGCTGCGACAGGATCATCCCGGGGCAAAAAAATGCTTGTTACCGGGGGCGGGGCCTTCAATACATTTCTGATCGGGAGGATCAGGCATTACGCAGCCCCTGAAATCATAATCCCTGATAATCATACCATTAACTTTAAGGAAGCGCTTATTTTTGCTTTTCTGGGGGTACTTCGCCATCGAAACGAAATAAACTCACTGAGCAGTGTAACCGGAGCCAGGAAAAATTCATCCGGGGGAGCAATTTATTAAATTACCAATAACTTTTCCTGTGATGAATTATCCCGAAACCCTTGATTATCTATTTGCGCAACTTCCCATGTTTCATCGGGTTGGTGGCCAGGCGTACAAGGCAAACCTCGACAACACCATTTCACTTTGCCGGATGCTTGACAATCCTCAGCATTCATTCAAAGCAGTTCATATCACAGGAACCAACGGCAAAGGATCCGTTTCACACATGCTTGCATCGATACTCCAGGAGGCCGGCTTTCGGACAGGTTTGTACACCTCTCCACATTTAAAAGACTTTCGTGAACGAATCAGGGTAAACGGGAAGATGATCGAAAAGAGATACGTTTCCTCTTTTGTAGAGAAATACCGGGAGCAATATGAATCGTTTCAGCCATCTTTTTTTGAACTTACTGTCGGGCTGGCATTCGACTATTTCAGAACACAGCAGGCAGAGATTGCCATTGTGGAAGCAGGCCTTGGCGGAAGGCTCGATTCAACGAACATTATAACACCGGTACTTTCGGTCATCACCAATGTCAGTTTTGACCATATGCAATTCCTTGGAGACACCCATGTGAAAATTGCTTATGAAAAAGCCGGCATCATTAAACCGGGCATTCCAGTGGTTATCGGAGAAACCCAGCCGGATACAGGGTCCGTATTTCTTAACAAAGCCAGGGAGACCGGGTCGGAAATAACTTTCGCTGATCAGAACCTGCATTCCGGAGCCTTTGAATTTACAGGTAAATCCGGTACCCTGCGATCGATGGATGTTTTCCGGGGCTTATTACCCTATCTGAAGCACCTGAAATCCCCTCTTACGGGAAACTATCAGCGTAAAAACATCGTCACGGTTGCCTGGGCCTGCGAACGATTGAACAGGATGGGGTTTAAAATACCCATTACTGCGGTGAGGAGAGGAATCCTAAACGTAATAGAAAATACCGGACTGGCAGGCCGATGGCAAATCCTGGGAAGAGATCCGCTCACCATCTGTGACACCGGTCATAACGAAGGCGGCCTCAGGGAAGTGCTCGCACAAATTGAAGCAACCCCGCATCACAGGTTGCACTTTGTATTTGGAGTGGTAAACGACAAACACCTTCCTCCTATCCTTGAACTATTACCCCGACATGCGACATACTATTTTTGCAAACCGGATATCCCCCGGGGCCTCGACGCAAAAGAACTGCAACAGGCCGCCAATAAGGTCAACCTGGCAGGTTCATCTTACCCGTCGGTGAAAGCCGCTTTGATCGCCGCACAACAGGCAGCAACATCAAAAGATATGGTTTTTGTGGGAGGAAGTACGTTTGTGGTGGCTGAGGTGGTTTAGGGGGGGACGAGTGGACAGGTGGACAAGGGGACGGGTGGACAAGTGGACGGGGGGGACACAGGTGGAAAGGGTCCGGATGTTTTCAGCCTCCCGAGATGAGGTGTAGAACATGAACCTCGTCGCCGTCGTGAATGCATGCTGTTTCATATTCTGACTTTTTCACCAGCGCTCCGTTAATTTTGATTACCAACATCTTAAAAGTAAAATTCTTTCTTCTGAGCAGTTCATTTACGCTGAAATTATCTCCTTCAAATTCCTCAGAAGTATTATTTAATGTAATTTTCATATTTTCACTATTTCACTATTTCGCTAT
>CAZVNF010000110.1:4228-13429 GCA_964628215.1 uncultured Draconibacterium sp.
TCCAGTACCACATTCGCCTGCATATTGGCCACCATACCCACCCTTGGGGCCAAGGGAGGCAAATCGGGTCCGATTTCTGCAATTTCGTCACCGCAGATATACAGGGTTCCTTCTTTACGAAAATGAATGGCCTCATTCATGCCCCATCCAGCCATACCCAATCCCACAACCAAAGGAATGTCAGGCATTTCGGTTAAAACAGTTTCGATAATCATCTGCTTTTGATCGGCAAGGTCAAAGGCTTCCACTACCACATCACATCCATTAAAAACCAAAGGAATGGTTTCCGGGGTCAACTTTTCATCGTACATGTTTACGATCACCGCCGGATTAACCCGTTGAATATTTGCAGACAGCGCCTGGGTTTTAATGACTCCAACCTGGTCTGAAAAATAATATTGCCTGTTAAGATTACTTACAGTAACCACATCAAAATCAGCAATTACCAACCTGCCTACCCCCACCCGTGCCAAAGCGATCGCACAATTGGACCCTAATCCGCCACAGCCGGCGATGCCTACTGTTTTACTTTTAAGGATATCGGTTATTTGATCAACGGTCATATAAAAGGTAAAAGGCAATTGGCAAAAAAGAATTCAGGATCGTGTGTTATAAAATGAATCCCGTTCAACCGGTGTGCGCTTTGCATCTTTGATCAGGGATATCATCTGTGAAACAGTCATAACCGGATTTTGGTCCTCAGCTCCCGCCAGTGAATAAATCCGGGTTGAATCGTTGATTGTCCCATCGAGGTCATCCACGCCAAAAGAGAGGGAAACCCGGGCGAGATTGCGACCTACGGCAGGCCAATAGGCTTTCATGTGGGGAAAATTGTCGAGGTATATCCTCGCAATTGCATACATTTTCATATCCTCGGTCACAGATACCTCGGCAATTGCCGACATCTCATTATTGCTGTTACGGAACTTGAGGGGAATAAAGGCATTAAATCCGGTGGTGCGATCCTGAACTTTGCGCAAGCGTTCGAGATGATCGATTCGTTGTGCATAATTTTCCTTATGTCCATACAGCATGGTAGCATTTGACGGAATACCCAGGGTATGCGCTGTTTCATGAATCTCAAGCCAGGTTTGCGCTGTGGATTTCATCCCGCAAATTTCACGGCGGATCGTCTCATCAAAAATCTCAGCACCGCCACCCGGAATGGATTGTAGTCCGCAGGATTTAAGATAAGCAAGTCCCTCTGACAGTTGCATCCCCGATTTCTTGATCATATAATCCAGTTCTACCGCTGAATAGGCTTTGATATGAAGTTCGGGGCGGGCTCTCCTGATCTTCGAAAGCAAATCACCATAGTAGTAAATATCACGGTCGGGATGCACAGCTCCGGTAATATGCAGCTCCGCAACAGTATCATCCTGAAGGTTCACTTTTTCAAGAATTTCATCCACGGTAAGCTCCCAGCTGGTTTTGCTGAAATGATGTGAATAGGAGCAAAACTTGCATTTGTTAACACAAATATTGGTCGGTTCAATATGAAAGTTACGGATAAAAAAGGCTGCATCGCCGTTCTTCCTAACCCTGATCAAATCTGCCAGTTTGCCCAGGAAACCAAGTTCCCCCTGTTCAAAAAGGGTTAAACCCTCCTGCGGAGTAATCCGATCACCAGCAATCACTTTCCGGGAAATATCCTTCAAATCTTCAGAAATATCGATCAATTCAGGGAAGTCAGGTGTGTTTTGGTTGTACATTTTCGCCGGCCTATCTATAACTTGATAATTTTATGTCTGGTCAGGCGATCCCCGTTTTGAATTCCCATGAGGTATATTCCTGGAGTAAAATCTGACATATCAACCTGTATTTCACCAGTATCACCAGCATTCCGGTCAAATTGCCGGTGCGGATTCCCCCATATATCATGAAAGGTGATTTTCAGCAGTGTTCCTTCCGGGGTTGAAAACTTCACCTTCAACTGATCAGTAACAGGGTTTGGATAGGCAACCATCTCATTATTAATCAGATTCTCCTCAGTCGACAATGACCAGCCCTTCAGTGACATCAAGCCGGTATTATCGGGATCAAGCCAGCACTTGAGTATGCTTACTGAATCGGTACCATTTTTATCCCAGTGATAGGAAAACATTCCATAATAATCCGGTAAATTCAGGGAAGCTGAGTCACAGGAAGAGTCGCCTCCGGTGAGTGTTCCAATCAGAAATCCCTGGTTGTCATACAAAGGGGATCCTGACGAACCGCCTTCGGTGGTTCCATGACCGTTGCGAGTTTCTGACCAGATTACCCGCCAATGAGCCAGGGCAGGATTTCCTACCCAATGTGTTTGAATTACGGGAGCAGTATAGGTGGATATTTTCTTGATATCTCCCTGGGGATGATGAATACAGGTGCCTGACGGGCTTGGTGGAACCGTTTCCCGATTCCATCCGTTGAAATATACATTGTATGAATCAGGAATTGCTGACTTGAGCTTAACCAGGAGAAAATCCGATCCGGTGTTCCCTGCATCGCCCCCGTGAGCCACCATAGAGGCCCCTGTCACCGAATTAATGGGAGGTTCAACCGACGGATCAGCACAACCTGCTCCTTCATAGTTAAAATAGAAAATCCACTGGCTAAAATCAGCTACAGTGGCGTTTTTGCCACAATGGTCGGCAGTTAAAACATACGGTATTGCATTATGCCGTGTATTGTCAATCAACGATCCGGTACACCAAAGACTGGCCCCCCCGCGTTTAACTGCAATCCGGGCAACACTTCGTATTTGCTTTTCCCAGCCATTTCCTTCATCACAATTAACATTCACTTCGCATTTACCCGAGCCGCCAAAATCGGTATTATTGCCCGTTAACTCAGAAATTCCGCGATAAGCATACCCAACCTCAGCAATATGAAGTTCAGGAAATGGCAGGCCTTCCGGTGAATTGTATTCAAGGGTAAGAGCATCCCCATAAATCAACCCGGTTGCAAATGTTGATAAATTATTATTATTCAAAGCTGTAAAGGCACCGAGCAGTTGCGTTCTCCTGGTATTGTATACAAATAATTTCCCCCCTTCCGGAATATGAAAGAGGTCGAAATACAATATTAACGCTTTGGCACCGGCTGACTTCAGGCTGAGCCGCCACACAGTAGTTCCTTCTGCAGTGGTCACCATGGTTCCGGCATTACCGAATCCAAGATCAACAGGAAGGTTCACCGCAAAACGATATGGGAGTGATGATTTCTGATCCTCTGATGAGATAACATCCATCGGAGGGGCAGAAATCATCACCACATTCCCTGTATCTGGTAACAATGCCCTTGAATAACTGTATGGTATTCCACCCTTGCTTATCTGGGCAGAAATATCTGCTGATGTGAAGCAGAAAAACAAAGACAGAAGAAGTATGCAATAATTTAAAGATGGCTTCATATATGAATTATTTGTTTATAATTGAAACTTTATGGATCACTTCATTAATTCCGGAAACAATAGCAAGCAAATAAACACCGGTTGGAATATCATGAATATCAAGGATGATTTTTCCGGAAACCGGAACTTTCTGCCATGAAGCCATTTGTTCGCCAGGCAGGCTGGTCAGGGTTAATGAAAATGGTGTTGACATATCCTTTGGGCAGTAAATGATCAGGTGATCCTCCGCCGGATTTGGATAAACGGTAAGTTGCAAAGGCAAATTTGAACCGCTAACGCCCAGGGAAGAGGTAATGGATATATCATCGAGCATGAAAATATAGCCATCATTTGTTACACACTGTATTCCAACATAAACATCCTGGTTAGAATAATTTGAAAGACTGTATGTTTTCCTTGTCCAGTCTGATGGTGCTGCTTCAGGTTCGCCTGTGAGCGGAGCAAAACTAAGCGGATTGAGGTCGGTGGCTGACACAGCCACATTATACTTTTCATTTCCATATTGCGGACTATACGTCTTCACCCAGAACTCGATCTGGGGATTCAATCCCAGGCTCATTTTAGGTGAGATCAGCCATTTATCATTCGGTGCAGTGGCCGGCAAAGGCGGCGTGGCAGGCACTGAAGAAAAGCAGCATCCCAATTTCGCCCCTGAGTGCGCCTGCATATTCAACAACGGCGGAATCGTTTGGGCAGGATTAAAGCAGATGTAAGCCATAGGCTGGTAATCATTCGGAAATGACACAAATTGAATTCCGTATGTATTTCCACCTTTTACATCAATTACAGTCCAGGGATAAAAATTCAGGTTAAAATCACTGAGTGATTCGAAATCAAGGGTAAGATAGGTTGGATACCCGTTCACGGTTATATACCCTGTTTTGGTAATCGAGTCGGCAGCAGATCCTTTGGCCACCTTCAGGCTAACCGGGTAAATTCCGGGTATGGAATATTTAATTCCGGCAGGATTCTGAAGGGTTGATCCGGATGGAACAGCGCCCGTGAATGTCCAGTACCAGCTGTCTGGCATACCGGAGGACAAATCGGAAAAACTGACTGTTTCCCCCACCCTGAGGGTTGTTTTATCTGCGGTAAAATCGGCTGTGAGAGCAGATGATTCCTGCGGTTTAACCTCAAGGTCATCGATCATCATCAGAAAATGGTCCTCCGACACACAATGGATGGCAATATAGACAGCCTGGTTGTTAAAACCAGAAAGTGCAAAAGTTTTTTTAGTCCAGTCGAGGGTTGTTTGAAGAGGCTGAGCACCCGAGATGGTTGTAAAACTTGCCGGGTTATTGTCTGTAACAGAAACTGCCACAGTGTAGGTGTCGAGGCCATAAAAATCAGTGTACGATTTTATCCAGAATGAAAAACTCCCATTGGTTCCCAGCTGAATTTGCGGAGAGATGAACCAATCGTTATTGGCGGGGGGATTGGAAGAAAAACAAGCACCAAACCGCTGTCCTGAATGTGGTTGAATGGCCTGATCGGCAGACATGGTCGGGGTTACGAGGGCAGGATTGAAATTGAGGAAGGCCATCGGTTCAGTCTGATGAGGAAAAGAGAATCCGGTAATCCCATAAGTATCCTGCAAATCGACATCTTTTACGGTCCAGTCGTTGAATGACAGTGAAAAATCCGGAACGCTTTCAAAATCCATGATATAACTTCCTGTTCCGGGCTGAACCGGTGTAAGGTTGAACAATGCCTGCTGATTATTTGAAACACTGATTGTATCAGCCATGATATTGTCGAGAGTGGAATACCCGTCTTTGTCACTACCCAGCCCATAATTAAAATGAAACAAATCACCCTCCTGATAACCATCACAGATAAAGTAATGGCGTATTGATCCGGTAATATCCGTGCCGGAATAAATCAGTGGATGGTGGGCGTCAAGCTCTGCTTTCAGCATGCCCAGCCATTCTGTCGCCTGAAAGTCTGACTTGGATTTCCAAACTGCTGTTTTCGGGTAGGTAAAATACTTTATCAAAGCAGTATCCAGTTCATTTGCCAGGGAAACTGACTGATTTGAACCATAATCCATATTCTGAGCGACGCCGCACTGGTATATCAGGGTGGCAAGTCCTTCATGACCAGAATTAACCGAGTCGGGCATATTTGCCCAATCGTAATTTGTTGCACCAAAGTTGGCATATTGAATACCATAATCCGGATGAGCATATCCGTGTTCGCCGGAACCGTGGGCAGGGAACTGATAATAATTCATAATTTGCGCCATGGCCACAGCTCCGGATCCTGAAGGTACATGGAGGCAGGTATTGTGAGAGGCAGTGTCGGTTGGACAGGAGGCATTATAGAAACACCCCTGTTCCCAGTGGGTGCCGAGCAAAGGTGCAATTCCCGTTTTAATGCCGGAAGGTCTGACTGATCTTGCGTTTTCCTGTCCAAACGATTGGTCAGAAACAACCTGCAGGATGAACAGAACTAAATACGCGGGGAGTAATCTCATAAGTTAATTAGACTAATTTATTACAAAATTACACTTTTTTAGTACAAATGCGACAGGCATGGATTGAATCCATGCCTGTCGACTATTTCTGTAAACAAATACCGAAAATCCTTGTTTAAGTCCTTTTATTGGGCAATTCCAGGCCATATTTTTTTAGCCTGTCTTCCCTCAGCAATAAAAATCCAAGGAAAATGGCCGCAACGCCCAGTCCTGCAAAAACAAGCATTGGTGCCGTATAATCGTAAATAGCCGTAGTATCCCCTTCTTTGATTCTGGTGGTAACACCCGGATTGGCCCACTCAAGTACCACCCCGATGAGCCACGGAAAAAACATGAGGCCGATATTCTGTATCCAGAAAACCAGTGCATAGGCAGATCCCAGGTACCGTTCTTCCACAATCTTGGGAACAGAAGGCCACATGGAAGCCGGAACCAATGAGAAGGCAACTCCCAGCAAAATGATCGTCATTACTGCAATGCCGAGGGTTAATGGAACGAGGGCAAAAGTAAGATGGGCTATAGTAAGCAGGACTGCACCAAAAATCATCAATGTGGCGCCTTTGCCTTTTTTATCGAGAAAATAACCGATAATCGGTGTCAGCAATATGGTTCCGACAGGCAACATTCCGGAAATATATCCACCAACAGAAGCGGATACACCTAATTTATTCTGCATCATGTTTACGGCATATTTCAAAAATGGGAAAACCCCGGAATAGAATAAAACGCACAAAAGGGAAATAAGCAGAAAACCGCGATTGGTGATGATTTTTTTAAGGTCACTCAGGTGAAACTCCTCTGTAGGATCGGCGCCGGGACCTGAATTGCCGGTTTGCTTGTCGAGTTTCTGGTCCATGAAAGTATACACCAGGAAGGTGAGGAAACCAATCGAAATCAAGGCGACACCAAGATAGATGGGGTTGAGGACATTCCCTTCATGAACCCCGTTCACTGTTCTTTCACCGGCAAGCATGGCTGAGAAAAAGAATGCGACCGAAGCCCCCATACGGGCAGTTGCAAGTTGCATGCCCATGGCAAGTGCAAGTTCCTTTCCTTTAAACCATTTTACTACGGTACGGGAAGTGGTTATACCCGCCATCTCGACACCAATACCGAAAATTCCATAGCCTATTGCTGCTACTTTTGCCGTAGCAGGCATTGAAACCCAAAAGGAAGAGAAAAACTCATGTCCGAATCCTCCTGCTGAAAAATAGGGAGTCAGGCCGTATAATTTGATCAGACCGCCACCAAGCATAACACCGGTTGCCAAAAGACCCGTAAACCGGATGCCCATTTTATCAAGGATAATTCCTGAAATAATCAGGAACCCCATTACATTCAGCATATATTCTGAACCTGAGAAAAACCCGTAATTACTGGGGTTCCATCCATACGTTGTCTCCATCAGTGACTGGAGAGGTGCAATCATATCTACAAAATAGTAGGCCGAGAGCATCGTGAGGGAAACAAGCACCAGGGCAGTCCAACGCGCTGCGGTAGAATCACTGAGTAGTTTTTGTACTTTTTGAGTCATAATTTACGGGATTAATTGATATTATTTTAAATAATGCACAAAGCTATAAAATAATCAGTTATTAGAGAGATACGAAAAGGATAAAATAGAAATGGTTATTTTTGCCCAAAACCTTTCCAATGAATATCCTCCTTGTTTCTGCCACTTTTTTTGAAATCAGGCCCTTTCTTTCGCATCTTTCCATGGTTCGCAAGCAAACGGATTATCTCACATCGTATACTTACAAGAACAGTGTGGTCGATGTGCTGATTCCCGGAGTAGGGATGGTTCAAACCGCCTATTTTCTCGGACACCAGCTGGCACAAAAGCCTTACGGACTGGCCATCAATGCCGGCATTGCAGGCACCTTCAATACTGCGCTGCCCATGGGGTCGGTTGTGAATGTGGTGGAGGATTGCGTACCCGAACTTGGAGCTGAGGATGGCAGAAACTTCCTTTCAGTTTTCGAACTTGGTTTAACCGATCCCGAAACACATCCTTATTCGGGCGGAAAGCTTGTCAATCGGTTTTACACATACCCTTTATTAAGTGACAATGAAGCAATTCGTAAACTTCCGGAGGTAACCGGCATCACCTCCAATTCTGTACATGGAAATATGGAGAGCATTGCAAGAATAAAACAAATTTCGCCGGCAGATGTTGAAAGCATGGAAGGAGCCGCATTTTTATTTGCATGCCTCAGTGAGCATATCCCTTGTTTGCAAATCAGATCTGTTTCAAACCGGGTGGAAGAACGCGATAAATCGCGCTGGAGACTCGAGTTAGCCCTTAAAAACCTGAATACGGTATTAAACGAAATTGTAAGGTCGCTCCCCGGTATAAGTTGAGAGACCTCTATCCTTTCATTGATATTTATTAATGAGAATCCTCACAAATCTCATGTTAATTAATTAACAGGTTATACAATTTGTGACTATTTTTGCATATAAGCCTAATAAATAAACCCAATGCTGTCACTTGCTATCTCTCCCTGCCCTAACGACACATTTATTTTTGATGCGATCATTCATAAGAGGATTGACCTGGAAGGATTAAAGTTCGACTACCGGCTCCATGATGTTGAAACCCTCAACAACATGGCCATGGCAGGGGGTATCGACATGATCAAAGTCAGCTTTTTCACTTACCTGATGCTTCAGCAGAAATTTGTACTGCTTGATTCCGGCAGTGCATTGGGATTTGGCAACGGGCCCTTGCTGATCAGCAAGCACAATTATACCCTGGATGACCTGCCCGGGCTAACCGTGGCAATTCCAGGGAAATATACCACCGCCCACATGCTTTTCCGTATTGCCGCGCCCGAAGCGAAAAAGAAGGAATTCATGATATTTTCCGACATTGAAGATGCCATTCTTTCAGGGAAGGTTGATGCCGGAGTTATTATCCACGAAAACCGTTTCACTTTTGAACAGAAAGGATTGAAAAAAATCCTTGACCTCGGAACCTACTGGGAGCAACTCACCGGGTCACCGATTCCACTGGGCGGAATTATTGCACGTAAAGGCCTGGGTTACAATATTATAAACAAGCTAAACCGGGTCATGTTCCGAAGTGTTGAATTTGCCCTCAAAAATCCTGCAGAAGCCATGGCATTTGTGAGGGAAAATGCCACTGAAATGGATGAAGAAGTGATGCAGAAACACATTCATTTATATGTAAACGAAAACACCCTGAGCCTGGGAACCGGGGGAAAGGTGGCAATTGCAAAATTACAGCAGATTGCGATGGAGAAGGGGCTTGTTTAGGAGGTAGCGAGGTAGCGAGGTAGCGAGGTAGCGAGGTAGCGAGGTAGCGAGGTAG
>CAZVNF010000111.1:0-13338 GCA_964628215.1 uncultured Draconibacterium sp.
TCCGGGATCAGCTCAAACGGAAATGTCGTTTTTGGATGGGCAGAATTGGCAACCGTATCCAGAACACCGGTGATCTGGTATAACGGGCAGGTGATCTATGTTAACAATGGTGCTTACGGAGAAGCATTCGGTGCAAGTACAACAGGAAATTATGTTACAGGAGAAGTTGGGGGACAGGGATTCAGGTGGTCGCCACAGGGCACCATACTTTTTTCAAACACACTCAATTCGGGAGCGATTGCCCCAACTACTGTTCTTAACGATGGAACCGTGATGGGTTACACCTACCAGGTGCCCACTTCAAGGAGGGCTTTTGTGCGGGACTCTCTCGGGAGTATGATGACGTTTAACGATTATGCAGAAGCACGTGGGCTGGCAGATGCCCAGCAATGGACCTTTTACAGCATCAATGACGTTACCGCAGACGGCAATAAATTCCTGGGCGCAGGAAAGACCCCGTCAGGACAAGCCATCACCTTTATTATAGAATTCACTGAAGAGATCCCGGTCTTTTCAGCTTTTCCATCCAGCATTGATTTCGGGGAGGTACCCGTGGGAATTCAGTCCCCCTTCCGGGAACTGGTCATCTCCAATACCGGCACCGGAACCCTGTTGCTCAACAGCCTGGTCCTCGGTGGCAGTAATTCATCCCAGTTTGTACTGCATGACGCCCACTCCTATCCTGTCACCCTCGGGCCTGGCGATACGGCTTCTGTATCTGTTGCTTTCGCCCCCACTTCATACGGATTAAAGAGTGCCACTGTCGACATTACAACCAATGCAGGCACCCACCAGGTTCCCCTCTCAGGTACAGGTAAATCTGGTGTGGGAATGGAAGAAGGAAAAGGTAATGCGCTTACTGTTTTTCCAAATCCCGCCGGCAGATTGCTTCACGTTACCTATCCCGGCGGAATCAGGAGTGTGAAATTATTCAGCATTTCCGGCCTTCTGCTATATCAGGGGGAAGGTAACGGCAAATCAGCCTATACGATATATTTAAACAACATTGTGAATGGACAGTGCATCCTGCAATGCATAACAGAGGCAGGCGTAGTTCACCGGGAAGCAGTTATTATACAAAATTGAGTAAAACGAAACTAAATAAAATGGATAAAAACCTGTTTGTCAAAAAACCACAAAGCTTCAGACCTGGTTACCTTCTGGTCTGTATTATTTTTGGGGTTTTCCTGCTGAACCCTTCCTTTTGTCAGCCGGTACCTCTGAAAATAGGTCTTTCAAAAGCCTCTCCGAATTATGTTAACTGGTTAAAGCGGGTGGACCCGTCAGTTAAAACGATTGATCTGTATAAACTTACCAAAGCCATGGCCATTCAGCAGCTCAGCCAGTGCAGCGGATTGATTCTTACGGGAGGCGAGGACGTATATCCGGGCAGGTATGGTCAGGAATCGGATACATCTCGATGCACCGAAATGAACCCTGCCCGAGATAGTCTCGACATAGCGCTTATCGAAAAAGCGTTGCGGTTGAAGATGCCCGTTCTGGGAATTTGCCGCGGGCACCAGATACTGAATGTTTATTTTGGCGGAACCCTGGTCATCGATATTCCTGTGGATATCGGGAAAAAGGTTGTTCATCAGTGTGATGATTATTTGAATTGCTTTCATGACGTCAACGTCAGAACAAAAACAGTGCTTGCCACTATTACAAAGTGTAAGACAGCCGTGGTCACAACAAATCATCACCAGGCGGTTTTACGATTGGCGCCTGACCTCACTGCCAATGTTTATTCTGACGACAGGCTTGTGGAAGGCATCGAATGGCGAAATCCTGATGGGAAATCATTTCTTCTTGGAGTACAGTGGCATCCCGAGCGGATGGATAAGTCGAACCCGCTCTCTTCAGCCATTGCAAATGAGTTCATGCTGCAAGCTTTAAAATTTTCAGGCAAACACGAATAAACAAAATATAATGAAGCTACAAGATCTTTATTTACATGGAATTACGGTATTCATGGGCTTTTTTGCCATGCTGAATCCGATAGGCAACATCCCGGTTTTTTTGGGCATGGTTCAGGATTTTGATAAGAAAACACAGAACAAGGTTGCACTCAGGGCAACCATAACGGCTTTCACCATCATCGCCATTTTCTGCATCTTCGGGCACATTATTTTCCGTATTTTCGGCATTACCGTGCCTGCATTCCAGATTGCCGGCGGCATCATCGTGTTCATCATTGGGTTCCAGATGCTCAATGCAAAGGAAAATCCCATCCATGCACAGACACAGGACGAAAAAGACCAGATGGAGCAAATTGCACACGACATGGCCATCACACCACTTGGAATCCCATTACTGGCAGGCCCGGGAACCATTTCTACCGCCATGAACTTCGTGGGGGCAGAAAAGTCGATCACCAACGTAATTCTGGTAATTGTCATATTCGGGATCATGTGCCTGATTACCTATGTGCTGTTTATTTCATCAAGGGTCATTGCCAACAAGGTGAATCCCAGCATGCTGAAAGTGGTTTCACGCATCATGGGACTCATCCTGGCCGTTATTGCCGTGCAGATGATGATCAATGGAATTGAGGGCACGATAGACCTTTTCAGCCAGACAAAATGAAAGCAGGGAAAATAATCCTATTTATACTGACTGTCCTTCTGATTACTTCCTGTTCAAAAACCAAAACAGAATATTGGCCGAACGGGAATAAAAAATCAGAGGTATCCCTGAGAAACGGAGTTTACGATGGTGTTGCTGAATACTGGTTTGAAAATGGCAACATCCAGGCATCAGCAACTTACAAAAACAATAAGATTGACGGAATCCTGCGTAGTTATAATCCGGAAGGAGGTTTGCAATCGGAACAATCCTTTGCCGAAGGTGTGTTGAATGGGAAGGTAAAAGCCTGGAACCAGGCCGGAAAACTGACCAATGAAGGACATTATCTGAAGGGCGTTTTGCATGGCAGGTATGTTGAGTTTTACCCTGATAAAACCGTAAAATTAGAAGGGAATTATGTTCTTGGCGACCATGATGGTGTATGGCTCTATTATAATCCTTCAGGGACGATTGCAGGTGAAGGAACATTTGTTCTCGGAACCGGGGTTCAAAAGACATTTTACTCTGATGGAACCACGAAACAACTGACGCATTATACAAAGAATGAGAAAGATGGAGAGGAGATCTTTTACAAACCGAATGGGGATGCTGATGTAATCAACTACTTTGCAAAAGGGAAAATGATCAACAAAATCAAAAAGTAGTTCTGATTAAATAATTGTGTATTTTTGTTTGGTCAGTCGGTCAAAACTGCGTAATTTTGCAACTGTTATTTTGTTCACAATGTTAGTATTTTAACTATATCACATCAACTGGTCATTAATCATTAAAACTGAATCAAAATGAACTTAGAGAAAATCATGAACGACCTGGAGAAAAAACATCCGGGCGAAAATGAGTACCTCCAGGCTGTAAGGGAAGTACTGGAATCTATTGAAGAGGTATACAACGAAAATCCGCATTTCGAATCGGCGAACATCATCGATCGGCTTGTGGAGCCCGACCGGATCTTAACTTTCAAAGTTTGCTGGGTTGACGACAGTGGAAAAGTTCAGGTAAACTTAGGCTACCGGGTTCAGTTTAACAATGCCATTGGCCCTTATAAAGGCGGCTTACGTTTTCACCCCAGCGTAAACCTGAGTATTCTGAAATTTTTAGGCTTTGAACAAATATTCAAGAACAGTCTTACCACCCTCCCGATGGGCGGTGCAAAAGGTGGTTCCGATTTTGATCCCAAGGGAAAATCCAATGCCGAAATCATGCGTTTCTGCCAGTCATTCATGCTGGAACTCTGGAAACTGATCGGTCCTGAAACAGATGTTCCTGCCGGAGATATCGGGGTGGGCGGACGTGAAATAGGATTCCTCTATGGCATGTACCGGAAACTTGCCCGTGAAAATACCGGCGTGCTTACCGGTAAAGGTCTCAACTGGGGCGGCAGCCTCATCCGCCCGGAAGCAACCGGATTCGGTGCCGTCTATTTTGCAAAAGAGATGCTAGCCACCAAAGGTGAATCTTTCAAGGGTAAAGTTGTAGCCGTCTCCGGCTTCGGAAACGTGGCCTGGGGAGCAACCATTAAAGCCACCGAACTGGGCGCTAAGGTTGTAACCATCTCCGGTCCTGACGGATACATCTATGATCCGGATGGCATTTCAGGTGAAAAAATCGAATTCCTCCTCGAACTCAGAGCTTCAAACCAGGATATTGTAAAACCCTATTCCTATGAATTCCCGAACGCCCAGTTCCACCAGGGAAAACGCCCATGGGAGGTAAAGTGCGATATTGCCCTTCCCTGTGCCACCCAGAATGAACTAGGCAAGGAAGACGCCATGACCCTTATCAAAAACGGGGTAATGTGTGTTGCTGAAGGTGCCAATATGCCCAGCACTCCGGAAGCCATTGAACAGTTCCTTGAAAACAAGATTCTCTTTGCCCCGGGCAAAGCAGTTAACGCCGGCGGCGTAGCTACTTCAGGACTTGAAATGTCGCAGAACGCGATGAAACTGAGCTGGCCAAGCAAAGAGGTTGACGAAAGACTGCATCATATCATGTGCAGCATCCACGATGCCTGTGTGAAATACGGCAAAGACAAGGAAGGTTATGTAAATTATGTAAAAGGTGCCAATGTGGCCGGTTTCCTCAAGGTTGCCAGCGCCATGCTCGACCAGGGGGTGATTTAAACCCGTTTAAAAAAAATCCCGGCATCCCTGCCGGGATTTTTTTTATCTTTGCCCATGCAATTTGTCAATCCATTTTTCCTGATTGCCTTAGCGGCACTGGCAATCCCGATCCTGATACACCTTTTTAATTTCCGGAAATACAAAAAGGTCTATTTCACCAATGTCCATTTCCTGCAAGAGATACAGCAGGAGACAAAGAAGCAGTCGCAGCTGAGGCAGTTGCTGATCCTGCTGGCCCGGTTGCTGGCCGTTGCTTCGCTGGTGTTTGCTTTTGCCCAACCATACCTGCCTGCATCAAAACAACAGAAAAAATTGACCGGACAACGGGCTGTCAGCATTTACCTTGACAACTCCTTCTCCATGGACGCTGTTGCCACGGATGGGAAATTATCCGAAATATCGAAGGCCAAGGCTCTGGAGATTGCTTCAGCCTATGCCCCGTCCGACCTTTTTCAACTGGTAACCAATGATTTTGAAGGGAGGCACCAGCGATTTGTCAGCCAGGAAGAATTTCGCAAACTGGTTGATGAGGTGCAGATCAGCGCATCTTCGAAAATGATCTCAGAGGTAATCAACAGGCAAAACGATTTGCTTGGTGAAAACCTCAGGATGAGCAGAGATGCCTATCTTGTGTCTGATTTCCAGAAGAACACAGCTTCATTGCTCCAGGCTAAACCCGACTCGAATATCAGCTGGTTCCTGGTACCTTTAAATGCAGAGAAAAGAGACAACCTCTATATCGACACCGTGTTTTTTCTTTCACCGGTTCATCAACCCGGACAACCTGTAATCCTGCGCGTAAGAATTCACAATGCATCCGGCACCTCACTTGAAAAAATTCCTGTTAAGCTGACGATAAATTCTGTTCAAAAAGCACTTTCCAGCTTTTCGGCACCTGCCAATTCCACGGTTGAAGTAACCCTTCCTTACACAGAAAGCACCTCAGGCATTCAGTATGGTCAAGTTGAGCTCGTTGATTACCCGATTGTTTACGATGATAAATTTTACTTTTCCTATCCGGTTTTACCGTCGATTCCTGTCCTCTGTATCAATGAAAAATCAGGGAACAGTTACCTGGATGCCCTTTTTGACACTGATTCCACTATTCATTTTACCAATAGCCTGGTCAGGCAACTTGATTATGGCAGCCTGTTTGCCAATGCGTTACTCATTTTGAACAGCCCCGAAGAAATTTCATCAGGACTGGCGCAGGAATTAAACAGGTATGTGCGCGCAGGAGGAAACCTGGTGATTTTCCCGCCTTTAAATGGCAAAGCTGAATCCTATACCGCCCTGTGTTCTCTTTTCAACCTTCAGGGGTATACCGGCATTGATACCACAAAACAGCGTATCGCCGGCATCAATTTAGAGAGTGCCATCTACAGCGATGTATTCGAAAAAAACGGAAGCGGCAAAGTAGTCCTGCCTGAGAATATCGACCTGCCGATGGTTCATAAACATTACATACATCAACAGGGGGTTCGCAGTGGTGAAGAAGTGTTGCTGAGGCTTCAGAACAACCAGCCTTTTCTGATAACCGCCCCGGTTGACAAAGGCAAAGTGTATCTTTTTTCTGCTCCGGCAGATGACAGCTGGACGATGTTCCCAAGGCATATGATTTTCGTTCCAACATTATATAAAATCGCCTTATTAAGCAATCCGATCCACCCGCTTTTTTATATAACCGGCGAAAATGCGACCATAGAAATTCCTGCTGATTCCATTTCTGAAACCAACATCTACAAACTCAGAAATCTTGATTCGGGGTACGAGATCATACCGGAGATCAGGAAATTCGGCACAAGTATTTCACTTATCACCCACGACCAGATCAAGGATGCCGGATTCTATTCCGTGAGCAGAGGGGACAAACCGACTGCCGGACTCGCTTTTAATTTCAACAGGAAAGAGTCTGATCTAAGTTGCTTCAGCATGCCGGAATTGGAACAACAAATCACCCGGATGCCGGTGAAAGACATCCGCATACTCAAAGAGAGAAAGTCGTCCCTTACACGCGAAATCCACCAGATAAAGCAGGGAACTCCTTTGTGGAAGCTGTTTCTTATCCTTTCGCTGATTTTTATTGCGTGTGAAATTGCACTTATCCGGTTGCTCCGGTAGATAAATCTTTTCATTTCGGGTTTCACCTTTTTCTGTTTCTCCGATTAAGCAGAAAAACAACCATGGAATCCTATATCCAACATGCATCAATCAGAAACTGGGCGGAAGATGACCGTCCCAGGGAAAAACTTTTACTCAAAGGCAGACACAGCCTCAGTGATGCGGAACTGCTGGCCATACTTATCGGATCGGGCACCAGGAATGAATCAGCTGTTGACCTTGCCAAGAACATCCTCAAACTTGCCAGTGACAATCTTGCCGCCTTGTCAAAGCTCAGCCTTACCGATCTGATCACCGTAAAGGGCATTGGACAGGCAAGGGCGGTAACGATCCTTGCCTCCATGGAACTGGGCAGGCGAAGAAATGAATCAGAGGTACTTGTGCGGGATAAAATCAAAACCAGCCGCGATGCATTTGAGATATTCCGAAGCACTATCGGCGATCGTCCGTACGAAGAGTTCTGGATTATTCTGCTCAACCGCGCCAATCAGGTAATCAAGAAATGCAATATCAGTGAAGGGGGTATTTCCGGCACTGTAGTTGATCCGAAGAAGGTCTTTAAGATCAGCCTGGATAACCATGCATCCTCCATCATTCTCGGTCATAATCATCCGTCAGGGGTGGTAACGCCCAGCGAAGCTGATTGCAGAATCACTAAAAAACTGCATGATGCGGGCGCCATGCTGGAAGTTGCGGTGCTGGATCATCTGATCATCGGGGAGGACAGTTATTATAGTTTTGCGGATGAGGGGGCGCTTTGAGTATAGAAAAACACTAAGGCACTAAGGGCACTTAGAAACACTAAGAAAAAAGATAATATAATGACGCAGAAGTATATTAATGACCTTGCATACAGGATTGTTGGCTGTGCTATTGAAGTTCACAGGCATGTCGGGCCAGGATTACTTGAATCAATATACCATGCATGCCTTCTTGAAGAAATCAGAGGGTGTGGGTTAAGTGTGTGTTCCCAACTTTATCTCCCGGTAATTTACAAGGGAAAAGACCTGGGGGGAAAATTAAAACTGGATTTATTGGTTGAAAACCTGATTATTGTGGAACTGAAAGCAGTTGAAGCAATGATCCCCCTGTACCAGGCACAGTTATTATCATACCTTAAATTAACCGAAAAACCCAAAGGCCTGCTGATAAATTTTAACTGTGTAAACATCGTCAAGGCAATGGTACCAATGGTCACTGAAGCATTTTCAAAGCTGCCAATATCTTAGTGTATCTCAGTGCCCTTAGTGCCTTAGTGGTTTAAAACTGTAGCCCAACTTCTTGAAATGCTCCAAAAACTCTGGCAACGCGTACCTGACGTTTGCCAGAGATTTAAGGCTGTCATGAAATACAACCACAGAACCACTGCAGGTATTGTCTATAGCGTTTTTCAGGCACTGTTCAGGTGTGGTATTCCGGTGAAAATCATTGGTGAGCACCGACCACAGAATGAACCGAAAATCCTTTCGGAGGAGAAAGTACTGTGAAGGGGTGAATCGTCCGTAGGGCGGCCTGAACAGCCTGGTATCGAAATAGTCCCGGCAGCGGTAAACATCCTCGATGTAGGCGCCCGGCGGAGTATGCCAACCGTTTAAATGATGAAAAGTGTGATTTCCGACTGCATGACCGTTCTGCCTGATTTTTTCAAAAATACCCGGGTATTTCCGCACATTGTCGCCTACCACAAAAAACGTAGCCAGCACCTGATATTTCTCAAGGATTTCAAGTATTTCAGGAGTTGCCTCAGGGATTGGACCATCATCGAATGTGAGATAAATCACCTTCTCCCGGGTTGGCAAGTCACAAACCAGGTATTCAGGGCTAAACCATTTTAAAAAGAAAGGCGGCTTTACAGCGCTCATCACGATCAGGGGGTATACACCTTTTCAACGTAGAGATCGTAGTATTTTTTGAGGGTTGCTTCCGTTTCTGCTGCCAGTTTTTCCTGTCCCGCCTCTTTTACAACCGCATTGAGCCGCTGCATCGTGAATACTCCTTCCTGAATGGTCATATCCATGGGTTTAAGGTCTTTATCAGGAAAAGAGAAGAAATAGGCCAAATCCTCCGTGACATTCCGGGTGAGCTTCACAGCAATTGCGTTTGCTTTGGCTGTTTCACCGGTCTTGTAATAAGCGCTGATGAGCGGTACCGTAAAGAAATCATACCCCGCAGCAATCTCCGGCATTTCCCCGAAACAACGATCAAGCACTTTTTTTGCTGAATCAAGTTTCCCTTCCCGGACAAGTGCATCTGCCAGGCGGCCATACAGGCTGCGCATGTTCATCACCATCCTTGCATTGGCTTCATCAATATACACCCCGGGATCTTTCATGTTCCCATATTTAAACCTGTTCATCAGGTTATCATACATCACATCGGTGTTAACTTCTCCAATTTGTCCTTCAATGGGGTTTGCCTGAACCGGCAACAACCTGTAGGCAAGTCCTTCGAGATGGAAATACTTCTCTAGCCCGATGTAGGTATCGGCCCCTGTGGTCATAACAAAATAGACCGGGCGTTTCCAGTCGTTGGTGGCCAGCAGGTCCATGATCATCAGGTTAGCCTTTTCAAGGCCCTGGGCTTTGATCTCCCAGCGGATGGTATCGAGGCGACGGGCCATTGCCGGCGATACATTCCCGGCTTTCACAAACGCGGCTGAGTCGTAGGTAACCATGAATTTTTTTGTAGGGAAATAATCGATCATGCCTATCTGCGAGGTATTCATTTTCAATTTACTATCGTCCTCAGCAAGAATGCCAAACAGGGCCTTCACATCCACATAAGTATCTTTAAGCCCTTCGTCTTCAATCAGGTATGTTACATCATGATTTCCCTGCCTGTACTTATCCCGGGTAAGGGAAAACGGCACCGGATCGGAATCATAGGCTTTTCGTTTCATCTGGTCGATGTACCATTCGGTATTCAACAGGCTCAGGTTCACCACCCGGACATCGGTTCTGATGCCCTCCACCTCCTGGGCATACCACAGGGGGAATGTGTCATTATCCCCGTTTGTAAATAGAATTGCATCGGGGGCGCATGAATTTAGATAGTTTTCGGCAATGGCGAGTGCGGTATACCTGTTGGAACGGTCGTGATCATCCCATCCCTGCTGAGCCATAAGAGACACAACACCGAGGCCGAAAACGACGGCAAGTATCTGAGCGCCATACGTCCCGAGTATTTTCCGGAACCAATCCACCATCTGTGGAACAGCGAGCCCGATCCATATGGCAAAAGCATAAAAGGACCCGGCAAAAGAGTAGTCGCGCTCACGCGGCTGGGGGGAGTGGGAATTGAGATAGAGCACGATAGCGATTCCCGTCATGACAAAGAGCAGAAAAATCACCCAGGCACTCTGCTTATCATTTTTGAGCGTAAAGTAAATACCTATCAATCCGAGTATCAGCGGAAGGAAATAAAAGCTGTTATCGCCCTTGCTTTTCCTGCTTTCAGGGATATCCTGGGGCCCAAGTCTCATTTTATCGATGAATTTTATCCCGCTTTTCCAGTTTCCATCAAGTTTATTGCCCATGCCCTGCACATCATTCTGCTTACCTGCAAAATTCCACATAAAATAACGGTAGTACATATGCACCAGCTGGTAGTTCCAGAAAAAAGCAAGGTTTTCTGAAAACAAAGGCACATTGACAGTTTCAATTTTATCACCACTTTGCAGTTCCACCGGCCTGCCGGTAACATGCCCCCAGCGGATATATTCGTTTTCAAAGCGGGGTTCCGACTGATCCCACATCCTCGGAAAGATTGTGGTAAACCGGGGGTCGTAAACCGGGACCACCTTTTCGCGCTTGTCGGTAACAATGTATTTGCCAGATTTGACATCTTTGGCATACACCGGGTTCCCATCGGTGCGGTCAATCACAGGGGCATTGTAGTATTGCCCTTTCACCAGAGGCCAGTCACCATATTGTTCACGGTTAAGGTAAGCCAGCAGGTACATCGCATTCTCGGGATTATTCTCATCAATCGGGGTGTCGGCATTGCTCCTGATCACCAGGAGCAGAAAGGAAGAGTAACCCACCACGATAAAGGTAATTCCGAGAATGATCGCATTCCACACAGGTTTGCCCACTTTGGTTGTGTAATAAAGGCCCCAGATGATCAAACCAATCAGCAGTGCGAAATAGATGATCGTTCCGGAATTGAAAGGCAGACCGATCGTGTTGATAAAGAAAAGTTCGGACAATCCTGCCAGTTTGATGATCCAGGGAATGATCAGGTACATCACCACCGCAAGAATAAAGACCGAAAGGATTGAAGTGACAGCCATTCCGGTCCAGTCACGCTTTGGAAACTTTTTAAAATAATAGACAAACGTGATGGCCGGGATCGCCAGCAGGTTGAGCAGGTGAACTCCGATAGACAGCCCCATCAGATACGCGATGAGGATAAGCCAGCGGTAGGCATGTTTTTCGTCGGCATGTTCCTCCCATTTAAAAATCGCCCAGACAACAATGGCGGTGAAAAACGACGACATGGCATATACTTCGCCTTCGACGGCTGAAAACCAGAAAGAATCGGTAAAGGTATAAGCGAGCGATCCAACCAAACCTGCCCCCATGATGGTGTACATTTTGTCATTGGTCAATTCACCCTGTTTCAGTACGATTTTTTTCGCAATCATGGTGATGGTCCAGAAGAGGAACAGGATTGTGAATCCGCTGGAGAGGGCCGACATGGAGTTTACCATCCGTGCAACATGGGTAAGGTCGCCGAATGCGAAGAGAGAAAAGAACCTGCCAATCAGCTGAAACAACGGGGCTCCCGGGGGATGGCCCACTTCAAGTTTAAATGCCGTGGAAATATATTCCCCGCAATCCCAGAAACTCATGGTAGGTTCGGAGGTGATGATATATACCGCAGATGCAATGGCAAACACAATCCAGCCAAGGATGTTGTTGATCTTTTTATACTTGTTCATGGAGCATAGCTTAAAGGGAGGCAAAGGTAGGAAAAATAGCAACATTTTTGTATTTTTGCCCGGTATTGTAAAACTGCTCTTATGAACAAACTCGTATTGATACGCCATGGTGAAAGCACCTGGAACAAAGAAAACCGTTTTACCGGATGGACGGATGTTGAATTATCTGAACGCGGGATCCGTGAAGCCATTGAAGCCGGCCAGGTCCTGAAAAAAGAGGGTTTCGAATTTAAGGTGGCCTACACCAGCTACCTGACCCGCGCCCTCCGCACCTTGTGGCTGGTGCTGGAGCAGATGGACCTCCAGTGGATTCCGGTTGAAAAAAGCTGGCGGCTGAATGAGAAGCATTATGGGGTGCTGCAGGGGCTGAACAAATCGGAGATGGCTGAAAAATATGGTGACGAACAGGTGCTGATCTGGCGCAGGAGTTATGATGTGCGCCCGCCCGCCCTTGACATGGACGACCCCCGGCATCCCCGTTTCGATCATCGTTACCGCGACCTTGACCCGAAAGACATTCCGGGAACTGAGGCATTAAAGGACACCGTGGAGCGCATCGTGCCTTACTGGAAAGAGGTAATGGAACCCGCACTCCTGAAACACAAACAGGTTGTAGTAGCCGCTCATGGCAACAGTCTTCGCGGCATCCTTAAATATTTAAAGAACATTTCCGACGGGGAAATTGTAGGAATAAACCTACCGACCGGGATTCCATATGTGTTTGAATTTGATGACCAGATGAACCTGCAGAAGGATTATTTTCTCGGCGATCCGGATGTTATTAAAAAACTGATGGACGAGGTTGCCAACCAGGGGAAGAAAAAATAACATGGCAAAACGGTGGGTAATCCCCGACATACATGGCTGCGTAAATACCGTCACATCCCTGGTCACTGACCTGATCAGGCCCATGCGTTCGGATGAGATCTACTTTTTAGGGGATTACGTTGACCGTGGCCCCAGTTCGAAGGGGGTGATTGATTTTATCCGGTCGTTGGAGAAGAGCGGGTACAATGTAACCGCCCTCAAAGGAAATCACGAGGATTTCATGGTGGAGTTGTACGACGCCGAGATGAAATCAAAGAATTCATGGTGGCGTGGCTTCGGCAATAAAAAACACAAAGCCTGGCTTGAAATCGGGGGAAAACCTACCTTAAACAGCTTCGGGGTTCAGCATATCCGCGACATCCCTGCTGATTACATTGACTGGATGCGCAACCTGCCACACTACATTGAACTGGACAAGTTCGTGCTTGTCCATGCCGGGTTGAATTTCAAGAACGAAAACCCATATGAAGATATCCAATCGATGCTCTGGTTGCGTGAATACGAGATCAAACCTGAAAAAATCGGCGGAAGACGCATCATTCACGGGCATGTGCCGGTAAATATGGAACTGATTGTGCAATCGATCAAAAACAACTTTTACAAATTCATCGATCTCGACAACGGGCCTTATATTTCAGGTAAAGACGGATTCGGAAACCTGGTAGCGCTTGAACTGGGAAGCATGGAGATGGTGATACAGTATAATATGGACGTATGAGGTAGCGAGGTAGCGAGGTAGCG
>CAZVNF010000112.1:0-1872 GCA_964628215.1 uncultured Draconibacterium sp.
ATGCTGTCGCATGCCCGCACTGAAATGGAGATTATCCGTGAACTGGCAGATGATGAAAAGGCTTACCGTTCACTTACTGTAAGCTGGTTTCAGCATTCGCCGCTTATCGAGATTCTGAAATACCTGGCAGAAAAAGATGTGAATGTGGCCATTACAACCGATCATGGTTCAATACGGGTTGACAATCCTGTAAAGATTCTCGGCGACCGCAATACCAATACCAACCTGCGCTACAAAACAGGCAGGGCGTTAAAATATGAACACAACGAGGTTTTTGAGGTCCGGAACCCGGCTGATATTTTCCTTCCGAAAAACTCGGTCAATTCTTCTTATGTATTTTGCCGCAGCAATGATTTCTTTGCATATCCCAATAATTTTAATTACTACGTGAATTACTACAAGAATACTTTTCAGCATGGCGGAATTTCGATGGAGGAGGTGTTGATTCCATTTGTAACGTTAAAGCCGAAGTAAGCCGGAAAAGGAGGTATGGAATTAATTATCAAAACAGAGGCGGAGCTGGTTCCGGCAGCAAAGGAGTTGTTGTCTTTGTATCCTGATGGCAGGATATTTGCTTTTTACGGTTCGATGGGAGCGGGGAAAACCACCTTCATCAAAGCGATTTGCCATGAACTTGGGGTGACGGATATTGTTCAAAGCCCGACTTTTTCCATAATCAATGAATATAAGACACGCGAAGGGGAATCTGTTTTTCATTTCGACTTTTATCGCATCAGAAACACTACAGAGGTTTTTGACATTGGTTATGAAGATTACCTGTACTCTGGCGATTATTGTTTTATGGAATGGCCTGATTTGATAGAAGGGTTGCTTCCTGGTGAGTGTATTAAAGTTTTTATCACCGGGGAAAATGAAAGATTGATTTGTTTTTGACTTATTAACAGGTACTTGAATAATAACAAAGCCGCCCCATTTGAATGAGGCGGCTTTGCTGTTTAAGCATTTAGTTCTCGTGATTATTCCTTATTTGGCACGAATGAGGGGAAAAGATCGAAGCGGTAGGTTTGTCCGATAAGAAACGGACCAGTTACATACACAGGTGTGGTAAATAGTTCATATTCACAGATATAATGGTCGCCGAAATTGGCTCTTTTAAGCAATGCCACTCTTACGCCTGATGCCGGGCCACGCTCGTTAAAAGTGTATTTGGTGATGCCACTTACATAGCGCTGGGCAGGAGCAATAAGTTGTCCCTGTCCATCGCGGATTTCAATCAAATAAGTGTTGCAGAGTGGTTTTTCATTTGCAATGATCACATTTACCTGGTGGCGGATACCATATACGGTTTGCTGGTTGGTAAGTTTATCTCTTCCGGCGGCAAAGGCGGATGCTACTGCGGTAAAAAACATTACAAGACTGAGGACGGTGGTGATTTTTGTTGTTTTCATGGTTTTGTTTTTTTAGGGTTAGTTGTTGTTGTTTTGATGATGTAAAATTACAACAACCGGCAGGGGCGTTTCAAGCGCCGTATTGCCTGATCTTGCTGCGTATTTTTACGCAACCCCTTTATTCAGCCACAGACTGAGCTTTTTTTCTCACTTTCTTTGTGAAATAAATGGAGGCACCAAGAGAAATGACGGCAAGGAAAAGAAATGCAAGCACCCGGTACCCTGTTTCCAGATTTGAAAAATCAACAAAGAACAGGTAAAAACCCGTAAACAGAACAGTAGCAATCGCCATCCAACGATATTTAATGTTCTTAAGGATCAGGCTCATGATAAAATAAAATACCGCGGCACAGGTCCAGGAGAGTGTGACGTATTGTTTGGGCACAATGTGGTAGAGTGCAAACAGCATGGTGAAAAACAAAGTGATCAGGTAGGCGTTTCTGATCATATCGGTTTGAAGGGT
>CAZVNF010000112.1:1972-13255 GCA_964628215.1 uncultured Draconibacterium sp.
GGGTCGAATATACGGTCGGTCCTGTATTTTAAAAATATGGAATAGAATAAACAGCCTGCAGAAATAAGGCTGAATATCCAAACGTAACTGTCAGTATAGAAAGATATAACGACAAACAGCATGACGAGAGAAAAGCAAAGGCCATTGATGAGAATTGTAGCAGGGAAAATACTGGTTGGGAATTTTTCGTCGTGCCTGATTACAGCCACCAGGGAAAAAATAGTACCGTAAATCAGCAGGCAGATAAGGTTGAACGGATGTGTGGCAAATGCCCCCAGCGGATTGCCCATGATCGGGTTGTTTAGCAGCCAGATGCTTTGCGCTGCATAAACCAGTACCAGGGAAACCAGCATGAGTCGCCACCAGCCCTTTTTCATTAGAAGAAAGACTGAAAATCCGGCAGTAACGGTGATCAGAGGGAGACTGATCATCGATGTATCTGCAAACAGTGCGGTGCCCAGGGATAAAATTATTGCGATTACCGCATGTAATTCTGAATTCTGCCGCATGGCAAGGTAACACTGTACGCCTACCACGGCAAGAAGCAGGAATATAACAATCAGCTTCACCGGAATTACTGGTTGGCCTATAAAGAAAAACAATCGCAGGGTAATGTAATAAACCAGCAAATGGGCGCTGAGATTCAGCATATATGAAAGGTGTGTGAATGAATTCCTAAGATACCAACTCAGAAAAAACACACCGGCAACAGCTGCATAACCTACCAAACTTGCCAGCGGGCCATTCAGATAATTTCTGGCAAAGTTTGACAGAAAAGCAATGCCGAAAAGCAATACCAGACTGCCGAACCAGGCCAGACCATATTCAAAGATGTTCGATTCAATTAATCCCTTGTCGACCTGTACCTCTTCCTCATCCTGGTTACTAACAGGTTCAGGCTGGTAACGGGCCGGCTGAGCCGATGCCAATTCCTGAACGGCAATGTCCAATCGTTTTTCTATCATTCCAATCCTCAATTCAAGGGAATTTACCGTGCTGATTAATTCCCTGATGCCGGCCGATTGATCCTGATTTTCGTGTGACATAGTTAACCTCCTTATTTTGCTGCCATGGTCCTCATATAATTTACAATTGCCCAACGTGAGTTGTCTTCGGGAATGTTTTTCTTGAAAGCAGGCATTTTGCCTTTACCTTCAGAAATCTGGAAGAAAATTTCACCATCGGCCAGGCCCTGGAATTTTTTTGTGGAAAAATCACTGCAGGAAACATCCAATGTTGAAGCTTTTGGCCCGTCACCCAATCCCTTGGCCCCATGGCAGGACTTACAATGTTTGTTATACAGGTCTTTGCCATCGGCTACACTTCCTGCATTTACCGCTACCGGATTTTTAGTCGTTTTGAATTTTGCGGGGATATTCCAGCCTCCGGCCGTTTGTGCATTTACTGCAGTTGAAAATGAAAATGCAACCAGCATCCCTGCTGAAATTGCGATTAACCTGATTCGGTTTGATTTCATAGAATCTCTATTTTTAATTGTTGTGAATAAATATGAGTTTTGAAAAATTATGATTTGCCCAAGTTACGAATTCTAAAAACAGTAAAGATAACATACATGTAATGGAACCACACCAGCGACAGTAACACGATAAGGGTGTATACCATCCAAAGTGGCGCATTGGTGTCACCAAGGCCCCGATTGACACTTTTTTCCCGTGGTAATGGTTTTCCCCAGTTAATGGTGCCGCTTGCTTCCACATTGCCATAAAGTTCATTATCCTCAACTTTGGCCAAAAGGCGCAGATAGCCCAGTTCGTTTCCGGGGATGGAAGTAGGAAATTCAAGATTTGACACGCCATTCCCGATGGTGGCCTGCCCGACTTTAAGTAAACTGAAAGTTCTGGGAACGTAAATCACAACGTCAAGTTTTTCTACCGAAACCCATTGGTTGTCAGGCCCAAGTTCAAATGCTTTGATTTTTGCCATTTTCTGATCTGCCTCCTGGAAAAATGAAATATTCATCCGCAAGGGCCTCACAGATGTAGTTGCTGCGGCTTTGTCATAGTTATCCAGTCCTGCAAAAGAAGCCTCAAAGGAGAATACACCTTTATCGCCACCTGTTGAGAGAATCTCATCGGTAACAGGCACCGACACTTTACCTTTGGAATTTGTAGTGGCTGAACCCAGGTCTGTCGCTGCATCCGCACGGAAATATCTGAAATTAATCTCCATTTCGCTGAGTGGGGTAAACTTCCCATCGATCTTAGTCTTTAATGTGGCGGTGAGAGTGTTGACGGAGTCGATACTGAAAAACTCCAGTTTCAGCAGTGGCTGAATTTTATCTTCATGCTGTGCAAAAACTCCTGGCAAGGAAGAAAAAAGAATCAAAGTAATGATCCCGGCTGTGATAACATTACTGTTTTTTTTCTGTCTGATGACCTTTTTCATCTGTTTTTCAAAAACTATTTTCCTCAGGCGGGAATAGTCCTTTTCCTCACCACTGCGAACTATCGGGATAATAGGAATGAATTTGGAAAAAAGATAGAACAGCAAAATGAATAGTGCTATCCCTGCAAATGTCAATGCCCATTCAACCCAGGTAGCTGAATATTGGACATATTCCGGCCGGAGGTCATGCATTGGCAGTAATGGAGTTTCCAGGGTGGGGATGATGATCAGGTATCGTTTAACCCACAGGGCAAGTACAGCGATTGCTGCAGCAAAAGCAATTGAATTGATGTTGCGGAATTTTGGAACTGTAACAATGATGATGGGCAGCAATACGCCGATGAAAACGGCAAAAACGAAAAGGTGCCAGTATTCACTGGGGTTAAATAACCGGTAAAGAACTTCCATGTCCCATTTGATGGATCCATACCAGCTTGTGAGGTATTCACTAAAAGTAAAATATCCATACATTGCGCCCAGGATGATCATAATAATGGCAAGATAATTGAAATGTATCTTGGTGATTTGAGACTCAAGGTGATAGACCTTCCGGAATACCCACATGACTACGATCAGAACGCCCGTACCTGAATAAACTGCTGCAATAACGAAATACGGAGCAAAGATGGTACTATGCCAACCCGGCCGGAGTGTCATCCCGAAAATCCATGCAAGTACCGAATGGACCAGGATGGCAAGTGGTATGATTACAATCGATAACAGATCGGTAGCCACGTTCAGCAACTCCTTTTGTTTGGAGGTGTCCTTATAACGAACAGACAAAAAACGGTAAACAGGATTCCTCCATCTGGCGGTTTTTACCGGGTTGTCGCGGAGTATGGCCAGATCACGGATCATGGCCAGGTAAAGAAAAATAATACTTCCTGATAAATACGTTGTAATGGCGATAACATCCCATATGATCGGGGATTGTATCCTGCCGAAAAGTAACAGGTTAGGCAACCTGTCGAGCCTTCCGATGCATAATAGTATATAGGCAGGCCCAATCATAGTTGAAATTACGGTAATCATTTCGGCCATCCTGATGATGGGTGTACGCCAGGGAACCCTAAGCAGGTGAAGTATCCCGGAAATCAACGCTCCGGCATAGCTGATCCCTATAAAAAAGATGAAATTGACAATATATAACCCCCATACAACATTGTCACGCATGCCGGTAACAACATGCCCGTCAGCTATCTGGACATACAGGGCATACAAGCCAAAACCGATTACCAGCAGGAGAAATACTATCAGGGCAACCCCTGTTTTACTCATTTTCTCCAAATGAGGTTTAAAGGCGTGGAGATTTTGTTGTGTTTTGTCGTCCTCGTACATAATTCGGGTTATTCAGTTATTTTGGCTTCAGTTTTATACAGGGCAATTTCTTCATCGCTTAATCCTTCAAACCCGACTTTGTAATCAAATGCCCGGTCAACGGCAGGCAGGTAATATACACTGGGTTCGGTTCCCAGTTCCTCCATAAAGCGATAGGCTGCACGGCTGTCGATCAGTTCACTGAACCTTACTGTATCGGTTCCATTGGTAACAGCATCTTCATTTTTATCACCATAATAAAATACTCCATTCGGGCAGGATTTAACACAGTTGGGCAATTCGCCGATCCTCACCATGTCGGGACAGAAATCACATTTGCTCACAGTTCCAATTTTAGGTGGGGAACTGGTTTCGGGAGAATACACACGGGAATCATTGCTGTTGTTCATTTTTGGCTCTTCCCAGTTAAATACCCTTGATGAATAGGGGCAGGCAGCCATGCAGAATTTGCATCCAATACACCGGTCATTATCTATAAGTACAATACCGTCCGACCGTTTAAACGTTGCTCCTACAGGGCACACTTTAACGCATGGCGGGTTGTTGCAGTGCAGACATGGTTTTGGAAACCAATAGGGCGACATCTCCTCTGAGTCGCGCATCAGGTAAAATTTGATCCATTCCATTTGAGGAGGGAGAAAATGCATTGTCTGACATCCCTGCAAACATTTTCTGGCATTTCTGCATTTTGCCAGGTCAATAACCATAACCATTTTTTTATTCGGTAATCCTTCTCTTGCCTCGATATTTCCGGCTGGCTGACAGCACACATGTCCTTTGTCTACTTCAACTAGTTTTCCGTCAGGTGTGAGCAGTTTTATTTTTTCTCCGGTCTCTTTGTTTTCCGGTGCCGATAAAGCGGATAAAACGTTTTCTCCACTGGCGATCAGGGCGGTAGCCCCGGCTGCTATACCCAGTTTGAGAAAGTTTCTGCGGTTTGATGAAGGACGTTTCATAGTCTTAAAGCTTCATAGATTCAGTTTGTCAAAACTACTTTGTTATATATTCATAAATTGCCATATACACAGGCAATTTTGACACTTTGAAATGAATATATTAAGCGTTATAAGTGGAATTAAACATTGAAAAAAGTTGATATATGTCAATTTTAAATTAATTTTATGGACTCAATTGTCTAACAAACCAAGGATGTCTGAGTATTTCGATAAAACCCTCCACAGTTGTGTTGGTTGCCAGTGCATGTCTTCTCTTTTTTCTTTGCTGAACCATGAAGAATTACAATACGTGGATGCCAACAAGATTCATGTGAATTTTAATGCCGGGGAGACAATTAAAAAGCAGGGAACGTTTATGTCGCATGTGCTTTCGGTAAACAGTGGCCTTGCCAAACTATATATCGAAGGTATTGAGGGCCGGTCGGCAATTTTAAGGATTGTAAAACCAACCAGTTTTATAGGAGGACCGGGTATTTACTATGATCAGCGACATCATTTTTCAATAACTGCGCTGATTGATTCTTCTGTTTGTTTTATCAACCTTCAGGTCTTTAAAGAAATTCTGAAAGGCAACCATACTTTTGCGGAGGCGTTTCTCAAGGATTTCAGCCATGATGTCCTTTCTGTTTACAACCGTTTGATCTTTCTTACACAAAAACAGATGCCTGGCAGGATGGCTGATGCTTTACTCTACCTGTATGATGATATTTTCGGGCAATTAAAATTCCCCATGATTGTTTCCCGGTTTGAACTCGCCGAACTTTCAGCCATGTCGCGTGAAAGTGCAGTGAAAATTTTACGTGATTTCCAAAAAGAAGGACTTGTGAAAATCTCCGATCATGAATTGGAGATCCTAGATGAGGAAGCCCTGCGTAAAATCAGCCGGATCGGATGACGTTGTCGCCATTTCGCCATTTCGCCATTTTATTTGTATCTTCGTCTAAATTTTCAACATTATGGAAGATCCGCGTCCCGATTATATCCGTATGTCACCGGTTGAGCGGTTGATGCCTCAGGAAGAGATGCTTGAGATAGCCCGGCAGGCAAGCAATCTCCTGATCGGCGTACCTAAAGAAGTATCGGTACAGGAGAACAGGGTGTCTCTTGCCCCCGACGGGGTGGCGCTGTTGTGTCGTAACGGGCACCAGGTGATGATTGAGGCCGGGGCCGGCGTTACCGCTCATTTTACCGATCATGAGTATAGTGAAGCCGGGGCACAGGTGGTTTATTCGCCAAGAGAAGTATATAAGGCAGACATCATTTTAAAAGTCGGACCGGTTAACCGTTCGGAAATAGAGATGCTGAGACCCAAACAAACTGTTATTTCTGCGATCCAGCTGGCCATGCAATGCGAAGAGTATTTCAGGGCTCTGCTTTCAAAAAAAGTTACTGCACTTGCTTTTGAGACCATCCGGGATAAAACAAATCAGTTGGCGATCATTCGTGCAATGAGTGAAATTGCCGGCAGTACCTCTGTTTTTATTGCTGCTGATTACCTTGCAAGCTCTGATTTCGGCCATGGTGTAATGTTCGGGGGGTTCACAGGCATTACCCCTTCAGAGGTGGTAATTATCGGTGCCGGCACAGTAGGGGAATTTGCTGCACGTTCGGCCATCGGCCTCGGCGCCCTTGTCAAAGTGTTTGACAACTCAGTGTATCGTTTGCGAAGGTTGCAAAGCAATCTCGGCATGCGGGTCTTTACATCCATTTTACACCCAAAGGCATTGATTGAATCGCTTCGCACTGCGGATGTGCTTATTGGAGCTATCCACTCACGCGAGGGTAAGACTCCCTGCATTATAAGCGAAGAAATGATCAGGCAAATGAAAGACGGTGCCGTGGCAATTGACGTTAGCATTGACCAGGGGGGATGCTTTGAAACCTCAAGGCCAACCACACATAAATCGCCGGTATTCAAAGTGCATGGTGTAACACATTATGCTGTGCCCAATATTCCCTCGAAAGTTCCCCATACGGCGTCTCTGGCATTGAATAATATCATTGTTCCCATCATTCTTGACATTGGTTCCGAAGGTGGTATCGAAAACCTCCTTAAACGGGATCACGGAGTCAGGCAGGGTGTGTATATATATAACGGAATCCTTACCAATCAGTTTATTAGCAAATCATATAATCTTCCATTTCAGGATATTAGTCTCCTTATGGCTGCTTTTCACTAAACTGTTCCGAAAACCGACTGATGAAAATTATCAACAGAATCATCACCACCGACCGCACACCGATTTGGTTTGGAAATGAAGTATTGTCTTCTGTCGATCCATTGTTATCCTCACTTCATCCATCCGGTATCTTTATCCTTGTTGATTCGAATACAAAACAACACTGCCTTCACCTGCTCCTGGCCAAATCAGCTATGGCTCGTCAGGCTCATGTGATTGAAACAGAGGCAGGAGAATCTGCCAAATCACTTGAAAATGCTGAAAAAATCTGGAATGAACTGCTGGAGTCAGGAGCTGGTCGTTCCAGTGTTTTGATCAACCTGGGAGGGGGTGTTGTAAGTGATCTGGGTGGTTTTGTAGCTGCCGGATACCAGCGTGGAATTAACTATATCAATATTCCCACTTCGCTCGTGGGGCAGGCTGACGCATCCATTGGGGGTAAAACTGCTGTGAACCTGGGCAGTATAAAAAACCAGGTTGGTTTTTTCCATGCGGCGAAAGCTGTGTTTATATTTCCCGGGTTTCTGAAATCATTACCTGATGATCACCTTAGGTCGGGTCTGGCGGAGATTATTAAAAGTATCCTTATCAGTGATGCCGTTTTGTGGCGCTGGATTATAAAACATCCGGTGAGTGAACTCCTGAAACTTCCTGTTGAAAACGGAATCTGGCTTAAGCTGATAACCGCCGCCGTGAAATACAAAAACAAAATGGTCATGCAGGATTACCGGGAAAGGAAACAGCGCAAAGTGCTTAATTTTGGCCATACAATCGGTCATGCGATGGAGGGTCATTCACAGCAGTTGCATCGTAAACCCCTTCTGCATGGAGAGGCAGTGGCAGCAGGCATGATCGCTGCTGTGTATCTGTCGGGCAGGAAAGCAGATCTGTTACCATCCGACATAGAGGCCATAGTGGCATATCTCGATGAGGGGTTTGCCCGTTATCGCCTGGAACCGGATGAAATACCGGCTGTTATGAAAATAATGAGGCATGATAAAAAGAGACAGCAGGGGCATATACAATTTACACTGCTTGCAAAGCCTGGCCGGGCGATAATTAACGTTTCCTGTGAAGAAGAGGAAATTCTGGAAGCTATAAAGTATTACAATGCAACCATACATAATCCCTTTCACGATGTTTAAACTGGAAGGACCGGAGCAACTTTCAAATCTATGAAATCAATTGTCATAAGCAAACCAGATAAAATTTTAAAGGGGAGTATTCAGCTTCCGGCCTCCAAGAGCATCAGCAACCGGCTGCTCATGATCAGGGCGTTATGTGGCCATGATTTCAAGATTAATAACTTATCAGATGCCGATGATACTTTGTTGCTGCAAAAACTTCTTGAGATCATTTTACATGGTAATCCACGAAAAAAAGTTACAGAACTTGATGCCGGCAATGCAGGAACTGTTGTACGGTTTTTAACTGCATATTTATCAATGATGCCCGGGAAATGGCTGTTAACCGGTTCTGAACGCATGAAGCAACGACCAATCGGCATACTCGCCGAGGCTATGAAAAACCTGGGTGCTTCAATTGATTTTCTATCAAAGCCGGACTATCTGCCTTTATTAATTAAGGGCGGCAATTTATCCGGTAGTGAAGTAACCATTGATTCTGGCGTCAGCAGCCAGTTTACAACTGCCTTGTTACTCATTGCGCCTTATCTTCCCGATGGACTTATTCTTCATTTAAAAGGGAAACAGGTATCATTGCCCTATGCACAAATGACCATTCAGCTGATGCAATTATTCGGATCAAAGGTAAAACAGGGGAAAACAAGAATTCACATTGGGGCAGGTGCATATACAACTCATGACTATACTGTTGAATCAGACTGGTCGGCAGCAGCGTTTTGGTATGAGGCAGCTGTATTTGCTGATGAAGTTGATCTCGAATTAACAGGATTGCGGTTTGACAGCCTTCAGGGAGATTCTGTTTTACCTGTTATTTATCACAATTTCGGAATCATGACCGAATTCACAGATCGGGGCATTCGGTTAACTAAAACAAAAAAGAAAATTGATGGTTTTTATTTTGATTTTACCGATTACCCGGATATTGCCCAGGCGGTAATTGTTACCTGCGCAGGAATAGGTATTCGTGGAAGGTTTGAAGGAGTACAAAGTCTCCAGATTAAAGAAACTGACCGGTTGAGAGCCATGAAAAGTGAAATTGAGAAATTTGGCGGGCAAGTCACATTTTCACGGGAAGGAACCCTTATTACCACACTCGAGATAAAGCCTGCCAAACCGAACTTCCCTGGGGATTTGACCTTCGAATCCTTTAAAGATCATCGTACTGCAATGTCCCTGGCCCCACTTGTTTTGAAAACAGGAAAAATCAGAATTCTGAATCCGGAATTCGTCGTTAAATCTTATCCCCGTTTCTGGGAACACCTCACCAGTGTGGGGTTTGATATCCATTGATTCCCAGATGTCTTCACGTCATGGCTCTTAAGGATTTGCATGACCGTATCTTTATATTTCTTTAATTGAATCCGCAGGATGCAATTTTGGGCTCACTGTTCTGGCGTAAGTTCCAAACGACATTGGTTGTGTTTTACTGATTGATATACAGTGCGATGTGTTTCCTTCGGACTATTGATGTTCCGGTTTTACGTAATATGAAGATGGGGGTTTCAACAATTGATTCATGAAAAGTTCACTCTTATCTTTGATGAAATAATTGATCTTCAAGGTTTTCTTAATTCACGAGTGTTCTGAAAACAAGGAGAAAAAAATAATTAAAACAATACAGCCACACGATGAAAAAGACGACACTGCTACTGGCATTCATTTTTTTTTGCCAATTGCTGTCAGCACAAACCGTCCTCGAAATCGGAACAGGTATAAGCACGCAGAAACAGCCCTTTGGCATGTATTACGGTTATGAACGATCGGCCGCAGTATACACCGGCTTGGTTTCCTCATCATTGATTACATCTTTGGGATGGTATGTCGGCACTGCCAAAGCATTAAACTGCCCGGTTAAGATATACCTTAAAGCGACGTCATCAACCACACTCAGCTCAATTTCCTGGACTACGATGAAAACCAATGCGACATTGGTTTACAGCGGAACGTTAAGTTTTGCATCAGCAGGATGGCAAACAATTGATATCGCTGATTATGTGCTGACAGTTACAGGTACAAAGATTATTGTTTTGTGTGAAACCAATTTTGGCGGAATCGGAGCATCTACCTATCCGACTTTCAGGTATTCTGGCCCATATACAGCCACGCACGAAACCTGGCAGGGTGATGACTTTGCGACTGTAAATGCATTATCAGGAACTCTCAGTGCCAACCGTCCCAACATTCGAATCACCTATATCGCAGCTGGAACCCCGGTGCCACCATCGGGGTTTATGGCAAGCACTTTCAGTTCATCGCAAATCAATTTGAATTGGGTCAGAAATGCTGTTTCCGATAATGTTATGGTGGCCTTCAACACCACCAATACGTTTGGGACGCCATCGGGATCCTATGTTGCCGGAAATTCCATAACTAATGGAGGAACAGTTATCTACAATGGATCAGGAACCACGTATAACCACAACGCCGGATTAAGCCCGGCAACAACTTACTATTACAGAGCATGGTCGGTCAATGGTAGTACACCAACGTATTCAATCGGGACAAATGCTTCAGCAGCAACACAATGTGTTTCCAATACACTGTATCCATATTTAAATGACTTCGAGAGCACGCTGTTCCCGCCTGTCTGTTGGTCATATGCAGGCCTGCCCTGGGCTCGTTCATCATCTGCAAGCGGGTATGGTATGGGAGCCGGGTCGGCCATGGCAAATTTCTTTACACAGGTTTCAGGTAACTTCGATCTGATATCACCGGAATTAAATTTATCTGGGTTGACAGACCCAATTGTGAGATTCGATCACGCTTACGCGACATATTCCACCCAGATAGACAAGCTGGAACTCTGGTATTCAACAGATAATGGAGCTACTTATCTTCTGTTAACAACCTACCCTGGAGGCGTTAGTGGCCCTTTAAACACAGGCGGTACCTCTATGGTTGCATTTGTTCCGACAGCCGGGCAATGGGCTGCAAAAAGTTATGCCTTGCCGGCCGGGACGAACAGGGTCATGTTTCGTGGTGTTAGTTTAAACGGGAATAACATGTACCTGGATAATATTACTTTTCAGGGAACCTGCACAGCGGCTTTAATTCCGACTGCTGTGATCACCCCGGGCGGACCCACTACTTTCTGCCAGGGTGGATCTGTAGTTTTGACTGCTTCGGGCGGAACAAACTATCTATGGTCAACTACAGCCACCACTGCTGCCATTAACGTAAATTCTGGAGGTACTTATACTGTCACAGTAACCAATTCCAGCGGTTGTACTGACACAGAAAGCTCTGCAGTTACCGTAA
>CAZVNF010000113.1:0-13247 GCA_964628215.1 uncultured Draconibacterium sp.
TTGAATGTAAGCAATGTAAGCAATGTAAGCAATGTAAGCAATGTAAGCAATGTAAGCAATGTAAATAATGCAAATAATGCAAACAATATAAGAAATGCAGGACATCAATTTTTTTTCTGAATTAAAAAATAATAAGGAGCGCAATTTCTTTCTGATTGCCGGGCCGTGTGTGGTTGAAAATGAGACGATGCCTATGGAGATTGCCCTTCATATAAAAAAGATCACCGACCGGCTGGAAATTCCATTTATTTTTAAAGCCTCTTACCAGAAAGCCAATCGTTCCCGCATTGATTCCTTTACAGGGATCGGTCAGGAAAAAGCGCTGAAACTGATCGCACAGGTTGGCAAAACTCTGGGAATCCAGGTGCTTACTGATATCCACACCGAAGAGCAGGCATTAATGGCAGCAGACTATGTGGATGTGTTGCAGATCCCGGCATTTCTTTGCCGTCAAACGGAATTGCTGGTAACTGCCGGAAAAACCGGAAAAATCGTAAACATTAAAAAAGGACAGTTTGCTTCAGCTGAATCGATGAAGTTTGCAGTTCAGAAGGTCCTTCAAACAGGCAATTCACAAATCATGCTTACCGAACGTGGAACTACATTCGGGTACAACGACCTGATTGTGGATTTCAGAAATATTCCCGAGATGCAGGCTAACGGGGTGCCTGTAGTTGTTGACGTTACCCATTCCCTTCAGCAACCCAACCAGGTATCAGGTATAACAGGCGGGCGACCCGGTTTGATTGAAACCATTGCCAGGGCTGCAATCGCTGTGGGAAGTGATGGGATATTCCTGGAAACCCATCCCGATCCGGCCAATGCAAAATCAGACGGAGCCAACATGCTGCAAATTGATTACCTTGAAGACCTGCTGGAGACTCTGGTTAAAATAAGAAAAGCCAGCTATTGAATTTCCAATCCTTTAATTCCACCAGTTTCAATATAAAATTGAACTTTCCAATTACTTGCCGGCAGATTGGTCACAACGCCCAATTGTGAAACCAGGCACTGTGTTTCTTCCTGGGTATTTTCATCCAATTTCACGGTTACCCGCGCCAGTTCAGGAATACGGTAAGAAAACCCCTGTACTTTGGAATCTTTTTCTGCTTTTTTCAGGTAATTCGCAACTGTATTGGTATTCCCGACGCGCTGAATTTTAATGGTAATCACTTTGCCTCCCGGCTCATCCAGATCGATCACTCCTTTTGACCTTAAAAATTTAAAAATCGGAATTTCCGTATTGATCTGGTTGGTTACCGGGATGTATTTGTAACTAAATGTCAAACTCTTGTGCAAACTTATGCCTGTGAATAGTTTCAGGTACTCTTTCTCCATGCGGTTTAACTGGTCGTCCATGTACTCCAGGGTCTCCTTATTATAATTTACCTCCTGGCTGCCGCTGATCAGGTTAAACCGGTTCTCCTTGATCTTGGAAATATAGTCGGCAGCCTCTTTGGCTTTTTGTTCCGGAGATTTTTCAACCATCGTCCTTTTGTAGTACTGGCGCTCAACCGTCATGGTATCGATGTTTATTTTCCGGATAATGGTATCCACCTTCTCGAAAACACTCACATCGGCTGAATATTTAAACAGTTCCCCAAAAGCATCTTTCTCTGCTTCAGGGGCAGAAGCCGGCGGCACTGCCAGGGGCGTCAAAATACCGGATCCATCCAATTTATCGGGCTGAGTTCCAAGGAATATTCCGGCATCACTCAGGCTGAGTAAACCAGCCTTCTCCCCTTTTGATGCCTTTTCACCCAACTCAACAAAATAATACTGTTCCGGGTCAGGTTCGGGATACGTTGTTATGGAAATTCCGCTGATCCTGTAGTCAATAGAATTTTCTGAAACCACATTTTTCAGGCCAAGATACCTGAGAGCGAAATCGGCATAAGGTCCTTTATAGTTCTCGATACGGTCAATTTTCACCTCAATTTTCACCACTGTTCGCGGAAGGGAATAAAATATTCCGTCTTTGGTTTGAGGGGCCGCATTATTATCTATATGTACCACATTAATCTGGCTGAAAACAGCACAACCCATGAATAATTGCAGCAATATGGCGACGGCGATGTATTTATTCATTTTCATAGCTTTATCGTGTAAATAAGAGTTCACGGTATTTCGGCAAAGGCCACAATTCATCATCAACCAAAAGTTCAAGTTTATCCGCATGCTGCCTGATCCTTTCAAAATAGGGCAGTACTTTATTGCAGTAGGCGAAAGCTTTTTCCTCGGGATCGGGCAACTGGTTTGCCACTTTCCTGGCATCGATCATCTCGCTCACAAAGGATTTTATTTTATCAACATGTTCAGAAATCTCAGTGATCGTTTCCATTTGGTTCTGAGAAAGTTTCCCATAGGTTTTCAAATCAAGAACCTGCTTGAGTCCTTTCACATTTTCAATCAGCGTGTTCTGGTAACGGATTGCCACGGGAATTATATGATTTCCTGCCAGGTCGCCCAGTATCCGGGATTCAATCTGAATTTTTTTTGTATAATTTTCCAAACTGATCTCATGACGCGCAATCATTTCCCTTTTCGTCAGAACATTGTTTCGTTCAAAAAGATCGGTTGATTTTTTATCCACATAAGCTTTAAGCGCTTCAGGTGTGGTTTTATGATTTGACAAGCCACGCTTTGCAGCCTCTTTCACCCAACTATCCGAATAATTATTTCCTTCGAACCTGATCTTTTTTGATTCTTTGATATACTTTTTTATTACCAGAAAAAGTGCATCTTCCTTCCCGATTTTTTTCGCAATCAGGGCATCCACCTCTGATTTGAACTTCCGAAGCTGGTCAGCCACAATGAGATTTAGCACAATCATTGGCGGGGCGCAGGTTTGCGCAGATCCTACCGCACGAAACTCAAATTTGTTACCGGTGAAGGCAAAGGGGGATGTACGGTTACGGTCGGTATTATCCAGTAATATTTCAGGGATCTTCGGCAAATTTTTCAATAAATCATGGTCCCTTTCCTGGCTGGTAAGGGTATGTTTGTCAGCGATTTCAATAGCATCCAGCATTTCTGTAAGCTTGGTGCCGATAAACACTGAAATAATCGCCGGAGGAGCTTCATTGGCACCCAGCCGGTGATCGTTACCAGGAGAGGCGATGATCGCCCTGATCATATCTGCATGCTCCTGGACCGCTTTAAGAATATTAACAAGAAAAGCCAGGAATCGAAGATTCTCTTTGGGTGTTTTCCCCGGCGAAAGTAAATTTTCATGTGTATTTGTTGCCAGCGACCAATTGTTGTGCTTCCCTGAGCCATTCACTCCGCTGAACGGTTTTTCATGCAGTAACACAGTAAAATCATGTTGCATGGCTATTTTATCAAGCAAATGCATCATCAACTGATTGTGGTCGATGGAAAGGTTCACCTCCTCGAACACCGGTGCACATTCAAATTGATTGGGCGCCACCTCGTTGTGACGGGTTTTCACAGGAATGCCCAGCCGGTGGGCTTCATATTCAAATTCCTGCATAAACGCAAGCACCCGTTGCGGGATGGTACCGAAATAGTGGTCTTCCAACTGCTGGTCCTTCGCAGATGAGTGGCCAAACAATGTCCTTCCGGTAAGAACAAGATCGGGGCGGGCAAGAAAAAGTGCATTGTCAACCAGAAAATACTCCTGCTCCCACCCAAGGGTGGCAAACACTTTCGTGATATTTTTATCAAAATACTGACATACATCCACTGCGGCTTTATCAATCGAGTAGATTGCCTTAAGCAAAGGGGTTTTGTAATCAAGTGATTCGCCGGTATAGGATACAAACACAGTCGGGATGCACAGGGTACGGTCCATGATAAAAGCCGGGGAAGTAGGATCCCAGGCGGTATACCCCCTTGCTTCGAAGGTACTTCTGATTCCGCCGCTCGGGAAACTGGATGCGTCGGGCTCCTGCTGGGTTAACTCATTACCTCTGAATTTTTCAATTCCTTTTCCTCCTTCCACAGGGTCGACAAAAGCATCGTGCTTTTCAGCAGTGGCACCTGTTAATGGCAGAAACCAGTGTGTATAATGCGTTGCACCCTTGCTGATAGCCCAGGCTTTGATACCGGCAGCCACCTGATCGGCTATTTTCCGGTCGATCTTCTCCCCTTTTTCAATAGAATTCATTACCTGGTTAAAAGCCTCTTCTGTAAGGTATTCGCGCATGGCAGCCCTGTTAAACGTCAGTTCGCCAAAATATTCGGAAGCTTTCATATCCGGGAAGGTTACAATGTGCTGTTTGCGTGTCATTGCAATACCCAGTGCTCTAAACCGTAAGTTTTCCATAATTGACTATTTTAAATAAAATTAAATTCACCTCACCCTAACCCTCTCCTGAAGGAGAGGGAATCTTTTTCCTGAGAAGAAACAATCCCACAAATGTAATAAATCCATTTAAAATCAGGAGTTCAAATCCGAACCGGTAACCCCGGAAGATATGAACAGAATACTCACTGAGAAAAAAGCAAATTACCGGCGACAGCAGTGCAATCAGCGGAACCCAGCGATCCCGTACAGAAAATTTTGTGAATAACCCGAATGCGAAGAGCCCAAGCAATGGTCCATAGGTATAGCCGGCAACGGTAAATAGCTTATCAATAACCGCCCGGTCATTGATGGCCCTGAATAACACGATTACCAGCAAAAGGATTATTGCAAAAACAATATGCACCGCTTGCCTGATTCGTTTTTTTTCATTTTCTCCAAGGTCTTTTCTTTTATTAATTCCGAGGAAATCAATACTGAATGAGGTGGTTAGAGAGGTAAGTGCTCCATCGGCACTTGGATATGCTGCAGAGATGAGCCCGATCAGAAATACCAGCCCGGCCAGAGGCCCGAGATGGTTGATTGCAATAACGGGGAACAGGTCATCTGTTCTGGCAGGCAGTGCAATTCCTTTTTCAGTCGTAAACAGGTAAAGGCATGCCCCCAGGAAAAGTATGACAAAGTTGACGATTACCATGATCCCGGTAAAGGTGAACATATTTTTTTGAGCGTCGCGCAAAGACCGGCAACTAAGATTCTTTTGCATCATCTCCTGGTCAAGCCCGGTCATGACAATGGCAATGAAAGCCCCGCTGAACAGCTCTTTGAGGAAAAAACGCTTGTCACTCCAGTCAGAGAATATCATTTTTGAATAGTTGCTCTCATAAACCTTGTTCCCCATTTCCCAAAGGTTCAATCCCATGCTGTTTACAATCAGGTAGATCGACATAATAAGCGACAAAAGCATGAAAGTTGTCTGGATGGTATCAGTCCATATGATGGTTTTTATACCACCTTTGAAAGTATACAGCAGGATCAGGACGATAAAAATCAGGACTGTTACAAAAAACGGGATATTCCAGGCATCAAAAATAAAAATCTGCAGAACATTCACGACTAAAAACATTCTGAAGGAGGCTCCGATCGTTCGTGACAGGATAAAGTAAAATGCACCGGTCTTATATGACCAGAACCCAAACCGTGTTTCGAGGTAGGAATAGATCGAGGTGAGGTTCAACCGGTAATAGAGCGGCAACAATACATTTCCAATTACCAGGTACCCGAATACATAGCCGATCACCACCATCATGTAAGAAAACCCGGCGGTCCCCACCCACCCCGGCACCGACATAAACGTAACCCCCGACATGGACGCGCCGATCATGCCATAAGCCACCACAAACCAGGGCGACGATTTATTGCCCAGGAAAAAACTGCGGTTGGTTGATTTGCGCGACGTAAACCATGTAATGACAAACAGCAGTGCCGTATACGCGAGAAAACAAAGAAGAATAATTGTCGGAGTCAAAACCAGAATTTTAAATAACAATATTGTGAACCGTAGGGGCAAGGCTCGCCCTTGCCCCTTTGTTGTTGTTGTTGTGGTGGTTGTGGTGGCATACCCCGTAGCACAAGATAATTATAATACATTGGCAAAAGATATCAGGTCGGGGTATAGAAAATCTATTTGCCGGGGGCATGATTTTGCCAGTTTGCCATCAGGTGAAATTAAAACTGTTTTCATCCCGGCCCGTTTTCCAAAGACCATATCTGAAAGAGAATCTCCGGCCATAACAGACCGTTTAAACCGTATCCCCGGAAAATGTCTGCGCGCTTTCAATGCCATTCCTACTCCGGGTTTTCTCATGACCGATCGATCAGCATGAAGATGAGGAGAGTAAAAGACCTCGTCAACCTTTCCCCCGGCCCGGCTTATTTCTTCCATCATCTTCTGATGAATTGCGTTCACCTCATGATCTGTCATCAACCCCTTACCTACCCCTTGCTGGTTGCTTACAATAATAATTCTTCCAAAAACCCCGGCAAAAATTGCCATTGCATCGGGTACGCCGGGTAAAAACTCAAACTGATCCCAGGTTTTCACATAACCGTCCACAATGCGGCGGTTGATCACCCCATCGCGGTCGAGGAAAAGGGTCCAGGTGCGGTCAAACTTCAAATGCTGCAAACTCATGCTGTGCTTTAAGGTAATCTTCAGGGATGCCGATATCACGAAAATAGCCTTCCGACGGAAAGCCATACATTTTGGAATGCGGGAAATATCTTTCAAAGCAATCCTTTTCCATGGAGAACCTGCCCCTGAATTCCGGCTCCAGCAGAAAATACTTTTCAATTATATACACACCGCCATTAATCAATCCGGGGCCAGACGACGTTCCTTTTTCCTCAAACCCGGTGATGCGCCTGGCCTTGTTTATGGAAACCCTTCCATACCGGCCGGTGTCATCCAATTTACGCAGGGCAAGTGTTGCATCCGCTTTTTTCTTCAGGTGAAAATCCATCAAAGCCCTGTAATCCAGCCTGAACAAGCTATCTCCATTCATGACCAGGGCGCGGAGGCCATCGACCTTCCACAATGCCAGCCTGATCCCGCCACCGGTTCCAAGTGGCTCCATTTCAATTGCATACTGAACAGACAATGCCCCATACTGATTACCAAAATGACCGGAAATCACCTCATGCTTGTAGCCTACAGAGAGTACAACTTTGGTTACCCCCTGAAGTATAAGATAATCAAAAAGATGTTCCAGGAAAGGACGTTGATTGACCAGTGCCATCGATTTTGGCACCTCACTGACTACTTTCTGCAAGCGGGTACCAAAACCTCCTGCCAGGACAATGGCCTCCACAATCAGCCCTCTTTGGGAAAAAGTGTGGATTCAACCAGTTCACAAATAATATGCCCCACCATGATGTGTGACTCCTGGATGCGGGGTGTATCCACCGAAGGGATGTTGATAAGGAAATCGCATAAGCCGGCAAGATTTCCGCCGGTTTCCCCCGTTAATCCCACGGTGGTGATTCCAAGTTCCCTGGCCAGCTCAAATGCGCGAATGATATTTTTTGAATTTCCTGAAGTGGAAAGTCCGATCAGCACATCACCTTCCTTGCCAATTCCCTTGAGCAACCTGGCATAAACCTCATCAAAAGAGTAATCGTTGGCAACAGCTGTCATGAATGAACTGTTAACATGAAGTGCCTCTGCGGGCAATGGCGGCCGATCGTAATAATACCGGCCTGAAAACTCCGCGGCAAGGTGCTGGGCATCAGCAGCGCTGCCTCCATTACCGCAAAAAAGAACCTTGTTCCCCCTGGAAAATGCATTGGTGCAGGCCACGGCGACCTTACGGATTTCACTGATTATAAATGAATTTGTAAGTAAACTCTGTTTTACTTCTATAGAATCCCTGATGGCTTCGATGATACGCATATTATAAATATTTAGGTAGCGAAATAGCGAGGTAGCGAGGTAGCGAAATAGTGAATTAGCAAAACTGTTTAATGCCGCAAAGGTAAAAAAAAAAGCATCTACTCCATTTCGCTACCTCGCTACCTCGCTATTTCGCTACTTTAAATTGTCCATGTCGATAACCCCTTGGAAGTAAACTCATAGCGCTTTGTTTGACCTCCGAATTTTTGTAAGGCTTCGATTACCCGTGAGCGGTTATTGCCGGGACAATAAAAAAACATGAAACCACCGCCGCCGGCACCGGATATTTTTCCGCCGGTTGCCCCGTTTTTCATGGCTGCAGAGTAAATTTCGTCGATAAAATCATTGGAAACCCCTTCGGCCAGGTTTTTTTTAAACTGCCATCCAAAGTCCAGAATTTCCCCGATCTTATCCAACTCACCCATAAGGATGGCTTCCTTCATCATAACAGCCTGATCCTTCAACTTATGCATTGCCTCAAGCGACTTTACATTTTTCGCAAGAACATTTTTAGTCTGCTGTTCAATAATTTTTGAAGAGAGGCGGCTTGTTTCGGTATGATACAGTATCAGGTTATGGGCCAGCTCATCCAGGTATTTATCCCTGATTCTCAACGGATTGACAATAACTTTATCTTCCTTGAAAAACTCCATAAAATTCACACCACCAAAAGTTGCAGCATACTGATCCTGCTTCCCTCCTGCCATTCCAAGGTCATTTCTTTCAATTTCATAGGCCAGGTGTGCAAGGTCATACTCTCCCATGGGGAGATTGAGCCATTCGGCAAAAGCCCCGACAATGGCAACAACCAGCGTTGATGAAGTTCCCAGGCCCGACCCCGGAGGTGCATCCACGTAGGTTGACAGCTCAAAAGAGAGTGGTTTTTTGGTGAAATCGCGTACAATCCTGTTATAGATCCCTTTGTGCAGGTCAAGGTTTCCATCGATAGCCAGTTGATCTGATGAATCCAGGGTATAGAATTCCTTTTTATCCATGGAGTTCAAAATGATCCGGCCATCATTTCGTGGCTGGATTGAGGCATAGGCATACATGCTGATCGTTGCGTTGAGGATGGCGCCTCCATACAGTTCAGAAAACGGAGCCACATCAGTTCCTCCTCCGGCCAGACCCAGACGTAACGGAGCTTTACTTCGAATTATCATGAATTTACTGTAAAGTGAAATTATGCGGATAAAACTGATGCAAATTTACAGGATTATCAGTTTGTTCAACAGGATTGATCCTTCAATTTTTGTCTTCAGGAAATAGACCCCTTGTGGTATTCCATCGAGGTTCAACGATACTGGATCCTGCGTAGGGTCGCACTTTTTACTCCATTGGCGGATAGATTTACACTGCAGGGTAAACAGTTCAAATGCAACAGCTGAAACATTCGGAACATTTAACCGCACATAAGCAATATTATTTGCAGGATTTGGGTAAACAATCACTCCGGCAGATTTGGCATGATCTTCAATTGCATTTGCAACAATAGTAACCGAATCGCAAAATGTTTCGATATTGCAGGCGTTCGTCACTTGTTCGCATACGAAATAGGTCCCGGGTTCATTAAAATAATGAACTGGGTTCTCCAGGTCTGAATAAAAACCATCGCCAAAGTCCCAAAACCATGCCTGCGGTGAAATTGAAGAATCGCGAAAGGACACCAATTGTGCATTCGATTGATAATAAAAATGGGCATTGGGCAGTTCACAAACAGGGACACTTTTGCAAATGGTATCCGAACCGCACGAATCACTTATGGCAAGACATACTTCATACACCCCTTGATTGGCATACATATGCTGCGGATTCTGCAGGCTGGAGAAATACCCGTCGCCAAAATCCCAATACCAGGAAGTGGCTGAATCTGATGTGTCAGAAAATGTCACTTTAGGGATTTGCACCAAAAAAGAGAATCCGGCAACAGGTTTATCACAATCGCGATAGGTTACCACAAGTTTCGGCCGCCGGGCCGGATCCGGGTGATCGCTGGAGGAATAAACCAGGCAGCAGTAGGTGATTTCTGTCACCATCCTGTGGGAGAAACCATAATTGGTCTCCGGATGAAGTACCCAGTCAGAAACAAAAGAGGTGAAATCAATGTCAGTAAGATCCTGTGATTCAGACTGCGTTTTATCAAGAAATATCGCATCTGCATTAGTAATATCAGGCTGAACATTCCAAGTTGCAGCCATTTCTTCCCAGTTTTCCGTAATCTTTTCAAAACAGGAAGCATTTTCGCCATACTGTAGTCCATAGGCGGCGGTTGGGTCATAAAAAAGTGTCAGCCTTGCATCAAGAATTTGAGCATCGGCGGGAATTTGTGACAGGTCGAATCGGGTAAGGGCCCTGCCGATTCCAAAAACACCCTCGTAAGTCCAGGCACAGGGAACCAGGTTGGGATTGTTTCCCCACTGCTGATCAGGAAATGCGCTATTGATATAGGTATCTATGCCGTCAGAAGGACCGGGTTGAAGAATTACTGTTTTTTGACTGATTAAGGTTGGCAATGACAACCAAAACAACAGTATAACAAGCACATAAGGTCTCATGGGTACCTCCGGGTTTAATTCCCGGTAAATATATATTTTTCAAAGGAGATTGTCAATGGTTTTGACCATGTTTTCCCAGGTATATTTTTGCTTTTCAAGGACGGCATTGGCGGAAAATTCATCCTCCCTGTTTTCCACATAAAACTTTATGATGGCGGAAGCTATTTCAGCAGGATCGGGATTCACAACAAACCCGACTTTTTCATGGGGAACAAATTCGGCAAGTCCGCCAACATCCGTAATGATCATGGGTTTGTTGAAATGATAGGCAATCTGGGTAACTCCGCTCTGGGTAGCACTTTTATAGGGTTGTACCACGATATCAGCGGCGCAAAAATAATTCAGCACCTGGCTGTCGGGTATAAAATCATTGCTCATGATCACCATATCCTGTAACTGGTGTTTTGCTATGATCTCTTCGTACGGTTTTGGATCACAATAGAATTCCCCGGCCACCAGGAGCTTTATTTTCATCTGGCGCATGCGGTCATCCGCAAATGCTTCGAGAAGCAGGTCCAGGCCTTTATAATCACGTATAAATCCAAAAAACAACACGTAACGGAAAGCAGGATCAAGATGAAGCCTTTCCAAAGCCTCCTGTTTCGGAACAGGATCACCGAAATTATCATATAAGGGGTGCGGACAATATAGTTTTGGCTTCGATGTATCAAATGATTCCAGGTCATCAAGCACTGATTTCGACATGGCTACACACCCGTCAACACTCCCGATCCAGTAAGCTGAAAGCATCCGGTCGCCGGGCCGGTGTTCGTGCGGAATAAGGTTGTCAATAATGGTGATCACCCTGGAATGCCTGTTTCCCCTGATGATCCTGCATATGGTGCCAAAACATGGAGCCATGAATGGCATCCAGAATTTTACGATGACCAGATCCGGTCTCTGTTTTCTCAACTCGAGCCCTGTTTTGATCCAGTTAAACGGGTTGATGCTGTTTACTTTAATGAATATCGGGAGGTCTTCAGGAGCTGGTTCCGATGAAAACTGGGTTTTGCCGGGGAACAACAGTGAAGGGTATTGCAGACTGAATGTGTAGATAAAGGCATCCATTCCTTTGCGGCGGTATTCCCTGATCAGCCGTTCATTAAAGGTGGCAAGCCCTCCTCTCAGCGGGTGGGCCGATCCGATCAGCACAATTTTCGACGGGGTTTTCATTCCAGACCCAGTTTCTCCTCAATCAGGTAATGATTCCTGTCGGAGGAGCTTCTTGAAATCAATTCGCCGAGGAATCCTGCAACAAAAAGCTGGGTTCCGATGACCATGGCAAGCAATCCAAAGAAAAACAGGGGTCTTTCGGTCATTTTAAAGGCAAGGTTGAAATATTTTTCATATGCCAGGTATCCGGCAATGACAAGACCTGCCAGAAAAATCAGGCTTCCCCATAGCCCGAAGAAATGCATGGGCCGTTTACCAAAACGGGAGGTAAAGGTGATCGTAACCAGATCAAGGTATCCTTTATAGAACCGGTCAAGCCCATACTTGGTTTTTCCGAATTTTCTTTTCTGATGATGCACCACCTTCTCCCCTATGGCCGAAAATCCAGCCCATTTAGCAAGAAAAGGGATATAGCGGTGCATATCTCCATAAACTTCAATACTTTTCACCACAGCATTGCGGTAGGCTTTCAGGCCGCAATTAAAATCATGCAGCTTGATTCCCGACATCCGGCGGGCCGACCAGTTGTAAAATTTCGTTGGGATCGTCTTGGAAACCGGGTCATGGCGTTTCTTTTTCCATCCGGAAACGAGGTCAAAACCCTGCTCCATGATCATGCGGTACATTTCAGGAAGTTCGTCGGGACTGTCCTGCAGATCTGCATCCATGGTAAACACCACCTCTCCGGCAGCCGCCATGAATCCAACGTTGAGGGCGGCAGCTTTCCCGTAATTTCTGCGAAATTTAATCCCTTTCACACTGGGGTAGATTTTCTGCAAATCCTGGATGACGTTCCATGAACGGTCTTTACTGCCATCGTCCACGAAAAGTATTTCATAAGAATAGTGGTTTGCCAGCATCACCCGATCGATCCAGGCAGTCAGTTCCTGCAGGGACTCTTCTTCGTTCAACAGCGGAATTACAACAGAGACATTCATCAAAAGGGGCTTACACTGTGGTATTCAAAGAAGGATCTTCCTTTTTCAGGAAAATTGCAAGGATCAAACCAATAATTGCAGAGATAGCTGTATAAGCAGCCAGTCCCCAAATTGTCATCATGACTGGAGACATGAATTTAGCAGACATTGAAACAGCAAGTTCTATCTGTTCATCGGACATGTCTGGGCTTTTCTTAAGCATTTCAGATCGCATTTGATCCAGTAATTCATTGATAAAACCAGGATAAATAAACTGGACAAAAACATACAAGTATACCGATGCGATTATTCCTGCAAATAATCCAATCCAGAAACACGAACTAAATGCTTTTCCATATGTGAGGAACCCATTTGAATATTTTTTTCTGTACTCAAGTGTTCCGTAAATCATCCCGGCAATAAGAAACACATAGCTAATCCAGTTGACAGCTTTGTTCATATATAAATTCAGCAGGAACATGATCAATGAAAAAACAATCAAAACGGCACCAGTGATCAGGCCAAAATAAATTCCGTTTGTAATTACAGAGCGTGATTTTTCTTCCATGACATTATGTTTTAATTGTTGTTGCATGGCAAACTTACAAAAAAAACGACAGTCATGTTAAAAGTGCCTGATAAATTTGTATTTTTGCAGCGGGTAAGTCTTATACGACCAGCTCCCAACTAACTCCCCCAGGTTCGGAAGAAAGCAAGGGTATGATGGTCGAGCGGTGCGATATAAGGGGCTTACCCTTTTTTTATTGAATATCGAATATTGAACAACGAATCTTCAAGTTCGAAGTTCAAGATTCGTTGATCAATATTCAATATTCATTTTTAGCCTTTGTCAAGTAACGAACAATGCTGTTAAAAATCCACCC
>CAZVNF010000114.1:0-6653 GCA_964628215.1 uncultured Draconibacterium sp.
TCAGTTGGACATCAAACCTATACCGAACCTATATTGGAGACAAGTTAGAGAAAGGTCAGAGAAAGGTTAAAGAAAGGTTACAGAAAGGCTTAAGAAAAACTCACAAAAGAGGACGGAAAACCGGAAGGAGCATTTACCAAAAACGAATACCGAAAATGTAAATATACGCTTTTATTCCCGCACCGGCACTTCAGGCATAAAATAAATATCCTTGAATTTAACCTCCCCTTTCTCACTGATTTTCAACAACAAAGATTGATAAGGCTTAAACTCAAGCTTTACAGGATAGGCGTTGCCGTTGTAATTCAGCGTAACCTCCCGCATGATGGTCGAATCCTGGTACGACTGGCCATAGACAACCGGGTAGGTAAGCTTTTCAGTGAGTGGATTGGCAAAAAAGATACTTGCGGTTTTCCTATTGTTACGGCAATAAAAACCCGGGATATCCTTGCCGGTTAGCAGCGGAGGCTGTTCGGGGGGCATGCGAAAATCTTTGCTTACGCTGGGACAGGCCCTCAGTTTTTTCAACAGGGTGTCAAACTCTTTATCCGGGATATGTCCGCTTTGAACAGGAATTTGTTTCAGGCAAACCGGAAGTCCCTGCCCGGCCAGTTTCAACATGACTCTTAAAGTGGCGACATCCAGCGATTTTGCATCCACATACAACACCCTAAAAGACAAGTGATTCACCTTAAGCACCTTGTTTTCAACTGTTGCATTGGCAAGAAAATCACGATTGATCCACAAAGGCTGGTATCCTTTCAGCTCGGGATTGAATCGTTCATAGCGAAGTTCGTACGCTCCCCACGACCAGGGCAATTGCAGTTCCTTCGGATACTCTCCGGCGATCCATGAATCTTCCAGGGGCAGGTACACCGCAATATCCGTGTAGGGCTTTCCACCCCTCATTATTTTAGAAACCTTGGTCATGTAGGTATTAAACGCAGCCAATTCCTTTGCGAGGCTTCCGTTCCTGCCGACATGCACCGTGGCGTAAAAATAGTTGGTGTCCACCCCGATGGGATTGTAGGGCATCCCGTGCCAGAAAATCTGGTTAACCCCGTTTGCAAAAAGTGCATCGCACACAAGTTTGAGATCGGCTGTCTGCTCTTTGCGAAAATGTTTGGCAGGCCATCCATAGAGACAGGTGAAGGTTTCGGAAGAGATTATTTTCTTACCGGAAAGCGCAGCGGCAGAAGAGACGATCCTGGTAAAACCGGGTTCATACAGCATGGCTTCCGTTTCAGGCACATCTACCGAAGCATACGCAGATATCAGGTCGACAGGAGCCCCGGAACATTGCACCCTGCTTATGGATCCAAGTTGATGGGCTTTCCCGGTGAAAGGGATGTAAAACTTGTTGATGACCAGTTTTGATACCAGTTTCATGTAATCGTAGCGGGGACCTGCATTGTAAGGCGCATAAATACTATCCATGAATGGCCGGATATCATACCCGAACTGCTTCAAAAACAGCGAATCAAATCCTTTCGTCCACAAGTGTTTTGTCTCCACCTCCCAGGAATCACAGAATATAGCCGATTTCGTTCCCTTAAGTGCAGGAGCAAGTGCATTTCCCATGACGGTGGCGTACCGGTCAAATGCGAAACGGTCGAGGTGGTTGAGCACATTTCCGGTATCGGGATGGGTCCATGAAAGGCGCAGGGGTTGCTTGAAATCAGGTTTGTTCCATATCTGCGTACGGTCGGCATCGCTTACAAAGGTGCCGCCAAATGGCCACAGCGTGCCAAAGGTAAAGTCACATCCCAGGCCAATGCTGTCGGCGTACCTTTTCGTATACGTAACCGCTTTCTGCCATTCATCGCCGAGCCAGGGATACCGGATGGCTTTAGGATCGCGTTTCACCGGGTAGATAAATGCTACTTCCACACCGCCAAAATTGTTCGCTTTCAGCCAGTTCAGCTGATCCCGGATATCGTCATTCTTAATGATTCCGGCAAACCACCACCAGCGGGTATATGGTTTACAACTAGTATAAATGGAACTCTTTGCCATGTTTGTCTGTGAGTTCTTTTTCCCCTGGTTTTGGGCAAAAACACCCAGGCTGATGGTCAGAAATGCAAATAAAAACAGTGTTGATTTTTTCATTTTCAAAAATTCATGAGTGCCTGCTACGGTCAGTTATCTTTTTACCACTGAGGCACTAAGGACACTAAGAATCACTAAGTCAATATATTATATTATTTCTGAGTGGTCCTGTGTGCCCTTAGTGCCTTAGTGTTTTCCTTTTCACAAACTTACATAATAATCCAACCCGTTCGTAAATTTCTCACACCATTTGCGGTCAATGCACTTGGCTAAAATCAATACCTTTGCCAACCATTCAATATACCGCCGATTCTCCCTGCAATGGAACAACGCAATTTCGAACCCCTGATGATCCTGATCGCAAGCGGGATATTTCTGTTTGTGATGGCGGCAGGGATAATGCATGTTTTCCCGGGAAAACAGAAGGCGGCAATTACTCCTGTGGCAGCCTCCGATACCAGCATCATCAAACCACCGGCTAAATCGGAGGAAGACTCAATCAAGGCGCTGCTTTTCGACAGGGATACGATTTCAAGCATGTTCACCGGAATGGAAACTTTTTATCAGTCGGTGCAGCAGGTCCAGTCGGACCATACGCTCCTTCATATCGCCTATTTCGGCGATTCCATGATCGAAGGCGACCTGGTGACACAGCCGCTGCGCCGCTCCATGCAACGCAGGTTTGGCGGAAATGGCGTGGGATTTATTCCGGTCACCACTCCCCTTCCGGGATTCCGTGTCACCGTGAAACAGAGTTTCAACGAGCGCTGGAAAATAAGCACATTTGTCCATCCGAAGAATTCAGAGGGAGCATTTCCCGGGATATCAGGATATGCATATATCTCGGAAGAGGGGGCTCAAACCAAATTTGAATCACCACCAGGATTTGGATCGTTTCGCAAAGCAGAAATTCTGTACGGAGGAAAAAACAAACTCATGCTCCAGGTGAGAACAGATACCACTTCAGCCATTTTATCCCTTGCCCCGGCAAGTCCTGTTTCGTCTTTTGCAGTTACCCCCGATACGGTTTTTTCCGCCTTTGAGATACAGGTTAAAAGCAGTGAACCGGGCGTTCTGTATGGGGTGAATTTTGAAAACGGCCCCGGGGTGTATGTCGATAATTACGCCTTCCGCGGAAATTCAGGACTGCCATTGAGCTCCATCCCTGCCGAAATATTTTCAGGATTTAACACGGTTCTGCGGAATAAACTGCTCATCATTCACTACGGGCTCAATGTATTCACCCCGGGGGTGGAGGATTACCACTGGTATGAAGCCGCGATGATGAAGGTGATCAAACATGTAAAGGAGTCATCTCCGGGTATCTCCATCCTGATGATCAGTATGCCCGACCGCAGTGTGCTCATCTCGGGGGAATACCATACTCCTGCCGGGCTTCCGGAGTTTATCCACCTGCAGCAAAGGGTAGCTGAAAAGGAGCATGTCGCCTTTTTCAACCTCTACGATGCCATGGGCGGGGCCGGCAGTATGAAAAAATGGGTGGAAGGGCATCCGAAACTTGCGGGCGATGATTATACCCATCCCAACGGGGCAGGGGCTGCTAAAATCGCTTCACTGGTATATGATTTCCTGATGAAAGGATATGACCGGTACCTGCAAAAGCCCGACTCCGCTGCTTCTTCAAAATTAACCACACCTGTGATATGACCATCTCTCAATATATTTCCATAATTGCGATGCTGCTGATCCTTCCTTACGGGATGGCAGCCCAGGATTCTACATTTGTTCCGGAACACATCCCCCCCTATGATTCACTCAAACTGCTGTATCCTTTTCTGAACCTGCAGGAAAACCACATCTCCGGCGACACCTCCGCTTTGTTCCCGTTTTATAGAAAACTGGACCGTATCAGGAACGGGAGCGGCGAACAGGCTGTGGTGGTGCACATCGGCGATTCGCATGTTCAGCCGGGAGTTTTTTCCCAGCCGTTGCGCGAATGGCTGCAACTCAGCTTCGGCGACGCCGGCCGTGGAATGATGTTTCCTTACCGGCTTGCCAAATCGAATGGCCCGGCAGGATATATAAGCCGGTGTGACACCCCCTGGATTTACGGAAGAAATGCCACGTTGAAACGCCCCCTTCCAACCGGGATTTCCGGATTCACCCTGTGGTCGAAGAACCCATCGGCGTCTTTTACCATTGAATTCACCTCCCCTGTTTTCAGCACCGGGGATACTGCCCGCCTCGTTATCTTTCACGCGAACCGCGACAGCTGCTTTTTTCTTTCGGTGAACAACGAGATCAATGGACAGTCGTATCCGGTGGCAGATTCCTCATGGTCATACCAAACTACTTTTCTCATCTACGATCAGCCTCAAAAGATCCGGATCAGGGCGCTGCGGACAAAAGAGTCTCAAACCTCGGCAACATTTTACGGCATGAGCCTGGAATCGAAAAAGCCCGGTGTAATCGTGCACACCATCGGGGTGAACGGGGCCATGTTTTCAAGTTATTCAGAGGCTGAGCATTTTGTCGGACAGTTGTCCATGCTGCACCCCGACCTGATGATCTTTTCCCTGGGAACCAATGAAGCATTTGGGGTAAAAGCTTACTCACCAGAATCTTTCAGGGCTGATATCGAACAGTTGTTCAGCCATATCCGGCAATCAGGAAATCAGGCTGCGGTGGTACTCACCACCCCTCCCGGCATCTATAAATCGTACCGGAAAAAACGGCGTACCACTTACAAGCCAAATCCGGTGGTCGAATCGGCATGCAAGGTGCTGGGGGAATATGCTGCGACAAACAACATGGCATTATGGGACTGGTACACGATCATGGGTGGCAGGGAAGGAATGGCAAAATGGAAAGCAAAGGGGCTGACCGATCGCAGGTATATCCATTTTTCGCAAAAAGGATATGGAATACAGGGAACCCTGATGAGAGAGGCCGTGATTGATAGTTACCTGAAGTTCAAGGGAACAAGTATGAGTAATTAACCTGCAGAAAAGCAAACATGATCAATATTGCAGACAATTTCTCCGGAATGTATGAATGGGTTTTAGCTTCGGTCCTGTACGATCCGGGTAACCCGCTTTTCTTCACCGGTGCATTTTTTCTGCTGTTCTTCATACTGTTCTTTCTGGTCTATATCCCTTTCGGAAGAACCCCGCGAAGCCGCTCCATGGTGATCCTGTTCTTTTCGCTCTGGTTTTACTATAAATGTTCCGGCGCTTATGTGCTGGTGATCCTGGCTGCCGGTTCACTGAATTTCCTGCTGGCAAAAGCCATGGGTTCAACAGACAAACACCGCCAGAGGACATTTTTACTATTCACAGGGATACTGGTAAATCTAACCTTGTTGATATTCTTCAAATACACACCCTATTTCAGTAAAATGGCAGATCTTTTTGCCTCGCTTGAATGGAATATGGCCATACTGGTATTTCCTGCCGGAATCTCTTTTTTTACCTTTGCAAATCTCAGTTATATCCTTGATGTTAAAAAGCGGGTCATTCAACCTGAGGAATCTTACTTAAAGTATCTCACTTACATTACGTTTTTTCCCATCGTCCAGATGGGACCGATTGAAAGGGCTAAGAATTTCCTCCCCCAGGTGTCACAATCCTTCCGACTGTCGCGGGAAGATGTCTCAGAGGGTTTTTACCTGATCCTGTCGGGAGCATTCAAAAAAATGGTGATCGGCGACTATGTCAACCTTCACCTGGTATCCCAGGTTTTCAGCATGCCGGAGCGTTATACCGGCATGGAGAATCTTGCAGCGATCCTCGGATATTCCCTGGTGATTTACTGCGATTTCAGCGGGTACACTGATATGGCACGTGGCATAGCCCGGTGGATGGGATTCAACATCCAGGTCAACTTCAACTTCCCATACCGCTCTGAAAACATTGGGGAATTCTGGCGCAGATGGCATATATCCCTCTCCAACTGGCTGAGAGACTACATTTTTCTCCCTATTGCCTATCGATTGTCAGCAGCCATGAAACAGGAGCATCTTTTTTCACAGGGATACCTGCGCACCGACATTGTTATTTTCAATATCGCGGCATTGATTACTTTTACCATCTGCGGCTTGTGGCATGGCATGGGATGGAATTTCCTGATCTGGGGTGTGATGCACGGAATGGCACTGGCCGTTCAGCGCACATGGAGTTATGCCACCCGTGGAATGAAAAAAGGAAGGGGGCAACTGTTTAAGGAGACCAGCCGCATAGCGGGTATCGTGTTAACGTTTTCGTTTGTTTCCGCGGCCTGGGTGTTTTTCCGTATGCGCACCCCGGAAGAAAGTTTCACCGTGTTTTCACAGATCACGGGCAATTTTTACCTGCAGGGATTTCAGGCATTCGTAACCGCATATTACCCGGTGCTGATGATGATGACGGCAGGATACACCCTGCATTTTATCCCCGGGCGTTTTCACACAAAACTGCATCAGTTCCTTGTACCCCTAGCCTGGCCATGGAAAACAATCATCTCTTTTGCCATGATTGCCCTGATCCTCTATTTTAAAACCCTGGGTTCAGCCATGCCGATCTATATACAATTTTAATCTTTCATGGGCAAGGCTTGCTCATTGCTCATTGCTCATTGCTCATTGCCATGCAAAGGGCAAGGGCAAG
>CAZVNF010000114.1:6753-12860 GCA_964628215.1 uncultured Draconibacterium sp.
AAGGGCAAGGGCAAGCCTTGCCCCTACGTGCACATATGGTTTTTGTGGTTTTTATATTTCCGGTTTGTACACCACGCCAAAATTTTTCTTCCCGTCCAATTCGATTCTGATGGGGGTATCAAACCGTACATGCCGGATATATTCATCTTCATGATGCGCGGGTTGGCTGTTCAGGAATTCGAGGTTGTAAAAACCGTCATGAATAAAAGGATTGATGGTAAAGTAACCCACGCGGAATGAAGTAAGGTTCTGAAAGAAATGGGTTCCCTGGCTCGGGTCGATGCGGTAGTGGTCAAGCCCTGATTCTACGATCACACGTGCGGCGCTGATCTGCGGCCACTTTACCGGGATTCCCAGCCATGGGTCGCTGGAACCCCAGCGCCCGGGGCCCACAAGTACATAATTCTTCTTTTCGTTGAGAAACTTTTCGTTCAGCTTATCAAGCCGAAGGGCTATTTCCATACTTTTCGATGCATCGAATCCGTCAGGTTTCACGTATACAAAATCATGGATTCCCTTGATGATCCCGTTGCCGAGAGAAGTGTTGGAGATAAGCAGGGTGTCGTCATTTTTAACCTCTTCAGGCTTGAGATTGATGCTTTCATCCCGGCCGGCTATGGGTCGTATCTGCAACAGGCTGAACACCTTGGGATGACCTTTGGGCATGTCGAGGTTCACGGCAAATTCGATTTCAACCGGTTTATTCATTTCCCGCTGGCCGATTTCAAGAACTTGCTTTAAGATCGCTGCCAGGGGAAAAGTATCGTGGTTGAGCAATTGGGAGAAGGTGATGATCCTCTTGCCATCTGACAGGGTGCCGTCGTTCAACTGATGGCTTTCATAGTCATAAGTGGAAGCCACAAGCTTCAGGGCATGGTCTTCTTCCGCGTCTTTGATACGCAGCTTCAGCAGGTTTATGGTATCGTCGGTGTCGGGCGAAAAGCTTTCAGGCCGGAGGTCAAGTGCAAAAAAGAATTTCTGGGTATCGCTCAGCGCCATTTCCGGGGTGGAAAGCTGCAGGATCTTTTTCGGGTATTTCGGCGAAAACCTTATCCCGTTTCCACCATCTACTATATATTTCCCCAACCCGAAGGCGATGTTGGCAATCCCGTCGGCAGGTTTTTCGGGAGCGATCGGGTAAAAATTGATCGACCTCGCCACACCTGAGATCGCAGGATAAAACCGGTTTCCATATTGCCTGCCGGTAACCTCCTGAAGTACGATGCCCATCTTTTCCTCGTCGATCATATTCAATGTTGCGGCCATGTATGACTTACTGTCTTTGAAATAGGCAGAAGCATACACACTTTTGATTGCCTCGCTCAGTTTGTCGATCATCACCCGTTCGTTGAACTTGATGTTGGGGATCATGTAGGTGGAATAAATCCCGGCAAATGGCTGGTAATGTGAATCTTCAAGTAAGCTGGACGACCGTATGGCGATGGGGTTGTTGATGCAGGAGATAAACCGGTACAGGTCTTCATGAATCCGGAAAGGCAGGCGCGATTTAACGAAACGGGTGAGGATCTCCTTATCACTGCGATCAGAAAGGGCAATTTCGTACAGGTTGTTCTCTTCCATGAACTCATCAAAAATATCGGTACCCAGCACCACCGTCCGTGGAATGGTGATCACCACATCGTCGTAGATGTCGGTAAGCCGGTTTCGTTTGATCAGGGAATCGAGGAAGGCCAATCCCCGGGCTTTTCCTCCGATGGAGCCTTCGCCGATGCGCGCAAATTGGAGGTATTCATCATACCGGTCGCGGTCAAAATCGGCAATCACACCCTTGGCTTTGTTGATCCTGAAAGCAGTAATGGCGTCGAAGAGGTATCTTTTGGCCTCGTCCATGTCGTCGGCAAATGCCGTTACCGATACTTCCTTGAACATTTCCGCGATGGGGAACAATGCACGGGCATTGAGCCATTTCGAAAAATGGTTGCGCTGCATGTGATATAGCAGGGAGTCGTCGGGAATCTCAAATATTTTATCCTGCAGCGATTTAAGGTCAACCGCCCGGGTAATCTCACGACCATTCCTGGGATCAATAAATATAAAATCACCGAATGAAAAATATTCGATGATATAGTTTCTCAGTTCAATGGATAATGTTTTAGAATTTTTATTCAGAAACCCGACTTTCATCTCATGTGCCAGAGATTCATATTCAGTATCGGTCGACTGGAACAGGATGGGCATATACTCATCCTGGGCCCTCACTTTCTCCACAAATTTGATCCCTGCCGTTTTATCTGTTTCCCCGGCCCGCATGAAAGAGATGTCGGTAATAATCCCAAGGAGGTTGTTCTTGTATTTTCCCCACATCTTTTCCGCCTCTTCATAATTCGTTGCCAGCAGGATTTTCGTACGGCCACGCATTCTGAGCATTTTGTTGTGCTCATTCAATCCTTCGGCCATAAAGATTTTGGATTGCTTGAGCAGTATTTTATAGATGTTTGGCAGGTAGGAAGAATAAAACCGTATGGAATCCTCAACCAGCAGAATGGCTTGAACACCCTGAAGCACATCCTGGTCAATATTCATTTTGTCTTCAATCAGTTTGATAATTGCCAGCAGAATTCCCGCATTGCCCAGCCAGCAAAACACGTAGTCGATGGCACTCAGGTCTTTTTCGGCCAGTTTCAGGTTTACCTCTCTTGAAAACGGGGTCAGCACCACGATGGGAATTCTCGGGTACTGCTTTTTTATGCGCATGGCAATATCGAAGGTATCGGTCTTCTCAATATTGAGCATGGAGATAACCAGTTCAATCCGTTTTTCTTCGAGTACTTCAAAGGCTTCCTCCTCGGAGGTTACTTTGATGAATTGCGGGGGATAACGGAGGTTGAGCGACACATATTCCATGAAGATGGTTTCATCGATACGGCCATCTTCTTCCAGCATGAAAGAATCGTAGGTGCTGGATATTAACAGGATCTGGTAAATCCTCCGTTTCATCAGCAGGTTGAAGGAGGTATCAATAAAGTAATACTTCTTGGGGTCGAGGGCGTTTTGTAATACGGTCATAGGAAGGGCTTGCTTTGTATAGTCCAAAAATAAAAATCTTTTACCTGAATTGCCTGATTTTTTTATAAAAAAACCCGGAAGGCAGATCAGCATGACCTCACCCCCCGGGTAGCATTACAAGGCTGTAGGATTTACCTTGTTTTTACGAGTTTAAAGGTCTCCGCATAGCCTTCAGCTAAAACCTTAACAATGTATACACCAGGCGGAAGGTCCAATGTCCGGAATTCATGTTTCTTCTCACCTATCAGTTCACCGGTCATCAGTTTGTCTCCCCGCATTCCATACAGTTCAACATTCACTTTATCGTATATTCTGTCACCCGAGTGTTCAATGGTGAAATTCCCGGATGTGGGGTTTGGATAAAGTTTAAATGATGTTGTTTGTACAACAACCGGAAGTTCCTTCTCTCCTGTTGGTGTTGTTACAATTGAAGGGGTCATCTGACCGCAATAGGATGTGGAAATATAACCGTGCATATAACCACCTGGCAACACCCTGGATCCCGCACGGTAAGTAATGCTCTGACCGGCAATCATGGTGGCACTTGCATTCGGGTTAACTATAAATGTTGTGCCACTGCCTGCAAAAGTAAGCGTCTGGCTGGCATTGTAACAATTGGTTTCCCCACCGGCAACATTGCCTGTCACAGTAATGTTGGAGGGTACACCACTAACCGTCATCACAATTGCATTCGAGTTCGCCGGATTGTTGGAGACACATGGAAGATTGGAAGTTACCACACAGGTTACCACATCATAATTTACCGGCATATAAGTAAATACGGGTTGGTTTAAACCTGCATTAAAGCCATTTACTTTCCATTGGTATGATGGGGCCGGACCTTCATTGACAGAAGTAGCATTGAATGTTACCGCTGTACCGGTATTCACCGGGTTGGATGTTGCTCCAATCGAAACACTCACCGGCAACTGGGGATCGATCGTGATTATTACACAATCAAACATTCTGTTGACGCAACGGGTTGTGGCATTTTCAGCATACACCCAATAATATCCGGCGAGCGACTGCACACCAAATGAAATGGGATTTCCTGTTCCCGGAATGGTCGTGGTGACAGGGGTTAACCCGAGCCATAAGGTATAGTTAACACCTATTTGCGATCCTGCCAGTCCGACAACCATCCCTGACCCACCGGCACAAATGCTGCCACTACCAGTGCCAAGATAGATGGTTGGAAGTGGATTTATTGTCACAGTCACAGGCTGGATATCAAAACATCCAGAGGGTGTGGTAGCCTTGATATAGTAGGTTCCGTTCCCTGCTGCAGTTGGCGTGGCCATTGGAATAGTGGCCGCTGGGTTTGTCCAGTAAGTGAGCAATGCACCGTTCAAAGTACTGCCGGCAGTTACAGCCGGGGCGGTGAGGTTAACTTTGTTTGGTGAACAAACCGCCTGTGGATGTGTAACCAGCAATGGTTTAGGATTAACGGTTGCCGTTACGGGTTTGATGTCGTAACAACCGGCAGAGGCAGTTGCTTTAATGTAATACACCCCTGCGGCTGCAGTTGAAGGAGTTGTCATTGGAATGGAACATGATTCGTTCATCCAGTATGTAAGCGTGGCTCCATATAAAGTGCTGCCAGCAGTAACAGCTGGTGCTGTCAGGTTTACTGTACCCGGCGCACAGGTTGCAGCAGGGTTGGTGATGACAAGAACCGGGTTCTGATTCACAATCACCGCGGCGCAGGAGGATGATAACGGAGGACAAAGTGTTTCTGTGGAATACACCATGCACCTGTAATAGCGTGTGGCGGTTAATAAAGAGGTTGTATAACTGGTATTGGTAGCACCGGGGATATTGTTGAATCCAACATTACAACCAACTTCGGATACCTGCCACTGGAAGGTAGTTGTCCCGTTTCCATTTGTCAGGGTCACAAACATGGAATGAGGAGAACCTGCACAAATTGAGGCACCAGTAGGCTGTGTAATGAATTCCGGGCAGAACACCTGTTTGTCATCGTCTGTTGCAGTAACGACCACGTTGCCGGGCGATGTGCCAAAAACAGTGGCCACGTTGGTGAACGAACTGGCATTGAGGTCAGCCTGTGTAAGGGTATGGGTCGCAGTGAAAGTACTGTTGTCGGTTGCCCCGGGGAGCAATGATGCTATCGGCCCACCCGAAACTGGTACTGGCAAGTCAGTCATGTAGATATTGGTCAGGGTGGTATTTCCAGTATTCGTGATAGTAAAGACATAGGTAATCTGATCACCCGCATTAGCCTGGGTATTGGGAGCTACCACATCCATATGCAGCGTTCCTGTTTTAGTCAGCGAAATGGCAGATGCCGCAAGTAATGGTTGAGAATGGCTGTCGGTATGAGTTACGTCATTATTGTTCGGATCTTTACCGGTAACAGTGGCTGTATTGACAAACGAGCCTGCATCGATGTTGGCCTGTGTCAGGGTGTAAGTTGCCGTAAAGGTTGTGTTGTCCACCCCCCCGGGGGATAAGGATGCAATTGGGCCGCCGGTAACCGTCACCTGGGGATCACTCAGGGTAATGTTAGTCAGGGTAACATTGCTGTTATTCGTAATGGTAAACGTGTAGGTAATGGTTTCACCTGCCTGGGGAATTCCATCCGGTCCAAAGTTGGGATTCCCGGTTTTATCAAGGTCAATACTTACACTTTGATTCAACGGTTGCGTGTGGCTATCATTATCTGTTACATCCTGGCTTTGAGGGTCCTGTCCAATAACCTGTGCGATATTTGTAAAGGAACCCGAGTTAATATCAGACTGGTTCAGGGTATAAACCGCGGTGAATGTGGTATTATCAATTGCTCCCGGAAGCATCGATGCAATTGGTCCACCAGACACTGAAACAAGCGGATCATTAATCACTACATTCGTAAGGGTCACATTTCCTGTATTGGTAACGATAAATGAATAGGAAATGGTTTCGCCTGCCTGGGCGAGGCCATCGATACCAAAGTTTGGTGTTCCGGATTTGACAAGGTCAATACCCGGAATTCTCACGAGCACCTGGGTGTCATCATCCGTGCCGGTTACATCCGGACCAACTGGCGGGGTACCCGTGGCAGTGGCCTGGTTGGTGAA
>CAZVNF010000115.1:0-12850 GCA_964628215.1 uncultured Draconibacterium sp.
ACTGTGCCTGTTTGATGCCAATCCCGTTATCTTCGATGATTACCGTTAATGATTTCTCATCTTTCAGGGAGAAAAGGATGCTGACGAATCCATTATTCTCAAGAGTGGAAATACCATGCCAGATCGAATTTTCCACAAAGGGTTGTATGATCATCGACGGTATCATAATGTCTTCAGGGTCAAAACCCTCGTCGATTTCAATCTTGTACCGGAATTTATTTTCCAGCCGCAGGCGCTCAAGGTCAAGGTAGTTTGATAACCGGTCGAATTCTTCATCCAGGTTGATCATGGCCTCGTTGAGGGCGTTCATGTTTTGCCTGATAAGCCTGGCAAATTGTGAAAGATATAGCCCAGCCTCTCCTGTTTTGTTCTGGAGCAGGAAATTCTGAATGGATCCCAGTGCATTGAAAATGAAATGCGGGTTCATCATCGATTGAAGGGCTTTGAGTTCAAGGGTAACCAGGTGATGGTCAAGCTCCCTGTGCTTCATCTGGACGTTTTTTCTCCGGATGATGATCATCGTAATTCCCAGCAGGGCAACAATGACCAGGAATGTGAAAAAAAGCGGATGGCGCCAGAAGGAGGCCTTCACCTGCAAAGGGTACCCAATCTCTTCGCTCCACCCGGAGGTTGATTTCCGCACCTTTAATTTAAATACATAGTCTCCGCTGAGTAAACGCTGATAAACCACGTTCCCGGATGTGCCTGTTGTCCATGCCGTATCCATGCCTTCAAGCTTATATGCAAACAAGACAGGAATTGAAGAATAATTGACACACCCGAAAGAAAATGCAATCTTTGTGTTGCTTCGAACACTAATTCCCGGAGTTGACGGATCTTTATCCTGATCGTTTACCGAAATGGATTTGATATATGGAACCGGGATGGTGGTTTTGGCGGGTTTAATCTGATTCCCGGGAATTATCGTTAAGCCGTCGTCCGATGCAACATACAGGGAATCATTGAATACCATCAGATCATGAATATTCCTGAAATTGACATCAATTAACCAAAGTTGTACCTTTTTTTTATGAATAACCCCGGATGGATCGTCACACCGGTAAACATTTCTGAAAGTAGATAAATACAAAACGGGTTCATGATAAGCTATGTTTCTGATCTGCAGGTTGTGCAAATCTTTAACAGTGCCGGACAAATTATAAATAGTGTTCCTGCAAAACAGAAAAAGTGAATCGCCGTCAATGTTAAATAACTCGGTTGAATCGTTCAGAACAAGATGATCGGAAATTATTTTGTTGTCAAACTGAGAAATTTCAGGATAGGGGATTAAGGTTTTATTTCTGTAAAGATAATTTTTTCGGGTATTGATTACCAGTTCATTTTGTGAATTATAGAAAGTGTTATAAACACGTTCACCCACATCAATTGTTTGAATATCTGATAGCAATTGATCCGGATTTAGTGTCATTACCACAGTTCCGTCATTGGAGCATGCTTCTTTGCCGCTCTGATCCATACTGAACTTTTTAAACTGAAACTTGCTGGTGGTAAATGTTTTGTAAAGAGTCTTTTGGTTCTTATTGTCTGTCCGGATCCCCTTAAACAGCAGAAACCTGAAACTTTTTACACCTACCAGCAAGCTGTTGTTGTTGAATTGGTGCACCCAGTTAAATGCATATAAATCATTTTTATAGGTTAATTCATAGGGCTTGTTGTTTAAAAAATGAAATACTGCTTTGCCATTTGTCATCCAGATACCTTGGGTTGCAGAACGACCCAATGCCAGTATTCCCAGGTTTTGAAAGGTGCTTACCTCGAAATGCTTGTGAGAAACAAGTAAAGGGCTTATTTTAAATACACCTTCCTGCATGGAGCTGATCCAGATATTGTTTTCATGATCCCGGATCATCGCCTGGCCTTCTTTAATGTTAAAATGTTTAATTTCCCGGTTTGCCGACATATACCAGGCTCCTTTGTTAAATGTTACGATCCATAGGCCTCCGTCTTTGTCCTCCCTCACTCCAGTGAAATTTTCGAGAGTATTTGTGAGACTATCAGGCAGGAGCATTGTTTTTACTAATTTACCCCTGTCGAAAAGAAGGATGTTGTTTTGCCTTGTCACGGCGTAAATCATGTCATTTCCGACAGGAAAAACTCCTTTAAGCTTAAGGGTGTCACTCACACATGAATACTCATTGGTTCCATAATCATAACTTATAATTCCGCCTTCCTGCCAAAATACCAATGTGCGTTTAACCCCCTTTGTCATGTAAAACTGTCCACCTAAACCATTGGGATGTTTTTTGAGAACTTTTTTTAAGTTTTCTTTGACAAGTGCGATTCTTGTTACTTTGTTCCCCGGTTCCAGGATAATAACCTCGTCTCCCCGGTTGAAGAAATACATCCACTGATCCTGGTCCTGGTCAAAACCCAGCAGGTAATATTTGTTATGGAATGTTTTTATAAAAGGTGTATTCCCTGAATTGTAAATTTTATTCTGAAAGAAGAAATCAATGGAAGTATTCAAATGAAAAAACCAGACTCTGCCAAATGAATCTTCCTTGATACGGATGATTTCATGGCTGCTTAGTCCGTCCTTTTTCCTGAAATTGGTAAAGGAGGTGCCATCATACCTGGAAACACCGGCATCCGTGGCAAACCAGATGAATTTCTTGCTGTCCTGGAAAATGTAATACACTGTATTGGAGGGCAATCCGTTCTGGGTGGTATACTGCTGGATATATGGATTCTGGGCAATTAAAACACGCCCCGCCACAAGCAGGAAAATGAGTAAAAGGGAACCGATTTTATTCACGTCAATCAATAGATTTGGAGAATTGCCTTACCGCTTCTCTGAATTCGTTGAGCTTCCTCCTGGAAATACTTAACTGCGTGCCATCGTTCAATTCGGCAAAGTTTCCTTCGTAACTCGAATAGGCCCGCAAAAAGTTCATGTTGATAATGGTCGATTTATGAATCCTGAAAAATGAAGGAAGATCCAGCAGTTTCTCAAAATCGCTCAGGGTTCGTGTTGCAACGATTTTACTCAGACCCGACAAATGGATAATGGTATAATTGCTGTCGGCCTGCAGATACATGATGTCGGCAACTTTTACCATTCTGAAACCAAATTGCTCGGCGACGGTGATTTTTTCAATCTTTGCCTGTTCCTGGTGAATCTGCTGAGGCAGGTTATTCAAAGATTCTTTGTAAATGGCAAGTATTTCCGCCCGTGTATGCCGGAGCTCATGGTACTGAATGGCCTTGTTAACGGCCTCGATTAATTCAAGATGGTTTATGGGTTTCAGCAGGTAGTCTATCGCATTGACTTTTAGTGCATTCAGCGCATATTCTTCATACGCGGTCGTGAATATAACGCCGTAATTTTCCCCGGCAATGGATTTAAGAAATGTAAACCCGTCTTCCTTTGGCATCCTGATGTCGAGAAAGATAAAATCAACGGGGTATTTATTTAGCAGAGCCCGTCCTTCGTCAGCAGAAGCGGCGACTCCGCATAATTCGATTGATGAGCAATGCTGTTCCAGCATGTGTTGAAGCGCCTCCCGAACGTTTCTTTCATCATCGATGATAATGGCTGAGTATTTTTTCATGGTAACAAAAATGCCATGATAAAAATACACAATAATGATGAAATGAGCAAACGGCCGGCTGGAATTATTAAACGGTGTGTTACGCCATGGTACCGGTCTTTCTGCTTAGCTTCTCTTTCAGCTTATCTACCATGTAATACACCACGGGCACCACGATCAGGGTTAGAAACAGGGAACTTGTGAGCCCGCCGATGAGAGCCCACGCCATGCCGTTTTTCCATTCCGACCCTGCACCGGAGGCCAGGGCAATGGGCAACATCCCGAAAATCATCGAAAAGGTGGTCATCAGGATGGGGCGCATACGTACTTTCCCGGCCAGTATGAGCGAATCAAAGGTGGAATGACCCTCTGCTTTCGACTGGTTGGTAAAGTCTACCAGCAGGATGGCGTTTTTCCCGACCAGCCCTACCAGCATGATAATACCGAGGATAGAGAAAATTGTGAGCGATTGCATGGTCAGTCCGAGGGCCAGCAACGCGCCAATGATGGCCAATGGAATGGAAAACAGCACTACGAAAGGATAAATATAGGAGTCGTATAATGCCACCATGATCAGGTAAACGAACAGAATCGAAGCAAGGAAGGCGATTCCCATGCTCCCAAACGCTTCCGCCTGGTATTTCATATCTCCTTCGGGAATGATGGCGATCTCTTTCGGGAGTTTCATATCGCCGACTGCTTTCATCACATCTTCACCTACCGAGCCCACAGGCCTGCCAATCACCTGGCACTGCACCGTAACAGAGGGTACGCGGTTGTAACGCTGAAGCACGGTGGTTCCGCTCGACGGGCGGATTACGGCAAACTGGTTCAGCTGGATGCTTTGCCCCTTGTCGTTGATAAACGACAAACCCGAAATATCGTTGATGCTATTGCGGTCGAACTGGTCCAGCACCACATTGATGTCGTATTCATTGTCGCCGTCGCGGTACTTTGCATCATTGTTTCCGCTGAAGGCATTCTGCAGGGTCATCCCCACCATGGCCGTCGACAGCCCCAAAGTTGCCATCTTATCCTTGTCGATCCGGATATCCACCTCCGGGTTTCCTGCCTCAACGGAGAGTTTCACCTCATAAGTGCCTGGAACTTTTTTCATCCCGGCCATTACTTTTTCCGACCAGGTTGTCAGTGTGTCGAGATTTGGGCCACTCATCACCACCTGTATCGGATCCATGTCGGAAGTTCCCATCAGTGAAACAATCATTGAGCGGACTTTGGTTCCCGGCATCAGGTTCATCAGATCTTTTTTCATGTTGATGGCGAAAATTTCTGAGGTGATTTTTCTATTCTCCTTTTCCACCATCTTTACATGGATCTCTGATTTATAGGCACTTCCGCCGGCTTCAAAAAAACTGGTCGTACTTCCCACCGAGGTGAACACACTCACTACTTCCGGCTGTTTCAACAGGTATTTTTCTGCCTGCAGGGTAAACTGGTTGGTTTGTTCTATGCTTGCATTTTTGGGAAGTTCCATCTGGATGATGATCTCCCCGCGGTCGCCAAGGCTTACGAACTCACTGCCGATGAATCCGCCGATCACAAGGGAAAGGGACGCAAAAAACAAGATGGTGGTTCCCGCGATGACAATAATCTTATGATGCAGCGACCAGATGATTATCTTCGAATATCCTTCGGTAAAAGAGGTGAGCCCTCCTTCAAAAGCGGAAATGATGCGGTCCATCAGGCTGCCTTTCCTGAAATTGGTATGTTTCGCCATCCGTGAAGCCAGGAGGGGGGTAATCGTAAAAGACACAAACAAACTTAATAAAGTCGCGAAAACGACTACCAGTGTAAACTGGCGCAACAGCCCTGAGATCATGCTCGAAATTACCGCGATAGGCAGGAAGACGACTACATCCACCAGGGTGATGGACAAGGCGGTATAACTGATCTCATTGCGTCCGTCGATAGATGCTTTCCACCGGTCTTTCCCCTTTTCCATATGGCGGTATATGTTTTCCAGTACCACGATAGAATCGTCGACCAGGATGCCAATAACCAGCGACATGGCGATAAGCGAGATGATGTTGAGCGAAAAATCGAGCAGGTACATGGCTGTGAAGGTAGAGATCAGGGAGGCCGGTATAGCTACCATCACGATGAATGAGTTACGGAGACTGTGCAGGAAAACAAGCATCACAAGTGCCACCAGGCAAATGGCCAGCAAAAGGTCCTTCATCACGGCATTGGCGGAAATGAGGGTAAATTCGGAGGTGTCATTGGCGATGGCAAACCTGATCTGCTGGGGCTGATACAATTCTTCAATGTGGGCAATGGCCTCCCGCACTTTTTTCGAAATTTCCACTTCATTGCCGTCCGGCTGCTTGAAAATAAGCACCCCCAGCGAGTTTTGCCCGTTGAAACGGTTGATGCTGGTGGTCTCTTTTTTCGCATCCTGTATCTCAGCGATATCTTCGAGCCGAACCGGGCTGCCATCGTTTCTGCTGCTGATAACGAGGTTTTTCAGATCTTCAAGGGCGATAAATTTACCGGATAAACGGATAATCACCTCCTGGCTCTGGTCTTTGATCTTCCCGGTGGGGAATTCCATGTTGGCTGCCTGGATGGCCTGGGTTACCTGCAGGATGGATATCTGATGTGCCCTGAGTTTTTCATTGTCCACATTGATCCTGATCTCCCGTTCTTCCCCGCCGAGGATGTCAACCTGGGAAATGCCGTTTACCGTGGAGATCATGGGTTTGATCTTGTTTTTCACGAGGTCGTACAACTCTGTGGAAGGAATTTTCGAGGTGATACCCAGCCGCATGATGGGGATATCATCCATGCTGAAATTACTGATGATCGGCTTGCGCACATCCTTCGGCAGAAGGTACTCGATATTGGCCACTTTCCGCGTGGCATTTTCGAGCGCCTTATCCATGTCGGCCGATGTTTTGAAGATAATCACTACCACTGAATTTCCTTCCGCCGAGGTGCTCTGGATGTTGTCAATATCCTCGAGGGAAGAGCTGGCATCCTCAATCTTCTTGGTTACCGAGTTCTCCACTTCAGAAGGGGATGCCCCCGGATAGGGCGTTACAATGACGAGAACAGGTTGTGAGTATTTCGGAAACAATTCGTAATTCAAAGAAAAATAGCTGATTACTCCAAGGAAACTCAATACCGCAAATATCACCACGATCAGGGTGGGGCGCTTGATGGCAAGTTCTGTTATACTCATGGCGTGGACAGTTTATTATTTATTGACAACCCTTACTGTCATATTGTTTTCAAGATTGATCTGGCCGGAAATAACGACGATTTCACCTTCTTTCAGTCCTTCCAGCACTTCCACTTCACGGTCGTTGGCCGATCCGATACGTATATCGCGTAAAAGAGCTTTGTTGCCTTCAACGATATAGACTTTCGGATTTTTAATGCTTCCCACAATCGAGTTACGCATGATCAGCAAGGCCTCACGCGGCGATTCCGACCCAAACGCAGCTGTTCCGAACATGCCCGCCTTTAGAGGATGAGCGGCATCGTTGATCATTTCGACCTCTACCGGGAAACGCCTTGCCTCATCGGCTTTAACACCGATAGAAATCACAGTGCATTTATACTTGATGCCGGGGTACATCGGGGAGGTGATTTCTGGCTGTTGCCCTTTACGGATCTGAACTACTTCTGTTTCGGCTACATTGGCTGTGAATTTCAACCGGCTTACATCCACAATGTCAAAAACGGGTGACCCGGGTATCAGCAGCGAGCCCTTTTCAATGGCACGGCGGTTAATGGTTCCCTGGATGGGGGCCCTGATCACGGTAAAGTCGAGTTGCTTTTTCAGGATGGCCACCTCGGTTTCAGCCTTGATCAGCCCAAGTTTAACATCTTCCACCTGCTGCCCCGAAATGGCATCGGCCTTCAGGAGTCCCTCGTACTTTTTAAGGTCTGCCCGGGCTTTTTCAAGGTTGGCATTGGCGAGGGCCAGCTGGCTGCGTACAAGCTCATCATCGAGCAGGGCAAGTACCTGGCCGGAATGCACAACATCGCCGGTATTTACAAGCATATCGATCACCTTTCCCTGTCCTTCCGACATAAGGGTAAGCTCATGAATGGCAGCAAACGAGCCATTCACCTCAAAGCTGCCTGTGAGTGTTGCTTTTTTGACCTCCTGCACATAAACCGGAATACTCTCAAGATTGCCTTCCAGTTTCGATTTTTCTTCGATCTTCTTTTTATTGAGAAGCAGTATGGCTGCGCAACCTCCAACTAAGATAATGATAATCAGGCTGATGGTTAGAATTCGTTTCATGGGTGATGAGGTGCTGGTTAGTTATTCGTTACGTGTTCATGTTATCTATTTATCTGCGGAAATCCGCGAAAAAATCTGCGGAAATCTGCGAGAACAACCCCGAAGGGGAAGGGCTAAAGTCCATTATTCAATGATCTCCAGAAGCTTACCGTTTGCTTTCAGGTAGTTCAGCTCTGATATTTTCATCTGCACCAATGCATAGGTATGGTTTGACTGGGCATCGCTTAGAGCTGTTTCAGCAGTAAGCAGGTCAGTTAACGGAATAACTCCCTTCTGATACTGCTCCTGGGAAACATTGTAAACCCTTTCGGCCAGGGCCATGTTTTCCCGCTGGCGTTTTTCAGCTTCAATGCTGTTAAGCAGTTTCCTTTCTGCATCTTCTGAATTGATCCGGATCAGTTTTCGGGTATCTTCTTCGTTAACTTTGAGTTTGTCAAGTTCAATCCGGGTCTGACATACCTTGTAATGACGCTGCATTCCACTGAACACCGGAACAGAAAGCCGCAACCCGACCAGGCTGGTGTTAAACCAGTCGGATGATTTACCAAAGAGGTACATGGTATTGCTCTGGTTGAGATAGCTCATGCTTCCGATCAGTGTAAGGTTTGGGAAATATCCCGACTGGTCCATCCGGATATTGGTGCCGACAAGTTCCTTTTGTTTTTCGATCATCCGGATGTCGATATGTTTGTTCAGGTCGCCCTTTGGCCCCGGGGGCAGGGAGGAGTTGGCAATGGAATCATCAAGTGAAATTTCCTGTTCCTGGCTCATTCCCATGAAGTATTTCTGCATGGAGAGTTGCTGCAGGTAAAGCACCTGCAGCCGTTCAAGGTCGGTGATCATGTTGAGTTTCTGTACCACGATCCGGTCAAGGTCTATCTTTTTAATCAGGCCGTTTTCCCATTGGCTTTGAGCTATCTTTTCAGCTTTTTCGATTTTTTCAAGATTTGCTTTCATATTCCTGATCTGCTGCATGGTGATCTGGGCCAGGTAGTAGGATTGTGCCACATCATACACAACCTCGATTTCGGTTTTTTCCGCAGAAAGTTCGTTTTGCTGCATCAGCTGCCTGGCCGTTTTAAGGGCTGTCAGCCAGGTTTGGCTGTACAGCATCTGGCTCACATCCAGGGCTCCGGAAAGGTTGTAATTCGTGCCAAACTGTACCGGGATCATTTCACCGGGCTGTCCGAAGAACTCACCCGGAATCATGGAGGTTGGCAGGAACAGGAAATCATCCCACGATCCGGAAAAATTAACCTGGGGCAGCCCCCCGCCAACGGTTGCCTTGTAGTTGTATTGCAGCCTGGTTTTCTCCATTGCCGAGATCTTCAAACTGGGGCTGTTTGCCACCGACAACTGAAGGCACTTTTTCAGACTGATTGGCTGGCTGGCACCAGGCAAATCAACAGCTGTGGCAGGAGCAACCTGACCTGTTGCCTGCAGGATGAAGGCGAAAGCAGAAAACAGCAGCCCGGAAAATAAGTGAATCGGTTTCATAAATCAGAATGGTTATCAGAACTTTCCGAATTTTAACGATGCACCGGCAGTGAAATTATTAATAAATTCCGAACTTGTATTTATCAACTCGAGACCGGGTGTATACCTGTAACTCACTCCAATGCCTAATCTCATGAATTTCAACAGGTTGATTTCCGCTTTTACCCCGGGTTCGATCACAAAAAAGGCATCCTGGTCAACAGCCTGATTGTTGCAATCCCAATTTTCGTCATAGTGGTCAGAAGATTGATCATAGTCTGTAATATACGCCATGCTGCCGCCGCCGATCATCAGGGGGAAGGTGACATGGATCAGTGATTTAGGAAAGAGAGTGTATTCAAGAAGCAAACCGCCATAACCGCCTTCGAGCCTGACATCAGTAGTGTCGACAAACTGTGGGTAGGTAAGGTTGTGGGAATTAGCCACACCATAGCCGGTGAGACCGATGGTGAAATTGTGATTGATGATCATGCCGGCACTCAATCCGGCCAAAGCGATATCGCTGGAAGCAAAGCGGGTATAACCTCCGTTAGGCCCTGCAAACCAGCCAATTTGAACCTTTTTGCCGTTACCAAACAATGTGTTGATTTCTTCATTCTGATTTTTCCCCCCGGTTTCATCCTGGGCAAAAAGTGTAGAGGCAAACAATGCGAACATGATTGCGAAACTGATTTTTTTCATGGTGTTTTAATTTTAGAATTTGATAATTTGGAAATTGGTTTGAGTTTTCTCAAGGGCTTAGCCGTGTTAATTATTTAACAAAGCCATGCAAAAATAATTCAGATATTTTTATGAAAAAGATAAAAGTCGATGAATCCCGGAAATATGGAGATGAATTCCGGAGCAGACCACCATGAATTACTTTTTAATTTATCTGTTTCCGTTTACATTTGCATTCCGGAAGCTTTAAGCTTTCCGTTAAAGAAAATGCAATTGATGGTAAAATTAAATAAAAAAGAGGAATCCGGCACCGAAGGAATGCTCACCCAACCAAAAATGAACGATCATCAGCAGAATTCACCCGTCTGGCTTCGTAAGGGTTTCCCGCTGCTGTGGTTCGCCATTGCCGGTTTCATTATCTTCGGGCAAACCATTAATTTTGGATATACATATCTCGATGATCAAACGCTGATTATGAGCAATATGGAGAATCTTAAGTCATTCTCCTATCTGACGAAAGCTTTCAGTGAGGATGTTTTTCATACTTCGTCCGGACGTGGATTTTATTACCGGCCAGTCCTTACATTGTCATTCATGGTGGATGCAATGGTTGGGAAGGGGAGTTTCGCAATGTTCCATTTCTCAAATATCATATACCACCTGCTTGCCACCTTTCTGCTATTCCTTTTTTTCATCGAAGCCGGGTATGACCGGATCAGGTCATTTCTTTTCAGCCTGTTGTTTTTAGTACACCCAATGGTTGTCCAGGCGGTGGCATGGGTGCCGGGGCGCAATGATACCCTGCTGGCCATCTTCATCTTCGCATCATTTATTTTTTGGTTGAAGTTTCTGAAAAACGGCAATATCCTGAACGTTTTGCTGCACTTGTTTTTTTATTTACTTGCTTTGTTTACTAAAGAAAATGCCGTTGTATTACCTTTCCTGATTATACTGTACAGTGCTTTGGTCCTGCATGTTCCACGAAGGAAATATATAGTTGCCGGAATGGCGTGGATCATCATCACGTTCGTCTGGGGTTTTATCAGGTACCATGCACTTGGGGGGGCAAGCGAAGTGACTTTTTCAACCCAGATAATCAGCATGGTCCGCAATATCCCTGCTGTATTGCCTTTCCTGGGGAAAGTTATCTTTCCTTTCGATCTTTCGGTTTTTCCGATACTGGCAGATATGAAAATTTCCATGGTACTTGGGATAATCGCCCTGGTCGTTATGGGTTTGGTGTGCCGGCTCTCCGCTCGGGGACAATGGACTGTGTGTTTTTTTGGCTTTGCCTGGTTTCTGACATTTCTTATTCCCTCTTTTGTCTCCATTAACAACCAGATACCCAATTTTTCAGAACACCGGGTGTATCTTTCCCTTGCCGGGCTACTGTTGCTTTTCATACAATATCGCCCTGCGAAAACAACCGTTTTTTATCAAAAGGTTACTGCAGGTGCCCTGGCAGCCTTATTACTTTTATTCAGTGTGCTGAGTTTTCTTCATACCAGGAACTTTAAGGATCAGTTTACTTTCTGGCAAAATGCAGTGGACACCTCCCCGTCGCATGCCTTTAATTACAATAACCTTGGGGCAATGTATTTCCTGAATGATAATTTGGAGCAGGCGGAACCTTTGTTAAGGAAAGCGGTACAGATCAATCCCAGCGAGCCGATGGCCAATGGCAATCTCGGGCTGATTTACATGCGCACCAACCGGTTGGCAGAGGCGGAGAAATACTATCTTGAAGAGATCCGGATCAACCCTGCGTATGACCATGTTTATTATAACCTCGGCTTATTATACTTTAACAATTCACATACGGAGGAGGGCATCTTTCAATGGGAAAAAACGCTTACCATAAATCCTTCCTATTCGGATGCTTACAAGGCACTTCTTTTTGCCTATGAAAAGCTGGGACGCAAAGCTGATTATGAACGGATTGCAGCTCAGGCAAGGGTAAATGGCATTGCATTCCAATAAGGATTATTTGTCAACGATGACCCTTTTTGTCATCGTACCTTCTCCGGAGTGAAGCACAACCAGATAGATGGACGATGGCAGTCCGTTCAGGTCAAAAATGTAACTGCCTGTTGCAGAATCACTGAATTTTCTGCTTATCAGTGTGTTACCAGTTATATTTACCAATTCAACCGTTCCTGAAACGGGATGGGAAAAGCCAAAAGAAACATTCAATACCTCCGAAGCAGGGTTAGGGTACACCTTGAGATTTATGGGCCTGAGATTTGACTCTTCTGCTGAAAGTCCATACAGGTCAACTTCGGCAAATTGAGCACATAAGGAAGCATCAATTACCTGTACTGTATAATGTCCCTTTGACAGGTTGCTTGCGGTGGCATTGGTCTGATGGTAGGGGTCGTTCCATTCGTAGTAATAAGGAGGTACACCGCCGGTGGCAATAACGGTAGCCTGGCCATCCGGCTCTGTTGTGGCAGGGTTATCAGGGATGAACGAAGTGGTAAGTATGATCTGCGGAGGTTCAGTTATGGTGTATTCCCTGGTTGCCATACAGTTGAGAGAGTCACGCACCGTCAGTATTGCATTCCCGGGTGGCAGGTTGAAGTTGACACTGTAGCCGGGGGTGCCTCCCCACAGGTAAACAAACGGAGGAGCCCCGTTAATGATCTGCACGATTCCCTGGCCCGGATAGCCGAAGCATTGCGGGTTGTCAGCAGTGAAGCTGATGATGACCGTATCCTTGATAACCGTCTGGCTTAGCAATGCCACACAGCCCATGTGGTCGGTTACACTGCAGTTGTAAACTCCGGGGGCAAGGCCGGTGATCGCCTGCGAGGTGCTGCCATTGTTCCAGGTAAACTGGTACGGCGGAGTGCCGGTTTCTATTTCA
>CAZVNF010000116.1:0-12797 GCA_964628215.1 uncultured Draconibacterium sp.
GGTGCTGTGATAAGTAGCGAGGTAGCGAGGTAGCGAGGTAGCGAGGTAGCGAAATGGCGAAATAGCGAAATGGCGAAATGGCGAAATGGCGAAAAAGTGAAGCTATAGATTATGGGATGACCACAGGAAAATCATACTTGAAATCTTCACAGTCGGGTTTGCCAAGGATGTTCGCCAGGAAGTCGTGGTAAGCATCTGTGAATGAGAACTTACCGATGTCGTAGTAATCTGCCGAAAGGGGTTTGTTTCCAACAGCTCCCATGTCGATGGAGGTAGTGTTAAACTCTTCCAGTTCAACATTCGGAACGATCCGTTTCATCACCGGCATCTGCCCATACTCTTCACGCAGCAGTAAATCAACCACTTTGTCGGCCAGGGTCGATGTCAAACGGCGATCGTAATGGCGGCAATGGCCCGAACGGGGATAGTAGCCAGATATCTGTGCACGGGCTTCAACACCCAAACGGGCGCTGATTTCCGAAGCAATGATCCCGCTCACTCCTCCAAACCGGGGATGGCCGTATTCATCAAGTTCAGAACTGGCATACACTACATCGACCTTGCCCGATTTTTCATCATACCAGCGGGTACCTTCTGAAACGGGGATTACGAGGCATCTCTTATTTGAGTTCATATATGCCTCTTTGACAGTTTCAAAAAAGACCTCTTTGCGCTCTTTGGTAATTTCGAATTCAGGGATCAGCCCGAGGGATGCTCCACCAAAAATGGCCGTTCCGGTAAGCCAGCCGGCATCGCGTCCCATCACCTCCATGACCAGGATCCGTGAATGAGATTCGGCAGTGGTCTTGAGGTTTGAGGTGAATTCCATCATCGATTGGGCTGCTGACGGGAACCCCGGGCACATAACTGCTTCTATATCCTTCCCGTTATAATGGTGAATTGTGCGGGTACGCAGGTCATTGTCTATGGTTTTGGGAAATCCGATCACCGGAATTCCTTCAGTTTCGAATAATCTTTTGGCAGCACCATTGGTGTCGTCCCCGCCGATGGTCACCAAAACATCAATTTTATAACGCTCAAAATTGCGTAACACTTGCGGAACGCGGCTTTCCGGATTCTTTTTAGAAGGAAAAGGATTGGTTCGGCTGGAACGAAGCGCAGTACCTCCGTAATATCCGTCATATGGCTGATGTGTAAGGTCAACTACATTGCCATCGCCAAGCAGGCCTTTCCATCCCTGCAGGATGCCGTAAACCCTGAAACCCAGCAATGAAGCCCTGTTGCGGATCGCTTCGATGCTTGAATTGATGGCAGGCGTGTCGCCGCCGCCTGAAAGAATTGCCAGTGTCTTTCCCTGGAATAGTTTGTGTTCGTATTTCATAATGTATTTTGATTTTCGGGTGCAAACTTACGTTTTTTTTGGGAAAGGATTTCGTACTTTTGCGGCCTAATAAAAAGCATGTGTGGAATTTTCTGGTTAAGGCCATTTTAAGGAACAGAATCACCATTTTGATCGTGATCGGGTTGATGACAGCCTTTATGGGTTACAAGGCAACGCAGGTAAGCATACAATATGAAAGTACGAGTATTTTACCTGCCGAAGACTCAACAAATATTGTATATCAACAGTTTATCAGGCAATTTGGCCAGGATGGGACCATGATGTTCATTGGGATTGTTGATCAAAACTTTTTCAACCTCTCTCATTTTAATGCAGTTTACGACATTACCGATTCATTGAAAAAGATCCGGGGTGTCGGGGAGATCCTTTCGGTGACCAGGCTGTATAACCTGGTAAAGAATGATTCCCTGAAAAAATTTGAATTCATCCCGATTTCCCCTCATAAACCATCCACCCAGCAATCGCTTGATTCGATAAGGAAACTGATCTATGACCTTCCTTTTTATGACGAACTCATATACAACAAGTCCACTTCAGCCTACCTGATGGCTCTTACGCTGGATAAAAAAGTGATAGATTCAAAAGAACGCGACAGGCTGATCAATGATATAAAAACCACCATGTTGCGGTTTTCAGAGAGATCGAAAGTGGAAGTGCGTTTTTCGGGACTTCCCTATATCCGGACGCTGGTGGCCGCAAAACTGCAAAACGAACTCAAACTGTTCATCGTGCTGGCGCTGCTCGTAAGCGCCCTGTTCCTCCTGATCTTTTTCCGGTCGGCAAAGGCTGTCCTGTTTCCGTTGGTAATCATGTTGATCAGTGTGCTGTGGGCACTAGGCCTGATGGCACTTTTCGGTTACAAGATCACCATGCTTACTTCGATCATTCCTCCTTTGGTAATCGTGATCGCCGTGGAGAACTGCATCTTCATCCTGAATAAATACCACTACGAGTACAGCCATCACGGCAACCAGGCCAAGGCTTTATCCCGGGTCATTGAACGTATCGGAGCGGCAAACCTGCTTACCAATGCAGCTACCGCTGCAGGTTTTGCTGCTTTCACCATTACAAATAATGAACTACTGGTTGAATTCGGATTGATTGCAGCACTCAGCATCATGGTCATTTACGCGCTTTCTCTCACCCTTGTTCCCATATTCTTCAGTTTTCTCCCTCCCCCGAAAGGCCGGTACACCAAGCATATCGAAGCAAGTATTGCTAAATCACTGATCGACAAAGCTGTGTATTGGGTAACGAACTACCGTAAAGCCATATACATTGCCATGGGATTTTGCATTGTAATCGGGGTGGCAGGTGCCTTAAGACTGAAAACAAGCGGTACCATCGTTGATGACATCTCCAAACGTGATCCCATTTACAAGGACATGATGTTTTTCGAAAAGAACTTCAAAGGAATCATGCCCCTGGAAATTGTGGTCGATACAAAAAAGAAAAAGGGAGCATTGAACCTTTCAACACTTACAAAGATCGAACGTCTTCAGGACAGCCTGAGAACTTACAAGGAACTGTCGAAACCGTTGTCAATTGTCGAAGTTATCAAAACAGCAAAACAGGCATTTTATGCAGGCGACCCGGAATACTATTCACTGCCGAATTCCAATGAATTAACCTTCATGGCTGGCTATATTCCATCGTTTAAATCAAAAAAACGGTCACTTCTCGACAATTTTATCGACTCCACGTACCAGGTAACCCGCATCAGTGTTCAAATGGCCAATGTGGGAACAGTCAAGATCGACAGTATTCAGCATACGCTCAAACCAACCATCGATTCTATTTTCAATCCGGCAAAATACGACGTTACCATTACCGGAACCAGTGTGGTTTTTTTAAAAGGGACCAATTTCCTGATCAGGAACCTCTGGGAAAGTATTGCGCTGGCTGTGGTAGTAATTGCCCTGCTTCTGGCCTTTCTGTTTACTTCGTGGCGTATGATCCTGATATCTTTGATCCCGAATTTAATCCCGCAGCTGATGACCGCAGCCCTGATGGGATTCACGGGTATCCCGATCAAACCTTCCACGATTCTTATCTTCAGCATAGCCCTGGGTATTTCTGTGGATAACTCCATACAGTATCTTTCCCGTTACCGGCTGCAACTGAAACATACCAATCATGATATCCCGTCATCGGCTATCTCTGCCCTGCGGGAGACGGGGTATAGCATGATCTACTCATCAACTGTCCTGTTCTTTGGTTTTGGGATCTTTGTGCTTTCCACCTTCGGAGGTACCCAGGCACTGGGTTTCCTGATCTCCTTCACCTTGCTGGTAGCCGGTTTGCTAAATATGTTCGTACTGCCATCCATGCTTTTGACACTTGATAACTGGAGTACTACAAAAGCATTTGAAGAACCCCTGGTTGAAATTTTCGATGATCAGTCCGACGGTGATCTGCCGGAATCCGGAGATGAATCCCCGAAAAAATAACATGATGGCTTAACAATTTAAGTTTGTTTGCTAACTTTACCCGAAAATTTCCAACACCTGCAATATGAAAGGAATCGTTTTAGCCGGAGGATCCGGAACACGCCTGCACCCGCTGACGCTCGCAGTAAGCAAACAGTTGATGCCGATTTACGACAAACCGATGATCTATTATCCGCTGTCGGTACTCATGATGGCCGGAATAAACGAAATTCTCATCATTTCCACCCCGCACGATCTGCCTCACTTCAGGCAACTGCTGGGTGACGGTAAATCGCTGGGTTGCTCATTTTCCTTTGCAGAACAAGCCGTTCCAAACGGACTTGCCCAGGCTTTTGTTATCGGGGAACCATTTATCGGCAACGACAAAGTTGCCCTGGTACTGGGAGACAACATTTTTTTCGGCAATGGCCTTTCTCAGATTGTTCATGAAAACAATGACCCTACAGGCGGCGTGGTGTTCGCATATCATGTTCACGACCCCGAACGATATGGTGTAGTTGAATTCGACAACCAATTCAAAGCCTTGTCGATAGAAGAAAAACCCAAACAACCAAAATCAAATTTCGCGGTCCCCGGGCTGTATTTTTATGACAACACGGTAATTGAGGTCGCTAAAAACATGAAACCCAGTGCCCGGGGAGAATATGAAATTACCGATGTGAACCGGTGGTACCTTGAACAGGAAAAATTGAAAGTAGGGGTTTTGAGCCGGGGAATTGCCTGGCTGGATACCGGAACATTTGAATCACTGCTCCAGGCATCCCAGTTTGTAGAAGTTGTTCAAAACCGTCAGGGCCTTAAGATCGGGTGCATTGAAGAAATCGCCTACCGCATGAAATTTATCAACAGAGATCAGCTAAACCAGATCGCCCAACCCCTGTTGAAAAGTGGTTACGGACAATACCTGATCAACCTCACCGATTAACCAGCCAGCTATGTCCGTATTTCGCTATTTCGCTATCTCGCTATCTCGCTATCTCTCATGCATTCACTAAGTTCACTCAACAAACGGATTACCGAAGCATTTTCAAACACCCGGTTCAACCAGGAACCACATCAACTGTATCAGCCCATTGTCTATACGCTCGATCTGGGAGGAAAAAGGTTGCGCCCTTTGCTGGTACTGATATCCTGTGATCTTTTCGGAGGTGATATTGAAAAAGCCATTTACCCGGCTATGGGGGTTGAAATCTTCCACAATTTCACCCTGCTGCATGACGACATCATGGACAATGCTCCCCTGCGACGTGGAAACACCACGGTTCATGAGAAATGGGATACCAATACGGCAATTCTTTCTGGGGATACCATGTTTGTAATAGCCTACGAACATGTTGCAAAAACCGATCCGGCATTGCTGCCGCAAGTGCTCGACCTCTTCAATGATACGGCCCGAAAAGTATGCGAAGGACAACAATATGACATGAATTTTGAAACGCAGCCCAATGTCTCTGTTCCTGACTATATTACGATGATCAGGCTGAAAACCGCCGTGTTAATTGCCTGTAGTCTCAAGCTCGGAGCTATTCTGTCGAATGCAACTGCGGCCGATGCAGAAAAAATTTATGATCTGGGAATTGAACTGGGACTGGCTTTCCAACTCCAGGACGATTTCCTGGATGCATTTGGAGATACCAGCAAATTCGGAAAAGCCATTGGGGGCGACATTGCGACAAACAAAAAAACATTTTTATATATCAAGGCATTTGAGCTGGCAAAAGGCGATAACCTGGCCAAACTAAAAAATTATTCTTTTAACAGGGAAATTCCCTCTGCTGAAAAAATACAAGGGATTTTAACCATTTACAGGGAACTGAAGATAGACGAAATCACGCGTGTTGAAATTGAACATCACCACCTCAGGGCAATGGAAATGCTCAGGTCACTTCAATTCAACTCCGAAAAAACCGAAGAAATGGCTGGACTGATGCAGGAAATGCTCAGCCGGGAGAGATAGATATTATTCTTCCATGATCTCCAGTTCGTAATTCAACTCTTCCCAACGTTTCATTTCACGTTCAAGTAACACTTTTACCCCCTCGTAATCCTTATACAGACTGCCATCCTGTATTTGCTGCTGATACTTATCAGGGGTTCCCAGCATCCCCTCCTTTAACTTCAATTCTGCTTCGAGCCGTTCAATCTCCGACTCGCACTTTACAATCTGTGTTTTTACCTTCCGGATTTCCTTCTCGTTTTCCTTCCGCTTTTCCCAGTTCACCTTATTCTGCGATACCTGTTCACCTGAAGATGAATTTCCTGCCGACCTTTGAACCGCTTCCAGTTCCTTCAACGTCACGATGCGCCGCTGCTCAAGAAAATCATAAATATCGCCGATATATTCCCTGATAACTCCATGCCTGAACTCAAAAACCCGGTTGGTCAACCCCTGTAAAAAATCTCGGTCGTGAGATACAATGAGCAAGGTGCCATTATACTGAAGCAACGCGCTCTTCAACACATCTTTAGAACGCATATCCAGGTGATTGGTAGGCTCATCAAGAATCAGCAGGTTTGCAGGGGTAAGTAACAGTTTTGCCAGTGAAAGGCGTGATTTCTCACCTCCCGAGAGCACTTTTACTTTTTTTTCAATATCATCCCCACTGAAGAGAAAGCCCCCCAGAATACCTTTGATCCGGGTGCGTATATCGCCAACTGCAATATCGTCGATGGTTTTAAACACTGTTTTTTCCGGATCAAGATAGTCGCTCTGATTTTGAGCATAATACCCGATCACAACGTTGTGCCCGTATTTCAACTCCCCTGAATAATCGACCAGCCCGGTGATTACCTTCGACAAGGTGGTTTTTCCTTCACCGTTTTTACCCACAAATGCAATACGATCATTTTTTATTACAGAAAAATTAAGGTCGTTCAACACGCGCTTTTGGGGGTAATCTTTGCACAATTTAATTCCTTCCAGGATGATCTTGCCAGAATGCGGTGCCGGCGGAAACCGGAAACGGATTCCGGATTCGTCAACCAGGTCAACTTCGACCAGATCGATTTTCTCGAGGAGTTTAATGCGCGACTGCACTTGCTTGGCCTTGGTAGACTTGGAACGAAAACGCTCCACAAATCTTTCTATCTGCTTGATCTGCCGCTGCTGGTTGTTATGGGTAGCCAGCTGGCTCTCCATGCGCTCTTCACGCATAAGCACATACTCAGAGTAGTTCGCCTTATAATCGTATATTTTCCCCAGTGAAATCTCAACAGATCGTTTCGTCACATTGTCGAGAAATGCACGGTCATGTGATACCAGCACGACAGCCCCCTTATAACTCTCCAGAAACTCTTCCAGCCACTGGATTGAGTCGATGTCAAGATGATTGGTAGGCTCATCCAGCAGGATAACATCATGCTGCTGCAACAATATTTTAGCAATCTCCACCCGCATTTGCCATCCGCTGCTGAAGGTGGACATTTTCCGGTCAAATTCCTCACGCTCAAATCCAAGACCCAGCAATACTTTTTCTATATTCACATGAATTCCCTGTCCACCGATCAAATGAAACCGGTCGAGCGCATCGGAATGCTTTCTGATGAGTTTATGATAACTCTCTGACTCATAATCGTCACGTTCTGCAATCTGTTTTTCAAAATCTGAGATCATCCTTTCCAGGCGCACAACTTCACTAAACGCATTCATGGTCTCTTCCATCACTGTGCGCTCACTCAACGATTCCATCTCCTGCGGCAGGTAACCCACCGAATAACCGTCCGGAAGAATCACATCTCCTTCATCGGCCTTTTGAATTCCCTTGATAATTTTCAACAACGTTGACTTGCCCGCCCCGTTTTTCCCGACAAGGCCGATTCGGTCTTTGTCATTAATTATAAAGGAAACATGGTCGAACAAAGACTCACCGCCAAACTGAACTGATAAATTATTAATTGAGATCATAGATTGCAAAGATAAGAATTCCCTTCTCCTTACGGAAGCAAGGTCAAAGGAGGAAATGAATAAAAAAAGGCCGGTGAAACCACCGGCCTTTTTTGTGATATCCAATTAAGGATTAGTGTGTTACTGTAATTTTCACCGTGCGGACACCTTCTGTGGTATTTACTTTTACAAAGTAAACGCCAACCTTGAATGCAGTCACATTGAGTTTCGCGGTTTTTGCATCAACATTGCTGCTGGTGTAAACCGTTTGACCTACAAAGTTCATGACATCAATTGAAGTGATGGTGAAATCGCTCTTAATGTTAACGATTTCATTTGCCGGGTTCGGGAATACCATGATCTGGCCACTGGTCAGTTCATTCATACCCACAGCCGGGAAGGTAACCAGGATCGTATCTGTTGAAGGTTCGCAAAGAATATCATTGTTTTCTGAATTCTTATACAGAACAGTCACATAATACTTAAAGGTACCATCTTCCAAAGTTGAAGGATATGTATCAACATAGGTTGTGCCTGAAAGTGGGGCAGCATTCAGCTTGGTATACGGAGCAACTCCGGTTTCTGCTGTACGGTATACATTGTATCCGGTTACAACACTGCTGTCAGAAGCAAACACACCACTGCTGATGCCGGTCTGGTTTGTAGTGAGGTAGCCAGGATTGCTGGTCGTAGTTGCAGTTCTTCTTGTATTTGCTGCAGGAGCAAGTGCATTTACATTCACTTTCCTTGGCTGTACAAGTTCCATTTTGTCATCCATTGGAACTTCAATCCACAAATTCTGGAGGAAATCGCCAATAGCGGAAGGTCCAAATCCGGAAAAGTCAGGTAACTGTCCGAAAACAGAAACACCGTCTGGTCCAACATTATCAGAGGAGAAGGTAGGATATGCATCCGTTGGGCTATTGCTTAACGGTTCAAGCATGATCCCGATCATTTTTCCGCCAACACCTGCTATGCTACCGAGAAGAACGTTGTTCTCCCATTTATCATCACCAGTGGTGGTCATAGGACCAACAACGGCAATTTCGGTAAAGGTCGACCAATCCACAACGTGGATGTTGTACTGCCAGATACCGGTTGTTCCCCATGAAGCGTGATGGAAATCAATCTTGTTGAGGGCGGCATCAGGATATGTACCGAGATCGTAAACCACACCATAAGCGTAGTTGTAATTCTGGAAGTATCCGTTATCCGGTGTACCTGACCACTGGGCCAGTTTCACAAGCTGTGTAGGAACAGAAGTTACACAGAGAGGAGCAGTCCAGGTAAGGGTGGTTGTGAATTGTGACTGGGTAGCGGCGATTGCCGTTGCCGGTGTACAAATTCCGTAAGCATGGATATTGTCAACATACCAGTGAAGCATATCGGCAGAGTTAACACCGTTGGCAACAAAGCGGACGCGGAATGATTTTCCTTTTACCGCACTGATGTCAATATGTTTGGCAACCCATTCGGTAGAACCATTATTGGTAAGTTCTGCCTTCTGGTGCCATGAACCTCCGTAGAAGATATCGATGGTAAGTCTCTCTTTACCGGTATTGTTGCGGTCGATGAGTTTTACATCAAAATCAAGCCAGATTTTCGCACAGGTCCAGGGAGAAGCATCAATTACTTCGCTGGTGAGTGCCTGTGAGTAGTTGGCGATAGCAGGCTGCCAGGTAAAGTCGGCACAAGGAGCAGGATTACCGATACCGGTATTCATGGTCCAATGTCCTGTGGGTGCCCAGCTCTGGAAAGCGAATGAACCATTGGTCCAAGGCTCATAGAATGGCAGCGGCGCGCCGCAGTTAAGGGTAACCGTCTTTTCACCGGCAGTATTGCCAAGAGATTCGGCAGTCTGTCCTGGGAATCCATAAGTAGTAAGGTCATACTTGGCCTTAACTTCATATTTGTAAGTTCCCGGGTTGAGACCATAATCATAATAGGTAATGGAATCCTGGTGAGGGTTATTGTGGATGAAAGCAGCATCGCGATAGATGTTATAGCCAATGAGGCCGGCAGGGGTTGAACCACCGCCTGTGCCACCTGACCAGTCACCAATCTCAGTTGCCCAGATCCAGCTAACCGGAGTAGCCTGGTTCAAACCGATCAACGCCAGTTTGGTTCCAGCCTGTCCGCAGCCTAAACCGCCGGCAGGACCGTTTACACTACCACCAAAGTTATTGTGTACAACACCAGTATTGGTGAGTGTGGTACCTGTAACTTTCCATTTCTGGTATTCATCACCGGTTCCGGCAGAACCCTGTCCGTGGATCCAGAGGTATGGGCCGCCAGTTGTCTGGTTTTCCCATGCTGAACCATAAACACTTACAACGGCAGGACCTGTAGCAATGGTAGCACCGGTTGTAGCATTAACAAGGAACATATCCGTCCAGCCACCGCACCAGAGGCCATTGTTGGTAGCATCGTATGCAATGTGGCGTACGCCGGGAACAGAAGTAGGAATGGTAGCCACCAGGGTTTTGGTTGCAAAGTCCATCTTGTAAATAGAAGAAGCATTTGAACCACCATACATAAATTGCGTTCCGTCATACGCGAGGTCGCGGACAGCAGTTACGCCGGGAATGCTGAATGATTCAATCAGGGTGCCGGTAGTAGCCTGGTATTTGAAGAACCAGGGTGGGCCAACACTCCATGAAGTGGAATAGATAAAGTCGCCAACGATTTCAACACCGGCTTGTCCGTTTCCGGAACCGCCCCAACCGTATAACACATCCCAGAGGACATCTGTGTTGTCTGTGTTGGTTTGTTCTTTCATCGTAAAGATATACGGTGAAAATTCAGCATTGGTATTCGGGAAATCAGTACGCTGGGTCATGCCAAGGATTTCAGGTGCATCGCTCATGGTAACCGGTTTTTTCCAGGTTAAGTAAGCATTGCATTCGATTCCCGTAGCTGTGAGATCACGTGCAGGATAGAGGAAGTGTGAGGTAAAGGTCACACAGATCTGCGGGCTGTAACCACTGCCGTAAACAGCTTTAACACAAGCCTGGTAGGTTTGTCCGTAAACAACCTGGTTCGGCGGAATGTTGTAAGTTGTATCAGGAGTGAAAGCACTCAGTACATTGTTCAGGTAGAAGTTATAACCAATAACGCAAGGATTCGGACCGCTTGTTCCATCGGTGCTGTATACCTTAACGTTATCAATATACCATCCGTCGATGTCAACTGAATTGACGCCGGCAGCATGGAAACGAACCTTGAAAGCAGGGTTGTGGGTAACTGAGCTGATATCAACAGTTTCAGAAGTCCATGGAATGTTGCCAGGAGTCTGGTTGTCGTAGGTCTTCAGCACGGTCCATGTTGTTCCGTTCCAAAGCTCAACAGCCATTGTATTGATGTTGGTGGTACCAAAGTTATCCAGGAAGATGTCATATTTCAGTTTCATGATCGGAGCATGAACCCCTGCCAGTGATTTACTGGTAAGGTACTGATCATAATTGCTTTGGGTCGGTGTCCAGTTGAAGAAGGCCGAAGGAGCAGGATTACCTGTAGCTGCGGACATCTGCCAGTTGGTACCGCCGGAAACAACCCATTGGTTGGTCGTAAAACCACCTGTGGTAAATGTTTCGTCAAGCTGATACAGCATGGCTCTTGGAGGACTCCATGAAGCTTTCAGGCTCTGATCGTTTACAACGAGGTTGGTAGCCGGAGCAGCATCCTGCAGCAGCATCACGTTGAAACTGGCATCACCGGTAATAACGATGTTCTGAGTATAAACCGGGTAAGTGAAACGGGTAACGGTCATGGTGTAATTGCCTTTCCACACGCCGGTGAAATGAACGCAACCTGAAGTATCACTTGTTTTGGTGTAGTTGGTATCAGGATAATCGGTGTTGGTAAGTTTAACAATGGTACCGGCCTTAGGATTGGCGGCACAGGTTAAAGTAACACACACGTTGATATTGGCAATCCAGCATTTTCCAATTACGTTCGAGAACGTAGGAGCAGATGGACGCTGTCCCGGAGGGGAATAGATCGCCTTAACAGCCCAACGGTAAGCACCGCATGGTAATGTTGGCCATCCATTGTCAACGGTTGAGTTCACGTTTCCGGTCCAGATTGAAGTCCAGAGAGTCTGGTTACCTTCCTGACCTTGTTTCAGTCTCCACACCTGGTAGCTCATCGAGCTTGGGGTAGACTGTGTTCCGGTGATTTTGAAAGGAACGCCCTGCCCATTGGTAGCATTGATTGCCTGATAACCGCCTGCGGTTCCTACATATAACAATCCGTTACCCGTTGTCGGGGTATTGTTGATCGTTACATACGGGCACCATGGGCCGGAAGCAAGTGATCCAAGGGCGTTAAATTCGATCCAGTAGTTACCTGCAGGAAGGCTGAGACCAGTGGTATTCATCACGATCTTCATGATCGGACGCTGGTTGTTGCCGGTTACATTCACACGGTAAATATTGGAGAATGAAGTGCTTGATAACCTGTTGGTTGTGGTATCACCCCAAACAACCGTAGTACCGGGCTGACCGGGGGTTCCGTTCAGAATGCGGCAATAAGCTGCTGTAAATGTGGAGGTGAGTGTTGATCCGGTCTGATAACCGTAGAATTCAATGTTTGAAACATTCCATGGTGCACCACTTACGCTGAAATCATCGGCGATACGGTAATAAATAGCATGGTTGATGTTTGTGCCATAGCTCGTCAACGGAGCCTGGAGCATGCTCTCATCAGCGCCACCGAAGCCGGTGCCTGTGCTGGTAGTCATGGAACCATTGTCGAACAGCAAAGCTGCAGGGGCATCCGTAGGAATAACAGTACCTGTGATGGTTGAACCAACACCGGTTTCTGTGGCAGGCTGCCAGGCAGCTGCAGGAACGATAACCTGTTCAGCAACATTGGTATTCTGCAGAGAGGTCCATTCGATGGCTTCTGTGCGGGCAACACCTTCGTATCCTGTTACTGAGGTAACCGGAGTTTCATAGATAAGACCATTAACAGCAGCAGCAGTAATGAGTTCCTTGCCGGTTGATGAATTATCACCTAACATCGGACCACCTGTGCCCTGCATGATGGCACGCATCATGAAATTACCTGCGGCAGGAATCCAGGGAGCGCCACCGGTAAC
>CAZVNF010000117.1:0-8569 GCA_964628215.1 uncultured Draconibacterium sp.
CAATGATCGCAAATTTTTTCAAATTTCGCTATTTCGCCATTTCGCCATTTCGCTATTTCGCTACTTCGCTACCTCGCTACCTCGCTACCTCACTAAAGAATCAGCATCGGGTTCCCATACGTAAAGAACTGGTACTTCTTTTCTATGGCAACCTCGTAAGCTTTCATGAGAAGGTCATAACCGGCAAATGCGGCAACCATCATCATCATGGGCGACTGCGACATGTGCAGGTTGGTGATCATGGCATTGGCAATGCTGAATTCATACGGAGGGAAGATGAACTTGTTGGTCCAGCCGCGATAGGGTTTGAGTGTGCCGGCAACGGTTACCGACGACTCAATTGCTTTCATGGTGGTGGTTCCCACGGCCACGATACGTCCCTTGCGGGCCATGGCACGGTTCACGATTTCGGCGGCTTCGGGTTCGATGATCATCTCCTCCGAGTCCATTTTATGCTTGGTTAGGTCTTCCACATCAATGGTGCGGAAATTTCCCAGGCCCAGATGGAGGGTGATTTCGGCAAAAGAGACCCCCTGAAGTTCGAGGCGTTTGATGATTTCGCGGCTGAAATGCATCCCCGCGGTAGGAGCAGCTACGGCACCTTCGTGTTTGGCGAAGATGGTCTGATACCGTTCTTCATCTTCGGTGGTAGCCTGGCGGTTATGGATTTTTGGCAGCGGAGTTTCCCCCAGCCGCTGGATGGTTTTTTTGAACTCTTCGTACGGACCGTCAAAGAGGAAACGGATGGTACGTCCACGGGAGGTGGTATTGTCGATCACTTCTGCCACTAAGGCATCATCATCGCCGAAATACAATTTATTGCCAATCCTTATTTTACGGGCAGGGTCGACCAGCACATCCCAGAGGCGTGATTCGCGGTTCAGTTCGCGAAGCAGAAATACTTCGATTTTGGCGCCGGTTTTCTCTTTTTCTCCATACAACCTTGCAGGAAAGACCTTGGTGTTGTTGATGATAAATGCATCCCCCTCGCCAAAATAGTTGAGGATATCCTTGAACTGTGCATGTTCAATGGTTTGCGTCTTGCGATCAAGCACCAGCATGGGAACTTCGTCACGGTGTTTCGAAGGGTGGCTGGCGATCAGGTCTGGAGGGAGGTGGAAGCGAAACTGAGATAATTTCATGGTATTCTGCTGGTTAAAGGTCGGCAAAGGTAATACTTTTTTACCGGAATGTCAAGTGTTTTTTACAGGAACAGATCGGTGACCTTTTCGCCCTTGTCCAGGGCCAGGTGATACGCATGAATGCCCACATTTTCAGCCCCTTCCACATGTACAAGCGTATCGTCGATGAACAGGGTTTCAGAGGGTTCCAGGTTGCTTTTCTCCAGCACATGCCTGAAAATTCCGGCAGAGGGTTTCTTTAAACCGACCCCGAAAGAAAAATATGCCTTTTCAAAAAGCGCATTAAAATCGGGATAACCGAACTGGTTTCTGAACGTTTCAACGTATTTGAGGTAGTGGATTTCGTTGCTGTTGCTGAGCAGGAAGATCCGGTAGTTTGGCCGCAATTTTTCGAGCAGCCTGATCCGCTCTTCGGGCATGTCGAGCAGCAGTGCATTCCAGGCTTCATCAAGTTGCCGGTCGGTAACCGGGTTTGTGAAAAACTGCCTCAGCTGGCTGCGGAAATATTCCGGTGTAATGGTTCCGATCTCAAGGTTTTCAAACAACCCGGAGGTTTTGGTGATGGAAGCCACGATGTCGAAATTCGTCAACCCGAGGTTTATGAAAGCTTTTTTAGTTAACCCCGGATCGATGTTGCAGATCACTCCGCCAAAGTCGAAGATGATGTTTTTGATTGATTTCGGATTTCGGATTTCGGATTTCGGATTTGAAATTTTAGCCAGGTTGAGGTGCATGGGAGAAAAGAATTTGCCAGAATTGATCTTGCAAACTTCGTAAAAATAATCTACTTTTGCAGCCCGTATTCGATATTCGTTCATCACTGTTCAATATTCGATATTCGCCCGGGCCCATAGCTCAGATGGTTAGAGCAGTAGACTCATAATCTATTGGTCCTAGGTTCAAGTCCTAGTGGGCCCACAAAAAATGAGCAATGAACAATGCGCAATGAATAATATCGGCGCTATAAGTCATTGCGCATTTTTTTATTGCTCATTGCTCATTGTTAGTCTGAAAACCTTTTTTGCCGGAAGGCTTTAAGTAATTTCCATGTGCCAAAGCCTGCCACCATTACAAGCGCAACGGCCAGTCCGCCCCCGATGGGAGCCCCGCCTCCGCCTATCGGACCGTTACCGCTGACATTCGCTGAAGCAGGCGGAGGTGGCGGAGCCTGTGCAAAAAGAGTCAATGTTGCTATAGATAGAACAGCTGCTGAAAGAATGAGTTTCTGTTTCATGATTGTTTACTTGTTGATGACTTTTGTGACAAAATTCCGGCCTTCCGAAGAAACGCTTACAATATACATACCCCTTGCAAGGGGAGCTTCAATGCTGATGATCCCATCCATTGTTTTTTCCTCGGTTCGGATGAGTTGCCCAAGCACATCATATAGGTTGATATGGGCAGGATGCCCCTGAATTGAGGGCATCTCCAGGTATACCCTGCCGCTGCTGATAAAGGCTTTGCCCTCCAGGGAAATGTTTGCGGCGACCCCCTCAGGATAGCCGAAGATCAGGCTGAATCTTTTTTCATTGTTGGCAGGATGATGGGTAAATGCATAGCTGCTGTTCTGCCTCAGGTCGGTCACCGACCCGCTGAGATGATCCTGAAGCCGTATCGGGAGTGAGATGTCAAAGCTTTCAATGCCTGAAACATTAAGAATTACCTGCCCGTCGTAACTCGTTTTAAAGTCGAGGGGAACCACCAGGGATCCCGACGGAGGATGCTGCTGGTTGATACTTAGTCTGAAATCTCCTTTTTCGGTCCAGAGCTGCGGAGCCTCTTGCAGCCCCCACATCTTGAACCCGTCGAACTGCGGGTCGAACCCGGAACCGGCAGAACTGTCAAGGCCTACAAAGGTTTCGTCGTAGTAATTGTTCGATTGAGTCGAAATCCTCAGGGTGTTGTCCTGGCTTGATTTATAAAATGGCTGTGCATTGTGAACGCAGGCGTTGTTGTTCATCGTCAGCACAGGGGTGCCGCTGGCCATGACAATGAAAGCCTGTCCGGCCGGCACATAGGAGTTGCCGGAAAGGGTGGTGTAATTTCCGATGGAACGGTTCCATATCCAGGCTGTTGCGCCAATGTTGCTCTTCAGCCATCCTCCCGATGCGCCCCAGTTGATGGCTGAGGGATAGGGATTGGGCACCAGGTTAAAGGTATAGGTGCCCCCATAGGAAACAGTCGGGCTGAAAGAACCTGTGTTCAGATTCCCGGTGAACGTATAGGTGTTTGCAGCTCCGGGATAATAGATCATGTAACCTGAGAGGCATGAGATCGGAGTGGTGGTAGCTGACCCCAGGTTGATCCATTTCCCGTAATAGTTGTTATTCGTGGGTTCGGTCTGCGTTGGATCCAGGTTGTAGAGATATGACCCCAGGAAGAGGTTGGTTGTTGGATTTGCCTTGTAGACCGGGATGGAAATGAAATGATAGATGTTGTCGTTAAGGTTAGCACTTCCAGTGACATACCTTTGTACCGTAGTTCCTACCGCAGCAGAACCCTGGATGAGGGAACCGGTTCCGGTCTCATCGCTGCTGATCACAAGCCCGCTGTTGCCCGCGTTGTTGGTGAGGGTGCCGTTGACCGTGAGGGCTTTGCCAGGATCGATTGTCACTACCGCCCCTGGCTGAATGGTCAGGCTATTACAGGTGGCCGGACTTGCCACTGGCTGTGTTATATGGGGCTGATTGGCAGGAGCAGAGGGGATGATTACACTAGACGATGTCAGGGGTAAGGAATTCAGGTCCCAGTTCTCTGCAACCGACCAGTCGGTAGAAGAAGATCCCGTCCAGGTAAGTGTGTTGTTCTTTTCCCAGGCTCCCATCTCGGGAGATGAACCTGATCTGGCGGATCCTCCGTAATCGGTAGTTACACCCGTGCCTGTTGCTGCCGGTAATGAGGTTGAAGGGATATAATTCCCCGCATTCGTACCGCCGGCATTGGCAAAAGAAGGATTCAGTTCCTGGCTGTGAGCATCGTTCCCTGTCACTCCAGTCACAATAGGGATTGATGTTTTATCACCCCCGTAATAGCCGGGTATTTTGCCTGTCCCGGTAACGTAGTAATCGTTGTAGTCGCAGGTCAGGTTTCCTCCGGTATTCAGAATGTACATTGCATAGTGATTCCCTCCGGCTCCGTTATTGGAACGGGCATTGAAGAAGATGTTATTCCTGTAATTCCTGGTATTGGCCGTGGTGGGGTTATATAATCCTGCGCTCTTCAGAGAACCTGAAGTCGGAGATCCGTTAAGATATACGGAATTGAAATAAATATTGCTTGTTCCTGATGAATTTCCGTCATAAATGCCGTAAAGATTTGTTGTCGTGTTTCCTCCGAGGATAATGATATTATTGGAGAAGGTTGCAACTCCGTAAGCGATTTTGATTCCATCGATATAGGCAGCATTGCTGCCTGAACTTACATTCAGGTCGTAAATTAAATTGCCTGTCACAGCACTTGCAGTAGGTTGACTGTAAAAATAAATCCCCGCCACATGCCCTGTAAAGGAAGAATAAGAATTGGATATATTATAAATTGTGTTTCCGGAGATGGTATGCGCAGTATTGTTCTTACTGACAAAAGCTATTCCGGCTGCTGAAATGTAAGGATTGTTCGGATTAACAGGATCACAATCGCTGGCCGCGTTTGCGTTAGCAATGGTCAAATGATGTATCAGATTACCCGAAACCGTCGCGGTAGGCTCAACAATAAAGATTCCATACATTTGCCCGTAAACAGTCGTACTGCTGTTGGTCGTGCCGTTGGTAAGATTGGCAACCGTATTGTTCATTACATTAACAGTTCCGGAATTACCATTGCTGCTTGTAATCCCCCATACCTTTTGGGCACCAGTGGTTGAAAAAGAGGTCGCATGGATGCTATTGGATGTAGAAATACTACCGATGGTATTGTTACTAAGAGAGCAGGTATTACCATTGGCAGCAAAGAAAATCCCGTAAAAATTTGTTGCACTGGCAGACGATGTGTTAGCCGTGGTAATTGAACCTATGATGTTGTTCTGGGCATTGACATCAGAGGATTGAAAGTACATTGCATAAAATGCCGAGTTGCCATTGGCTGTAAAAGTAACAGAACCGGTTCCGTCAGAGGCTCCATAGCAGTTACCTGCCGTGGTTCCTATGTTGATTTTCCCTCTCTGCATGTTCATTCCCCACCATGTATAATTATTGCTGTTCTTAAAATTGACATTTTTTATCGTATTCCCCTGAATTTCAGTCGCAGTTGTAGTCCCCACCCTGAATTCCATGAGAGAGAAGGTATTGCCTCCTGTGGTTTTATTCCATATACCACCGCATAATGGAGCACTGCCGCCAAAATAGTTGTTCGAAATAATAAAACCATTGCCACCGTCGGCATAAATATATAGGATCCTCATATTATTGGAAGTCGTAATTGTATAATCCTGGGTATCATAGAAACTGTTTCCCGATATTGTCCAGGCATCGTTGTAACTCTGACCGCCGTCTCCTCCTATCCCTAATTTTATGATGAATGCATGATTTGGGTTAGCATTCAATACATCATGGATATTATTGTTGCTGATCGTATTTAAATGATTCGGGAAGTTGGAATTTCCAGTGGAGGTTATCGTACTAACAGGTCTGTTTCCTCCAGCATTGGTGATCTCATTGTGATCGATTGAGTTATGGCTGTTTCCGGCAGAAGTGGCGGTACTGCTGAAAAGCAAGATGCCCATTTCACTTCCTGTTGCTGATCCTTTGATCACGCAATATTTCACCGTATTGTATGTGGCATCGTTGTTGAATTTTATCGTTGACGCATTGCCATCATTGGGCCTGGTATTGGCGATCGTCATATCGGTCGAAAATCCTGTTGCATTAACCCTGCCATCAAATGTTACATAATCAGCGCCGTTGAGATCGATTAGTGCCCCCCCAATGTTCCCGCTTAAAGTTACTCCGCTGACAGTCGGATAAATGTTCACCGAGGTGTAACTGGCGCTTCCCGAGCCGCTGGCATTCAGCACCGCCGAAGCGACTTCGGTAGTACTTTGCTTAACCTTTATCTTGATAATGCCCTTGTGTGTGCCAAGATTGATGGCGCTAAAAGCCCCTTGCAGGGTAGTATAGTCTGTACTGTCGGCCCCAACCGTGGCCCTGACGGTTACATTCTGGGCGTTTAACGCCATGTTCATGCCTATTACGAAGAGCATAACGGTAAAAATTCTATTTTTCATAGTTGTGAATTGAATTGGACGGAGTTAAGGAAGGCGTGAACTGGTCTGTTTTGAAATTTCTAAGTTCAAAACATTTTTTACGGATAATTGAGATATAAAATTAAATGTTTTTTTGATTGATAAACATTTATCAACTGATTTATATTTGGAATCATGTTGTTTAGAGATCTTCCTCGTTTTGTTTTACGATCATTCATGAACAATATCGGCGCTATTTGTCATTGCTCGTTTTTTTTACTGGTCTTTGTTCATTGTTCATTCTCCGTTGTTCATTATATTTAAGGATTATTGGTTCAGATTGACTAAAAGTAGTTAATTTAACCGGAGTAATCTTTTCAAATAATAATTTGAAAAATACAGAAGTAGAAATGGGTGGATGGTGAACAAAAATTAACCAAAAAAGTCAAGAAGAAAACCATATGAATAAACGATCAATAAAGATAACAGATCTCGATTTCTCAGTCAGATGTTTGAATACATTGAAACAGAACAATATTGAATACCTGGGCGAATTAACACAATATTCGCTCTTAGATCTGGCTAACTTCAAAGGAATGAACCGGACGACTATCAATAGGATTGTTAAAATGCTTAAAGACAATGATATGTCGTTGAAAGCGGAGGCATTGTGAAAGAATGAAAAGATAAAATAATTGAACCGGGCCTGTTTAATCTGTTGTAATCTGCTAAAACATGATTGACAAAGGCACCATAAAACCAGGACAATGAAAGTTGCTTATTATTGATCAAATAAAGAAAGTACCGTTTTCCATGAGATCACATTATATCCAAGATATGAAAATGATTCGTCTCCGCCATAAACGATTATCTTTTTTATGGGTTGGCTTTCAGAAATGCTGTCCATAAACCTCAAAGCCTTCTCTTTTTCGGTGCTAAAGGTTCTTGCAGATTTGATTTCAATAAAGGTCAGGTCGGTTCCTTCATAGATGCAATCAATCTCATTTTTGTTGTTATCGCGATAAAACCAGAGGTTGGCTGGTTGTGCCAGATTATATCTGTGCTTTACCATTTCCATAATCATCATGTTTTCAAAAAGACTTCCTTTCAGATAGTGCGTCTTCATTTGCTCCGGATCACGGATATTCTGAATCTGCCTTACATCCCTCTGAACGTAAGTTTCGAAATAAAAAGGGAAAAAATCACCCGGTTGGATATTCTGGTCATACATTCGTGGATAGAATCCTTTAAATATCCATTCTTCATAAGTCATCCCTTTAAGATCCCGGATGGAGGAAAGTTCTTCCAACTCAAATGGCAGCAGTAGTGGTTTTTCCTGATTGCCTCGGGCCGGTGATCGTTATTACCGGATATTTCCCCGCAAGCCTGATAATGCTGTCGGTAATCTTTCGGAGTATCATATTGCAAAATTATACAATATTGCAATTGAAATGCAAAAATGTATAACTTATTCGAGGCACCTGATCAATTCCTGACTTGTGACGCTTTCCGATTTTAGTGCGGTGATGATTTTTAACCAATGGCCTATTAGAAATATTCTGAACCAAAGATAACTCTGAAAGCATCGCTCTCACCTGTTCACAAACTTCACCGCCCGCGAAAATTCATTGCTTTTGATCGTAACCAGGTACAATCCCTTTGGAAACCGGGTAAGATCGTAGTCGCGGGAAAGGAGGTTGCCGCCGGAAAAGTCAATACGGTCGGTTAGTACGGTTTGCCCGACAATGGTGGAGATGTTTACTTCAAGAAACTCTCCGGCAAATCTGACTTCAAGATGAAGCCTGCCGTTTCCGGGGTTCGGGAAAACAGCCAGATTTCCGTCCCGCAGAACCTCTTCAATCGCGGTACAGGCAGAAAAGGAGAAGGTGATCCTCGAATCAGCTGAATCGGCACAACCGTACTCGTTAAGAATTTTCACCCGGTAAAATTGCATGTCAAACCCGATTCCTGTGGTTTCCACTTCGATAGTTTGTGTGGTTGCCCCGTTCGACCAGTAATAAGACGATCCCGGGTTTCCAGCGTCCAGAATAATTTTGTCATAAATACAGGCAGTGGTGTCCGAAGGCCAGTTTACCAGCACCGGAACCGGTTTCACCTGTACATTCACCTGCCCGGTTGCTGAATTAAACCCATCACTCACGGTGAGGATGTAATTTGTGGTTTCATCAGGAATAACCTGGGGATCGGTTTCCTGGGAGGTAAACCCTGCAGGGGTTGAGGTCCACGTATA
>CAZVNF010000117.1:8669-12748 GCA_964628215.1 uncultured Draconibacterium sp.
CCTGCTCCGGCCAGCGGTTTGGGGTTGACATTTACAACCGTGGTTCCCGAAATGGTGCTGAACCCGTCGTTGATCTGAACAGTATACGAGGTTGTTGAAACCGGGAATACTGTCGGGCTGCCGAGGTTGGAGGTGAAACCCGGCGGGTTGGATGTCCATGAGTAGGTGTAATTGCCGCTTCCACCGGATACCATGGCATTCAGGAGCGAGGAAGATCCAGGGCAAAGCGTGCCGGGAAAAGATGTGGCATTGACTCCCAGGGGGCCTCCGACCACGGTGACCAGCACATCGGAAGTGCCATGGCACCCGGCATTGTCTGTCACACTCAGGATAAAATTGGTTGAAGCACCCATGTTTATCGTTACCGGTTGGGCGACATTGGGATTTACAAGTAAGTTAGCCGGCTCCCAGTGGTATGTATAGGGACTGGCACCTCCGGAAACAGCTCCGTGAAGGGTGATGATTACCCCGTTGGCCACCGTGGTGTCATTTCCTGCCGAAACCACCGGCGCATTAATTTCAGTCAGGGTAAATGGATAATCCTGGTAAACGCAAAGGTTGCCGCACAGGTCGCGGATATCTCCGATGATATTCAGCACATAATCCCCTGCAGCCAGTTTGGGTGTGACCTGCAGGTATGATCGTCTTCCATTGGTGGCACCCGTTCCGCAATCGGGAGAGGTAACATCGCTGATGGTATAGGTACCGGCAGGACCTGTGAGGCTGAATTTCGAGGGTTTATGGAAGACATCGACGCACTTTACATTCTCCGAAAAGCGGATGTAGAGGCTGTCGGAACCGGCGCAGGAAACCGTTTGCTGAATGGAATCAACCGTGGCTGCCGTGATGTCGAAAATAGACGCGGTCGATCCGCTGAAATCGAGGGTGTAGCCCGACTGGTTCGTAGCCGACCAATTGCTCACATTGAGCACATAGGTTTGTCCTGACAAAACATTGAGGTCCTTGTTGAATTTTTGCCCGGCTGTTCCGGGGCCATTGCAGTTCAGGTTGTTGCCAAGGGCAGTGCTGATACCGGTTGGCCCGTTGGTACCGGTTACTCCGTATGAATTGCAGCTTACCTGCAACGCGGAGGCATTGGTATAGATCTGATCACACCCTGCATTGGTCATGTTAAACAGTGACCAGTCATAATCATTGGACGCATTATTGGGCGTGAGAGTAAACCTGAGAATTCCGGATGTTTGGACAGTAATGATATAGAAAACGTCATTTTTTTCACCGTCCATGCACAAGGGGCATACACTGTTATTCCTGATTTCGGGATATACGTTGCCATGCCCTGTGTAAGAGGTAAGGGTAGTGTATACAGGCTGGCATACCGGGATGGCGCCCAGACAATCCTGCACGGTGGGTGCCCCTGCATCGATTTGTGCAAAGGAAGGAAAACAAATCACAATGAGCAGGCAGAGGATAGCCAACCGGGATAGATATTGCCTGATATACCGTGTTTTAGACATTATATTAATTCTATGATAAGCAAAGATAACACTATTATGAATAATCTCGAATCCCAACTTGATATTCCCGAACAATTTAAATGAAATTAAAAACCACGGAGACACGGAGGACACAAGGAACACTAAGTTGTTGTTTAAATATTTGACATAGTGATACTTATTGCCCTTAGTGCCTCAGTGGTTAATGAGTTATCTACAATAAAAAGTTATAACATATTATAAAAATTTCATAAGTGATTACCGGGACGACCGGGTTAATTTTGACAATTCATTTATAAAATCAATTCCGATGAAAAAATCCATTTTGCTGCTTGTGTTATTGTTTCTGGTTGTGACCTCCAGGGCTCAGATCCTTCTTGAAAAACCCTATACGGCTTCTACATCACTCACCGAACTGGCGGTGTCGGGGTATAAATACTACCTGATGGATGTGGTCACCAAACAATGCCGGCTTTACAACATGGATCATTCCCCCTGGAAAACAATCAACCTCAGCATTCCCGTCGGGATGTATCTTTACGATATCAGATATGTATCTGAAAAATTATTCAACACCGACAACAACGTGGAACTTGCCTATATCTATTATTCCTACGATACAACACTTCTTTATTACACATACTACACCAAGGTTGTCAATGAAAACGGGCTTGAGCTTCTCTCCATCCCCGGATGTGCCTACGTTGATGTGAAGTCTGCCGGAACAAGTGGCACCAAACTGCTGGCCTATGTGTACGATTATTCCATCGTTCTCTGGACCCTGAATACCCTGGTTTACTCTCTGCCCGGGAATCTGCCTGTGGGCGGAATGGCCATCGAAGGAAACGGAAGTTTGAGCAGGGCTTTTCCCAACCCGGCAACCTCCCTGGTCACCATTCCATACCAGTTGCCCGAAGGAGTTGACAATGCAGAGATCAGACTTACAAACGCATTTGGCCAGGTGATGAAAAGCTACAAAGTTGACCGGACATTTCGCGAATTAAAGGTTCAAACGGCAGATTTGCCAAAGGGTGTGTATATCTACCAGCTTAAAACAGATATTGGAATTATCAGTACCGGTAAACTTGTGCATGACTAACCTGACCGAAAACCGGATCAATCGTGATGGCACGGCCGACCTGCTGAAAGGGTTTGCCGTGCTTTTCATGATCCAGGTGCACATCATGGAGCAGTTTGCTTCTGTTGATACATACAAGAGTGTGATCGGGGAAATTTCGATGTTCCTCGGAGGGCCGTTTTGCGCCCCCGTATTCCTGGCGGTAATGGGCTATTACCTGGCGTATTCGAAAAAGCCCCTGCTCTATTTTTTGAAACGGGGAGTCCTGCTGTTTGCCGGCGGAATTTTGCTTAATGCAAGCCGTTCGGCGAATCTGCTCATCAAAATCTTACAGGGCGGGATTGATCTTGATCCATGGTTTTTCATCATGGGGGCCGATATATTAACCCTGGCAGGGCTTAGTCTTGTGCTTACAGGGTTGTTACGTGTGGTTTTCAGGGATATTTACTGGTTATACATCCTGGCTGCAATTATTGTGGTTGCGATCAGCCCGTATTTGCTTCAGCCTGAGGCAAAGGGTATCGCTGTAAAATACGTTGTCGGGTTTATCCTGGGAACAGAAGAATGGTCCTATTTCCCCCTGTTTCCCTGGTTTGCGTATGTTCTTACAGGGTATTCCCTGCGCCTCTTTCTGAAACAAACCCCGGGGGTGCGAAACATGGATGTTCAAAACCTGGTGCCTTATTTAATCCCTGTCATATTGGTCATCATCCTTACTTTGCCTTTTGCTTCAGGATATACCTACAATTTGTCAGGCCCTGGCGGGTATTACCACCATGGCATCCTGTTTTATGGCTGGATGCTGCTGTTTATGATTTCCTACCTTGTTCTGATGAATCTTGCAGACAAGTTTTACGGTGATCATCGCATCATGAGGATCGTCAAATGGATCGGGCAGAGGGTGACGAGTTTATACGTGATCCAATGGCTGATCATCGGCAATATGGCTACCTGGTTGTTCAAAAGCCAGGACATATTTCAATTTGTTGCCTGGTTCGTGGTCATTACCCTGGTTACGCTTCTTGCCGGATATCTGTTCGAAAAAAGCAGGGGAGTGACCATTCCGGGATTTAACAGGCAAAAGTAATTTCAATCTTCCCATTTTTACCTGATCACCACCAGCAATGCCCCGGTGATGTAAGCCGCAATCCACCACAGGTAAGCTCCGAGCGAATACCAGTGGATGCCATAGGTGACTTTCGTCCCGGCAGGGTGCTTTCGGTAGAACCGCCAGACCAGGATGGCATCGGTGAACATGCCCGCCAGGGAAGAATACCCAAGGATTCCGTGCAAAGTAAACGGGCCATTACTTGAACCAAGGATCATAAATGCAGTGGCGGTGATATCTAAAAGAACCCCGAGGGTCAGAAATATCAGCACGTTTCGGGTAATGAGATGCTTGCGCTGTTCAGTGATAATGGCTATGCTGTAGCACAACAGTGCAGATTGAACAATGATGACACCGGCCAGGGCTAATGGGTTCATGAAATCTCGATTTTGGTGAGCAAAGGTAATAAAATGAGTGGACAAGTGGACAAGGGGAC
>CAZVNF010000118.1:0-12280 GCA_964628215.1 uncultured Draconibacterium sp.
GCCGGATGTACAGAAATATCATTTTTGGTTCATATCTGGTCATCTACCGAATTACTCCAACACGTATTGAAGTTCTGAAAGCCATAAGTTCACGAATGAGCATTTCAAAATTAAGGACTTCCAGGAAGATAAAAATCTGAGGTCCTCCATTTCCCACATTATCGATCATCCTATTTTCTCTGAAAGAAACCCAATAGGGGTTTTGTTTCGTATATTTGTTTATCGCAAACGTTTTCAATAAAGCCGCCTTATGAAAACACAAATCCTGCTATTCATTTTCCTTTGCATGTTTGCTTGCAGTTTACAGGCCCAGGTTCAACAACGCAAAGCCACTTTTCCTTCTGGAATTGAACAGGTCGGCAGCTGGATCAACCCACCACAACCAGGATTCAAACCTGACCATATGGTGGTACCTGCGAAATGGAATATGTTCGATTCTTCAGGCTATGTATGGAAATGGGATACCATTCTATGTTTTGATACGGTACATGGAGAGCCTTCTCAACGGCTGTCCCGGAAGTTCAATTTTTCGGGAGACTCTATTATTCAGTTGACAGAACGAAGGCAGGGCAATTTACTTTGGGAAATTTTTACCAGAGAAACCTTTTTGTATGACTCGTCGGGGGAATATGCTTACCTACCTTTTGGAGAGATGGATAAACAATGGTTGGGAAAATATCTCAAAACGGGAATATGCTTATACTTTGAATGGAGATCCGTTGGAGAGGAAATATTTGACGTGGCAGTCTAACGCCTGGGTGGATTACGAATGCTATAAATGGCACTATAATGCAAATGGCCAGTATGATACGTGTTTATATCAAAAGGGACAAGGAGGTGCTTTGGTTAATTCAAAACGCTGGACTACTGTCTATGATGGCAACGGTTATATTGTAACGGATTTTGTATACAATTGGATTAATAATAACTGGGTGAACTCCTCTCAGGAAACCTATACAAATGATTCCTATGGTCTTCATCTTACAGGTCTTCAACAGGATTGGGTGAACTCATCGTGGTTGAACAGCCTGTATTATTTTTGGACCTGGGACGCTGCCGGAAACTGTTTATCTACATTACGACAAGAGTGGCAAAGCAATGCCTGGGTAAATGCTGATTTGAGGACTAATACATATGATGGGAATGAAAATATTATTATCTTCCTGGATCAAAACTGGTTTAATGGTAACTGGGTCAATAATTACCAGAGTCTCTACGTCTATGATACAAGCAATAACATGCTCTCATGGACTCAACAGAATTGGAACAATTCAACTTGGTTGAATGTCGCTATGGATCAATACACCTATGATTCAATGGGAAACTCCTTAACAGGGAAGTTACTAATGTGGCAGTTAAATGGCTGGATTCCTTATGTAGGATCCCCTCTGGTTTTTGCTGATCACCAACCAGATTACTCAGTCAATTTATTGGATGTGTATCGCTATTATACGATTATAGATTCGATTTTAGTTTCTATTGAGCCGGCCCGGTCATCCGCGAAGGTCACCCTGTTTCCCAACCCTGCCCATTCAATGGTGTCTGTTTCTGCCCGCACTGCATCAACCGATCCGCATGGATCACTGACCGTGTATGATCTTCGCGGCCAGCTCCTTTTAACGAAACAAGTCGAAAATGAATCAACCGGGATTGATATCAGTGGCCTGAAACCGGGTGTTTATTTTGTGAGATTCAGTAACAACCGGGAGACAAGGGTGTTGAAATTCGTAAAGGATTAGGAGGCAAGCCAGCTTTGGAACTGAAGGAAAACAAAAACTCCCCACCGGTTAGGTGAGGAGTTCAGTTTTTTTTAGGTTAAAGTCAATAATTTTGATTGTTAATTGTGTCGCAAATAATTCAATATTACTTATAATTGTCTGACAATTAACTATATGCAAAAATTTTGTAGCGGGGACGAGAGTTTATAGACAAAAAACCATTACTGATAATCAATTAGTTAACTTATAAAAAGACTCCGATTTTTGTGCTTTTCGGGCGGTTTTGTCGCAGTTTTTGTCGCAAAAGTGTAACGAATTTTCGCATAAACAACTCTTTTTGCACCAAGTGAGTTAAGAGTTATTTAAATGTCAAAGTAACGCTACTTATTCAACCCACTTTATACATTCAAAGTCGCAGACTTCACTTTTTTGATTTGGGAGGGGGATTTAATCTTTGCCGTCCTGAATTTTCGTTCGACAAGCCAGGATCCTTTATTCCCGCGTCAATTGGGAACAAAAGTAACGTGATTGTAACTTCTATGCAAATTTAATTCGGGGCCGTCGATTCTTGTCTTTCAACATCGACTGCAGTTCCCTGAACATTTTTTGAAAAATGATTATCTTTACTAACGCGCATCTCAAGATCCGGGGCTCCCCCATAAAAATAAAATAAGAGATAAATTATTTCCCGGATCATTCCGGGTATCGAACCGGCTCAGGCAGGTTGATCTCTGACCGGGAGTGTTTTTGGTTTTGAAGATACCATTTTATTTTTTAATTTGCGGTCAAAATCCTTTGCCGGAACAATTGATGAGTTTTGATAACTGAAATATATCGTATAAATTTAATTTGAAAGAAGCTGTCTTATGAAACGAACAGTTCTAGCATTAATCCTGATTTTCACTTCCCCTTCCTTTTTACATGCTCAATGTTTGGTCAATGTGACCGACACCCTTCGGATCTATTGCGGTGAATCCCGACAGATCAATACCTATGTTAAGCCTGTCGTGATCAGCAGTCCAGCCTCCGGTACCCTGAACCAGGTCTGGTTCCGGGATCCTGCCCATGGGTATATTGCCGGGGAAAACGGCACCTTCCTCAAGACGACGGATGGCGGCTACACCTGGGTGCTCACCACGTTTCTGGCCGATCAGAACTGGAAATCGGTGGCCTTCCCTTCGGAACTGACAGGGTATATGGTATCGGCCGACGGTAAAATTGCCAGAACGACCGACGGGGGAACCACCTGGAATGTGATCTTCGAGGACCCTGCCAGGCATTTCACCCGGGTCAGGTTTATCAACACAACCTTCGGATTTGCCATCGGCGAGCCGGGGGTGATCCTGAGAACCACGGATGGTAATACATGGAATCCGGTCTCTTCAGGAACCTCAGCAAGGTTGAACGATATGGTGTTTGTGAACCCGGTAAAGGGGTTTATTGCCGGCGATTTCGATAACCAGAACGGTACAAATACTTTCCTGGCCACCACGGATGGCGGGAATACATGGACGAATACGGTGGTTGTGGCCGGACAGAATAATTTTAACAGTGTGGCATTTGCCAATGAAAATACGGGTTATGTTACGGGAAGTTTCGACACCTTCCGTACAACCAACGGGGGAGGCAGTTGGGAGTCAATTTCCTGGCAGACAGAGACGGGGATGATTGCCCTGCAGGATGATTCAACCGGGTTTCACGGAACTTGCAGCAGTATCTACAGGTTTTCCCATGGTGGTTCAGAGCATGAATGGTTTTGTTCTTCGGACCAGTGCCTGCGCGATATTACCTGTCCGGATAACCAATCGATGCTTGCAGTGGGCAACGGCGGACGGATCTTGTCGTTCCATTCGCCCGTTTCTTACCAATGGGTGCCCGCCGAAGGACTCGACTCGGCCAATGTGCCCAATCCGGTGGCCTCTCCGTATCAAACTACGGTTTATCATCTTTCCGTCCTGCTGTCCGATGGCACTTATTGCACCGACTCAACGCGGGTGGAGGTTCTCAGGGATTGGTACAGGCCCGACCTGTGCATGGTCACGGTCGATTCGGCCACCTCGCACAACCGGGTGGTATGGAATAAACCCGGTAACCCGGCTGCCGACTCAATTTACCTGTACAAAGAGGGAACCGTTTCGGGCCAGTTTGCAAAGCTGGGAGGGTATTCGGCCGCGGCTGCCGGGGAATATGTGGATGAACAGTCCAATTCCGCGGTACAGGCCGAAACCTATGCCATTAAAATCCTTGACAAATGCTTGTTTGTATCGGAATTGGGCTATACGCACCGGCCGGTACACCTGTCGGTCAACCTGGGAGTCGGAAGCACCTGCAACCTGATCTGGGAGCCCTACCAGGGAGCCGATGTTTACACCTACAATTTGTACAGGAGGGTGGCCACCGGAATTCCGGAGTTGTTTGCATCCGTATCCGGATCCGTCACCCACTACACCGACCTGAATCCGCCGGACGGCGATATCGACTACCTGGTTGAAGCCATGCTGAACGCCGATTGCAGTTTGAAGACCGAAGGAACCTCCTCGTTCTCCAACCTCGCCCCGTTTTCATTGTACCTTCATGGTATCGGCGATGATGCACTCCCCAATGGCTTCCTGATCACTGAAAATCCTGTTTCGGGACGCTTTACGATCGATGAAAAAAGGGTGTCGGATATTGCCGTCATCAGCTTATTGTCACTGAATGGTAAACCCGTCGCACAATGGAATAATCCAACCGCCTCGTCTTATGATATTTCCAGGCTGGCTTCCGGGCTTTACATATTGAAAATCGAATTGAAAAGCGGCCATAAGAGTTTCATGCAGAAGCTGGTGAAACTCTGATTACAGACTGGAATTTGATTATTTCCTTCCCAAATATTAAAATAGTTTACATTTTGTGAACTATTTTGAAAATTAACGTATCTTTGCATGAGAGTTCATCTGATAAAAAAGCAGACCATCCAGAATTACAAGGATGGTCATGCGCCGGGCAAAAGTTCTTTTGAAAATTGGGTGACTGCTATAAAATTTGCTGATTGGGAGACTCCTGAAGACATTCGCCGGACGTTTGGGTCAGCAGATTTATTAGGGCAGGGAAGCAACAGGGTGGTTTTTAACATTGGCGGGAATAGCTACCGGATGATTTGTAAATATCACTTTGGCCTCTACAAAGTTCATTTATTTGTCTGTTGGATCGGCACACATGCGGAATACGATGAACTCTGCAATCATGGCGGGCAATACACTGTAAATGAGCATTAATTCTATTGGACATGAAGACCTTAAAATATACCGTTATAAAATCCGAATCCCAATACAATACCTATTGTAAGGCTCTTGAGGATTTACTGGAAGACAATGAAAAAAGTAAAGATTCCGGAGATGAGATAGAATTGCTCACTTTATTGATTGAGAAGTGGGATGCTGAACATTCAGCCCTGACCGAGAAAAATCCCATCGAATTGCTCCACTTCTTAATGCATGACCATCATTTGAAAGCAAAAGATCTTGTCACAATTTTGGGTGTGAGCAAAGGCCTGGTCTCCGATATTTTGAATTATAAGAAAGGATTGTCCAAGGAGATTATCCGAATGCTGGCCGCATACTTTAAGGTTTCGCAGGAAGCATTCAACCGGCCCTACAAACTGGTAAACCCGGCAAATTCTCATTTGCGAAATGCCAGCGTGATGAACACGCCCAAAAAGGTCGAATTGGCGTACTAAATGCAAAATGGCGAAACAGTTTTCACCATTTCGCCATTTCAGTTTTCGCTATTTCGCTATTTCGCTATTTCGCTATTTGTTCCTTGTAGCGGGATCGAGATTTGAACTCGAGACCTCCGGGTTATGAATCCGACGCTCTAACCAACTGAGCTACCCCGCCAAATTTGAGGGTGCAAAAATAAGAACTTTTTTTGATAAATTATCAACTTCCAACCCAAATCGTCTTAATATTGACAAACTCTTTAATTCCATACCCCGCAAGTTCCCGCCCGTACCCCGATTTTTTAATCCCGCCAAACGGAAGACGGGGGTCTGATTTGGTAATGCCGTTCACAAACATCGCACCGGTGGCAATTTTACGCGCAATCCGCTCACCCCGCTGAAGGTCGCGGGTCCATACGCAGCCGCCAAGTCCGAATTCAGAATCGTTGGCAATCCGCACTGCATCTTCTTCATCGTGGGCCATGATGACAGACACCACCGGGCCGAAGGTCTCCTGGGAATAAACCGGCATTCGTTTGTCTATCCCGGTGAGGATCGTTGGCTCGAAGTAACAGCCTTGCCGGTCGGGCCTGTGCCCCCCTGTAATCAGCCTGGCTCCTGCAGCAATGGAAGCATTTACCTGCTGTTCAATCTCATCCACAAGATCGGGACGTGCCAGCGGGCCAACCTTAGTTTCAACATCCATGGGATCACCCATGGGTAGTGCCTCAAATTCAGCTTTCAAGGCTGCTTCAAACTGCTGAATGACCGGTTTCTCAACTATGAACCGTTTGGCTGCAATGCAGCTTTGTCCCTGGTTGATCATACGGGCGGTTACGGCGGCTTTTACAGCCAAACCAAGGTCGGCATCAGCAAGCACGATAAAAGGATCGGATCCGCCAAGTTCCAGGACGGTTTTTTTGAGGTATTTCCCGGCCACGGAAGCAACCTGGCTCCCGGCAGATTCACTGCCGGTGAGTGTGACCGCAACGATATGCGGATTCGCTATAACTGCTTCAACTCCGGAAGACGGGATCATCAGGGTTCTTAATATGTTCTCTGGAAATCCGGCGTCACGGAAGATCTCCTCAATGGCAAGAGCACATCCCGGCACGTTGGAGGCATGTTTCAGCACTGCAGTATTCCCGGCCATCAATGCAGGGGCAGCAAAGCGAAACACTTGCCAGAAAGGGAAGTTCCAGGGCATCACCGCCAGAACCGTGCCCATGGGCTGGAAAGTGACAAAACTGCGACTTGCATCAGTGACTATGATTTCATCCTGAAGTATTTCAGAGGCATGGTCTGCATAATATTCACATACCCAGGCGCATTTTTCAATTTCAGCCTGTGATTCACGATATAGTTTGCCCATCTCAAGAGTCATCAGCCGGGAGTAATGCTCTTTTTTATCCCGCAGGATCTCAGCGGCTTTTTTCATCATGCCCGACCGCAATCCGAATGAAGTGTCCTTCCATGTTTCCCAAGCGACATGCACATTATTTAGAATTAAGGTAACCTCACGCGTTGTGTGTTCAGAATATTCCTGGTTCGTTTCTCCGGTAGCAGGATTGATACTTCTCATATACTTCGATATTCGATATTCGTTATTCAATATTCGATATTCAATTTTACATCTTCATGTTCTCTTTCAGATAAAATCCGGTATATGATCCTTCAGCCTTCACCAGTTCCTCCGGTGTTCCTTCAAAAACAACATACCCGCCTTCATCGCCTCCCTCTTTTCCGAGGTCGATCACCCAGTCGGCACATTTGATCACCTCCTGGTTGTGCTCAATCACGAGGATGCTGTGCCCGTTACCAATGAGAGATTCAAATGCGATCAGCAGTTTGTGGATATCGTGAACATGAAGTCCGGTTGTTGGCTCATCAAAAATAAACAGGGTAGGTTTTTCGCTGATACCTTTCGTGAGAAAAAAAGCCAGTTTAATGCGTTGGGCTTCTCCGCCTGACAGGGTACTCGATGATTGTCCCAGCCGAAGATAGCCCAAACCAACATCCTGAAGTGGCTTTAACTTGGCCAGGATGCGTTTTTCATGGGCATTTGATTTTTGGTTTTGCTGGAAGAAATCCATGGCCTCATCCACCGTCATATTGAGGATGTCAACAATCGATTTTTCATGGTATTTCACATCCAGTACCTCATCCCTGAAACGTTTGCCCTGGCAGCTCTCACAAGGAAGGAAGAGATCGGCCATGAACTGCATTTCAATTTTCACAACCCCTTCGCCTTCACATTCATCGCATCGTCCGCCGGCAATGTTGAATGAAAAATAGCCGGGTTTGTAATTACGCACCCTGGCAAGCGGCTGATCCGCATAAAGGTCGCGAATTTCATCAAAAGCTTTGATATATGTGGCAGGATTCGATCGGGAGGATCGGCCAATGGGATTCTGATCCACCATCTCTACTGATCCGATTCTTGAATAATCGCCATCGAGACGGTCAAATTTGCCGGTTTTTTCGCCATAACCGCCATGGATTTTCTTTAACGCAGGGTATAAGATCCGCTTGATAAGAGAAGTTTTCCCCGACCCGCTTACACCTGTGATCACTGAAAAAATATGTAATGGAATTTTGACATCCACATTTTTAAGGTTGTTTTCACGGGCCCCTTTAATCTCAATAAACTCAATCCATTTCCTGCGCTTAACCGGGATCTCGATCCTGCGGATGTGGTTGAGATATTGACCGGTGAGGCTTTTTGTATCGGCATTCAGTGTGCGGAAATCACCCTGGAACATGATTTCCCCGCCATTGTGGCCGGCCATTGGACCAATGTCGATAATCTGGTCGGCGGCCCGGATAATTTCTTCATCGTGTTCAACTACAATCACGGTATTCCCCAGGTCACGCAATTTCATCAACACTTTTATAAGACGCTGTGTGTCACGGGGGTGAAGTCCGATGCTGGGTTCATCCAGAATATACATCGACCCAACCAGGTTACTGCCCAGCGCAGTAGAGAGATTGATACGTTGGGATTCCCCGCCAGACAAGGAGGCCGAAAGCCGGTTAAGGGTAAGGTATCCCAGGCCAACATCATTGAGAACCTCGAGCCGGTTGTTGATTTCAGTAAGTAAACGTCTTGAAACAGTGGTTTCGTAAACGGTAAGATCGAGATTCAGGCAGAAACTCGTGAGTTCAGAAATAGGTGTTAAAACAAGTTCCATGATCGATTTCCCGTTGATCTTCACATAGGAGGCATCTTTCCGCAACCGTGTTCCTTTGCAGTCAGGGCAAACGGTTTTACCACGATATCTTGACATCATCACCCTGTATTGAACCTTGTAATTCTGACTTTCAACAAATAAGAAAAAGTCATTCAATCCTTTAAAATAGGAATTGCCGGTCCAGAGTAACTCTTTTTGTTTAGTGGTTAACTCCTGAATGGGTTTATGGATTGGAAAATCAAACTTGTAAGCATGTAACAGCAATTCAGACTGCCATTCATTCATTTTTTCACTTCGCCAGCATGCAATGGCATTTTCGTAAACCGAGAGGCGTTTATTCGGGATCACAAGGTCTTCATCGATGCCGATCACACTGCCAAAGCCTTCACAGGTCTTACAGGCGCCAAATGGATTGTTGAAACTGAAAAGGTTTTCTGAAGGCTCTTCAAATATTATTCCATCAGATTCATAGCGATTGGAATAGGTGTTTCGGTTCTTTTCAGCTCCTGATGTTTCAACCATGCAATATCCATGGCTTTCAAAATAGGCGGTTTGAACTGAATCGGCAATGCGACCGGGCAAATCGTCATCGCCATGTACAATGCCAAACCGGTCGACAAGCACGTAAAATTCTTTGATTTTTTTCTTTTTAATTCCAGAGATTTCATCCAGGCGAAAAATCTCACCGTTCAGCATAACCCTTGTAAACCCTTGCTGCATCAGCACGGTGCATTTCGCGGCCAGGTCACCGTCATTGGAAGAAAGATCGAGAGGAGCAAAAATACTGACTTTTGAATCTTCGGGAAGTGAGAGGATTTTCTCAACAACCTCAGTTACCGTATCACGTTTTACCAGGTTACCTGAAACGGGGGAATAAGTTTTACCGATGCGTGCATACAGTAGTTTAAGATATTCATAAATTTCGGTTGAGGTGCCAACCGTAGATCGCGGGTTGGAGGTATTCACCTTTTGTTCAATGGCAACGGCAGGGGATATCCCCTTTATATAATCCACATCGGGCTTGCTCATTCGCCCAAGAAACTGCCTCGCATACGAACTCAGGCTTTCTACATAGCGCCGCTGTCCGTCGGCATACAAGGTGTCAAAGGCCAGTGATGACTTCCCTGAACCTGACAACCCCGTAATTACTACGAATTTGTTTCGTGGAATGGCAAGGCTGATATTCTTCAGATTATTGACCCGTGCGCCTTTGATGATAATGAAATCCTTTGGGTCCAGTGTGTCTACATTCATTTATTGCTGCGTTCCTGCATTTAATTTCGCAAAATTATAAAGAAAACTTGCTTTTTGGATTTTTTTATTTACTTTTGCTGCAACCAAACATGGGAAAATCCCGTAAACAACATTAATCTGCGCAGCTCCGAACCCCCTGCGCATAACAATAGGAGGGACACTATCGACTTGACTTCTACTCTTTTTTAACTAAAAAGGAGGCCCTATGCAAGCCCATGTCATTAGTGATCAGGAGTTAATCGGCAAATATCTTGCCGGTCACGAATCCGCCCTTGAGCAACTCATCCGCCGTCATAAGTCCCGCGTATTTGCTTACGTTCTTATGGTTGTTAAGGATAAAGAGCTGGCTGAGGATTTATTTCAGGATACATTTATAAAGGTGATCAACACCTTCCGTTCCGGACAATATAAAGAGGAGGGCAAATTCATCCAGTGGGTGATGCGGATTGCCCATAACCTCATCATCGATTATTTCCGCAAGGCAAAGAGAATCCCGATTGTCGAAAACAACGATGATTATGATATTTTTGACAAAGTGCGGATTCCGGTTGAATCAGTGGAAGAGCAATTAATCACTGAACAAATTCACAGGGATGTGAAAAAGCTGATTGATTACCTGCCAAAGGAACAAAAGGAGGTACTTGTGATGCGTCATTATGGTGATATGAGTTTTAAAGATATTGCTGAAGTGACCAACGTGAGTATTAATACCGCTTTGGGAAGGATGCGTTATGCTTTGATCAACCTGAGGAAACTGGTGAAGGAGAAAGATGTGATACTTACGGCGTGAAAAATGAGGTAGCGAGGTAGCGAGGTAGCGAGGTAGCGAGGTAGCGAAATAGCGAAATAGCGAAATAGCGAAATTTATTTTTTAAAATGTAAAATATAGAGAAATAAATCCCGTTTTTTAGGTATGAATTACATTTCAAATCAAAATTCGGCCTATGAAGCGTACTGCTACATTTTATTCTTTAACCTCTTGTCCCTCAAGGGTAAATGATCCTTCTGCAGATAAAAGAAGGAGAAGAAGGGAAGTCTCTCCCAGCGAATCGGTGATCCGAAACCTGCTCAATTACTCGAAAGCGCTTGCTGTGCTAAAAACAAACGAAACCGGATACATAAACCTGGTGATGAACTAAATAAAAAACCCCGTTTTCGACGGGGTTTTTTTATGCAATCAAATTCAGCATCAGATCCGTTCTTCTTTGATGCGGGCCTTCTTACCCTGTAATCCACGGAGGTAATAGATACGAGCCCTGCGCACTACTCCGCGCTTGTTCACATCAATTTTGTCAATGAAAGGGGAGGTGCAGGGGAAAATACGCTCCACACCAATGTTCCCTGAAATTTTTCTTACGGTAAAGGTTGTGTTCAAACCTTTGCCTGCACGCTGCAAAACCACGCCCTGGAATGTCTGAATACGTTCTTTGTTTCCTTCCTTGATTTTGTAATGTACCGTCACGGTATCCCCAGCTTTGAAAGAAGGTAGTTCATTCTTCTGAATTACTGTCTCTTCGACAAATTTCATTATTTCCGCTTTGTTCATGGCTTTGGTGTAATTATATCAGTTACTCACTAAAAAGTTTGCAAATATATGATTTTTTTTGAAATATATAACCGGTGATTGAAAAAAGTGAGAAGAAAATAGGCTCAGGTTCCTTTCTCCAGCAATCCGGGCCTTTTTGCTTTTGTTCGCTCCAGCGATTGTTCATACTTCCATTTGGCTATTTCACGGTCATTTCCTGAAAGCAGAATATCCGGAACCAGCAGACCCCGAAAATCGGAGGGACGGGTATATACCGGGGGCGACAGCAGGTTGTCCTGGTATGAATCGGACAAAGCCGAGGTTTCGTCGTTGAGAACACCGGGAATAATCCTCACAATCGCATCAGCAAGGACCATGGCGGCGAGTTCTCCCCCGGAAAGCACATAATCCCCGATCGAAATTTCCCGTGTAATGAAGTGGGTTCTTATGCGCTCGTCAATACCCTTGTAATGGCCGCAAAGTATGAGTAAATTCTGTTTTACCGAAAGTTGGTTGGCAAGACTTTGGTGGAGCAGCTCTCCGTCAGGACTGAGGTAGATCACCTCGTCATAGGTGGTTTTGGATTGCAGGTCTTCAATTGCATTCACAACCGGTTCAATCATCATGACCATCCCTGCGCCGCCACCGTAAGGATAATCATCCACATTTTTGTGCTTCGTGTATGACCAGTCGCGGATATTGTGCAGGTTGATAACCACGTGCCCCTTTAATTGTGCCCGCTTCAGAATTGAATGGCTGAACGGCCCATCAAACATCTCCGGAAACAACGTCAAAATATCTATCTGCATCTTCACTATTTCACTATTTCACTATTTCACTATTTCACTATTTCGCTACCTCGCTACCTCGCTACCTCGCTACCTCGCTACCT
>CAZVNF010000119.1:0-12232 GCA_964628215.1 uncultured Draconibacterium sp.
CTCTCTTCGGTATCCCAGCTTTTAAATGTGCGGTTGCGCATCCGGTTGATCTCACCGCCTGAACTGTTGTCGCCAAACAGCAACCCGTTCCGGGTAACGATACCCCCTCCGAAACCGGTACCAAAGGTTACCCCGAACAGGTTCCTGTATCGCTTGGGATTCCCGGCATCTTCAAGCTTTTTATTTATCTCGGGAAGAATCCCTGCAATGGCCTCCCCAAAGGCAAACAGGTCGCCATCGTTATTTATAAAAACCGGGATGCCGAATGTTTCCTGCAGCATGGGGCCGAGAGCCACACCCCCTTTGAAGAAAGGGAGATTCTGAAGATCCCCGATAATGCCGTTTTCATAATCAGCCGGACCCGGAAAGGCAAAGCTGATGGCAACCGGCTTGTGAACCAGTTTGCGTTCAACCTGACGAAACCCTTCGATGATGTTTGTCAGCACTCCTTCAAGACTGTCGGCCTTCGCAGGCAGTACAATGGGCTCCAGGATCTCCAGCTCTGACTGTACTGCATTAAATACCAGGTTAGTACCCCCCGCATCCAGGGTCATTACCGTGCGGATATCATTTTTGTATGTCATAGAGAAAATATGTAAATTTCAAAGTCCGTTATTTCGCTACCTCGCTACCTCGCTATTTCGCTATTTCGCTACCTCGCTACCTCGCTACCTCTCAATGCGCCTCCAGCCAGTTTCTCCCCGTATTCATCTCCACCAGTACCGGAACGTCCAGGTGAATGGCGTTCTGCATGCCCTGAACTACGATAGGCTTGAGAATTTCCACTTCATCTTTATGCACATCAAATACCAATTCGTCATGAACCTGGAGGATCATCCTTGATTTAAGCTGCAAGCCGTCCATTTCTTTGAAAATATCAATCATGGCAATCTTGATCATATCTGCCGCAGTTCCCTGGATAGGGGCATTTATCGCGTTGCGTTCGGCAAAACTGCGTACAGTTGCGTTGCCCGAAGTAATGTCGCGAAGGTACCGGCGGCGTTTCATCATGGTCTCCACATATCCGTTCCGGCGGGCCGACTCAATCGTACTGTCCATGTATGCCTTGATATCCGGGTATTTCACAAAGTACTGATGGATGATGTCTGCCGCTTCTTTACGTGCAATGTTGAGCCGTTCGGATAAACCAAAAGCCGAAATCCCGTAGATGATGCCAAAATTGACCATTTTGGCATTGCGCCGCATCTCTTTGGTTACCTCTTCCAGGGAAATCCCATATACTTTGGCTGCGGTGGCAGCATGGATATCCAGACCCAGGTTGAAATCTTCAATCATGCCTGCATCCCGGCTCAGATGGGCGATGATGCGGAGTTCAATCTGCGAATAGTCAGCTGAAAGGAGCAAATAGTTGTCGTTCCGGGGCACAAATGCCTTCCGGATCTCTCGTCCCTTCTCGGTTCTGATAGGTATATTCTGAAGATTGGGATTGTTGGAACTCAGCCTTCCGGTGGCGGCAACGGCCTGGTTATAGGAAGTGTGTACCCTTCCATCGCGTGGATTGATAAGCGTTGGAAGGACATCGACATAGGTTGATTTTAACTTGGTAAGCGATCGGTATTCCAGTATTTTATTGATAATGGGATGCTTGTGCTCCAGTTTTGCCAGCACATCCTCGCTGGTGCTGAATTGCTTGGTTTTGGTTTGCTTGGGATTATCAACGATCCGTAATTTTTTATAGAGAATTTCACCAAGCTGTTTCGGGGAGGAAACGTTAAAGGGCATTCCGGCATCTTCATGGATGGAGGATTCGAGAATACGGATCTCTTTTTCAAGTTCGGCGGAGTATTCGTTTAAGGTTTGCGGGTCGATCCTTACACCTTCTGCTTCCATGGAGGCCAGCACCGGGATCAGGGGAACTTCAATATGGTCGAACAGGTCGCGTGTATCGGCTTCCTGAAGCATCGGTTCGAAGATATGTTTCAGCCTCAGGGTTACATCTGCATCCTCTGCGGCATATTCCTTCACGGTTTCAAGGTCAACGGTTCGCATGCTGAGCTGGTTCAGCCCTTTTTTTCCGATCAGCTCTTCAATGGATACCGGTTTGTAATTCAGGTAGGTCTCAGCCAGCAGGTCCATGCCGTGCCGCATATCGGGCTGGATAAGATAATGCGCCAGCATGGTATCGAATAAGGGCCCTGTTACTACTACATCATACCATTTCAAGATGGAGATGTCAAATTTCAGATTCTGTCCGATTTTTTGAATCGCATTATTTTCAAGAACCGGTTTAAAAGCAGAAACTATAGCCTGCGCTTCATTGTAAACTTCGGGCAGCGGAACGTAATAAGCTTCAAATGGTTTCCAGGAAAAGGAGATTCCTACAAGTTCCGCAGTATTTGGGTTTAACCCGGTGGTTTCTGTATCAAAGCAGAATGAAGGCTGTTTTTCGAGAGCTGAAATCAATTCAGCCCGTTTTTCGGCAGAATCAACCAGATGATATTTGTGCGGAGTTGTCGCAATGGTATAAACCTCAGATTGGGGCGCCCCCGATTCGTCATTCGTCATTCCCAATTCGTCATTCGCATATTCAGTCTTCGCCTGAAACGAATCGCCCGACCCCGAAAACAAGTCTCCCTGCATCTGCTGCCCTTGTTTCCCTGCCCCTCTTTTACTCAGTAAACCTACTGTATCCCCTGAATTTCCATCGGTTTTCATTGAAAGAAAGGTCGACAGTCTTTGTGAAAACGTACGGAATTCCAGTTCGTCGAACAGTGCTTTCAGCCTTGCTTCATCCGGCGGATCCATGATCAGTTTTGTTTCATCAAATTCAATGGGAACATCGAGGATAATGGTGGCGAGTTGTTTCGACATCAGGGCCTGATCCTTGAATTCGATGACCTTCTGACGCAGTTTTTCATTGCTGATCTTATCGGCATTGGCAATGAGGTTTTCAACCGAATCAAATTCTGCAAGGAGTTTCTTTGCCGTTACTTCACCCACTCCCGGAATTCCCGGGATGTTATCGGAGGCATCGCCCCATAAACCCAGGATATCAATGACCTGGTCAGGACGCTTGATACTGAATTTTTCACAAACTTCCTTCACCCCGAGAATTTCAACATCACTTCCAAACTTCCCGGGTTTGTATATAAAGGTACAGTCGCTGACCAGCTGTCCGAAATCTTTATCCGAGGTCATCATGTAGGTGGTGAACCCATGTTTTTCAGCCTGTTTTGCCAGTGTCCCGATCACATCGTCGGCCTCGTAACCGTCAACAAACAGGGTGGGGATGTTAAAACCTTCAATCAATTCATGAATATACGGAAGCGAATTGATGATGTCTTCCGGGGTTTCCTGCCGGTGGGCTTTGTATGCCTCAAACCCAACCTTCCGCACAGTGGGGGCCATGGTGTCGAAAGCCACCCCGATGTGAGTGGGTTTTTCTTTCTTCAATAAATCGAGGAGAACGTTGGCAAAGCCGAAAATTGCCGAAGTATTCACTCCTTTCGAACTCATCCTCGGATTCTTGTTAAAGGCAAAATATGCCCGGTATATCAGGGCCATGGCATCGAGGAGGAAGAGTTTCTTTGTGGGTTGCTGCATGCTTTGCAAGTAATTTATTTGTACATATACGGGTGCATAAAATTAGGGTAATTTTTTGTATTAAAGTAACATTGAAAAACCACTGACTTGAGATTTTATCTGATTAAAAAGGGAAATCATCATGCTTCCGGCTTTTTCCCTGTTTCGGTGGAAACAAAACTACGCTGCATGACATGACCATTGAGCTGGAAATGACCTGATTCTCCGGGCGTTCTCATTAACAGCAAGTTGTTTATATCTTCCTGGCCTGTCTTGCTTAAACCTGCCATTCTTGACATACATTTGGGTTCCTTAAACCTGTGCCATGGTTAATAAGAAACTCAAGACGAAGAAGATTTTCGTACTCGACACCTCCGTTATCCTATACAATCATCATGCAATCCGCAGTTTCGACGACAATGATGTGGCCATTCCGATCACGGTACTGGAGGAACTCGATAATTTCAAAAAGGGAAACGACACCATCAATTTTGAAGCCCGTGAATTCATCCGGATCATCGATCGTTTGTCGAACAAAGCCACCCTTACCAAATGGATATCCCTGGGAATCCCCAAAGGCGGCAAGTTCAAGGTGGTGATGAATGAACAGAGTGAGCTCGATGCTGTTAAAGTGTTTGGCGAGAACAAGCCAGACCACCGGATCCTGAATGCCGCCCTGGTAATGATGGCTGAAAATCCGGGTAAAAAGGTCATCCTGGTTTCCAAAGATGTAAACCTGCGGCTGAAGGCCAAATCGTTAAACATTTCTGCCGAAGATTTTGAAACCGGCAAGATCAAGGATGTGGAGGGTTTGTATTCAGGGAAAACCATGGTGGAGGGGCTTGACAGGGCAATCATCGACCTTATTTACGATGCCGGGTGGTGCATGCCTGAAGATATAGGCATAAAGAACCCCCTTCCTAATCACTATTTCATTCTCAAAAACGGGAAAAGTTCCGTTCTCGCTTTTTATAATCCCCTTACCAGCAGAATTGAAAAACTCGAAAAAAAAGGTTGTTACAAAATCAATCCGCGCAATGCGGAACAGGTATTTGCACTTCATGCCATCCTGAATCCCAATGTGAAACTGGTCACTCTTCAGGGCATTGCAGGAACCGGGAAAACGCTGCTTGCACTGGCAGGAGCCCTGGAACAAAAGCGCAATTTCAAGCAGATTTACATGGCCCGGCCCATTGTGCCATTGAGCAATAAAGACCTTGGTTTTCTCCCGGGGGATATCAAGTCAAAACTTGATCCCTATATGCAGCCTTTGTGGGACAATCTGAAGTTCATTCAGAGTCAGTACAATGAAAAGGATAAAGAGTTCAAGGTGCTTACAGAGGCGGTGGAGAATGAGAAGCTGGTAATTACCCCGCTGGCCTATATAAGGGGAAGAAGTATTTCAAATGTATGTTTTATCGTAGATGAAGCACAGAACCTCACTCCGCACGAAGTTAAAACGATCATCACGAGGGCAGGTGAAAATACAAAGATCATCTTTACCGGAGATATTTACCAGATCGATACACCTTACCTCGATGCACAATCGAATGGCCTTTCCACCCTGATAGACAAGGTGAAAAAGCATGAAATTTATGCGCACGTCCGGCTTGAAAAAGGGGAACGGTCCGAATTGGCAAACCTGGCGAATGAAATGTTGTAATTTCATCCCCGGGGAAGGTTATTTTTCTTCGAAGATCACCGTCAGCAAGGTCTGCCCCACCACTTTTAAGGTGTTCTTGTCTATTTTGTCAAATGTATCACCCGTGGTGTGCCAGTAAGGATAAAATCCGGTTGCACTGTTCCTGTCGAGGTGGATGATATTAATGGTAGGAATGTTTCGGATGGTATTGATGGGGACATGGTCATCGGTGATATAGCCTCCTTTTTCGAAAAGGAAATAAGAAGAATATCCGATCCGGCTTCCTGTCGACCAAACAGATTTTACAATATCTGCAGCATACTGCATCGAAACACCTTCCATCAGAAAGGTTGCATCTTTGGCCCCCACCATGTCGAGCAGGATGCCATATTTAGCAAAATAGTCTGGTTTATGCGGATTTTTAGCCCAATATTGAGATCCCTGTCCCCAGTATTGTTCCGAATTCTCAAGGATCACATCCTGGGGAGGACCATAATCTTCCACATCAAACAGAATGATGTCAATACCAATGGCGGGGTTAGTCAGGCTTAAATGGCGGGCAACCTCCATGAGCACGCCAACCCCGCTGGCGCCATCATTGGCAGCATCCACCGGCTTGCGATGATTCTTCGGATCGGGGTCATGATCGGCATAGGGTCGTGAATCCCAATGGGCACAAAGCAGGATCCTGTTGTTGGTTTCCGGCTTCCAGCTTGCGATGATGTTTTGAAATTTCAGTGAGGTTTTATTGTAGGCATAAACCTGACCGCTTTGAACCGTTACGTGCTCTGTATAAGATTTCAACTTGCCAATAAGGTAGGCGGCACATTGATCGTGTGCTGGCGTATTCGGTACCCTGGGCCCGAAGGCTAGCTGTGTTCTGATTGATTCGTAGGCTGAATCTGCAGAAAATGCAGGCACAGATACCCCTGGCCCCGGGGCAACGGAATCCTGTTGAGCCGAATCCTGCTTTGCCGGCTGATTGCAGCTGGCAGCGAAAAGAACCAGGATGGTAAGGAATATGGCTGAATATTTCATAGGTCAGATTAAAAGTTGCGCAGAAACTCCAAATTTTCCGCTGAAAACAATTTCGCCAAGCTCTTTTCTGCTTCGGTCCTGAAGTTCCCGCTGTTTTAGTTTTTCGGAAAGGGAATCAGGATCGCCCAGGTATCCAACGGCGATGACGGTAAGAGGCTGGCAGTTTTCCGGGATCTCAAAGAGCTCCCTTGCTTTTTCAACGGAAAAACCTCCCATCTGATGCACATGCAATCCCTGATTCATTCCCTCAATACTCAGATGCGCGACAGCCTGGCCGGTATCATACTGAAAATAACCGCTTACATTGCCATCCCAGGAGGAAATAGTGTATCCAATGGCCAGGATGAGCACAGGAACATGGTTGTTCCACTCCTGGTTGCCTTCATTGAGGGTGGCAAATATCCGTTGCCATGTTTCGTCATGGTTCACCCCAACGATAAACCGCCAGGGCTGCTCATTGCCGCCTGATGCCGACCATCGGGCTGCCTCAAACAGGCCGACCAGTTTTTCCTGTTCCACCGGTTTATCAAGAAATGCCCTGGGGCTCCACCTGTTGCCGGCCAACGGGTTGATCGGATATATAGTTTTTGCGATTTTTTTCATGTATGACAGGTTGTGTGTGCTATTTGAAGCGTATTTTCGTAACAGACAATATTATAGTAGTAAGTAGCAGTACTCCGGCAAGGTATGACAAAAACCTGGCGATATAATCCCCATGTTTTACATAAAACGTGAGTTTGTCATTTGAATTTATACTCCCTTTCAGGATACCGGGAACCCAGTAGGCAGTTTGCTGGCGGGCATCTCCGCGTTGATCAATGAAGGCGGAAATTCCGGTATTGGCTGACCGGGCAATGCTGCGGCGGGTTTCGATGGCGCGAAGGTGGGCAAAAGAATAGTGCTGCCGGTGCCCGGCGGTGTTGCCCCACCATCCGTCGTTGGTGATGATGATCATAACCTGGGCACCGTTCCTGACAAATTCAGCAAAGAATTCACCAAATATGGATTCATAACATATCGCGGGTCCCACTTTTACCGTGTTCACCGTTGTATAAACTTTTCTGACAGAATCCTGGCCCAGGCTTCCAACAGTTCCACCAAGGTCGATGGCGAAATTTTCAAGCCATTTGAAACCTTTGAATGAAGGCAGGATTTCGACACCGGGAGTGAGCTTCGATTTATGATACAGCTGCAGCGAATCGAGGCTGTTGATCATGATGGCCGCATTGTAGGCATAGTAATGCCCGTTGGTGTCGGTGAATTTCCGGGCCCATCGCTGAAGCGGTTCCCCCGGTGCAAGCTGGTAGTGTGTCGATCCGCCAATAAGCATATTCAACCCGGGGTATGGCGCAATAGCCTGCTTAAGCAACCGGATGCTGGTAAAGGAGGTAAGGTCGTTCTCCCACATATCCTCCTGGATGGCTGATTCAGGCGCTACCACGAAATTGGTGGTGCTGTCGAGAGCAGGTGCTGCAAGTGCCATAATCCTTCCGATCACCACCGCTGGCGGCAGGCTGTATTGTTCGGAATAGGGATCAATGTTGGGCTGCACCACCACAAAGTTAACGGGATGCTTCTCTTCTTTGTAGGTTACGTAAGAATAATATGAAAAAATGATTGGGGTGGCAATCCATAAGAAAAGGAATATTGAATATTGAACAACGATTTTTGAATTTTGAACTTGAATTTTGAATTTTGAGGCTTGAATATTGAGTTTTCCGATCAGGGAGAAAACCAGGATATTGCCAACCAGCACCCACACTGAACCGCCGATGGCTCCCGTGTATTCGTACCATTGAACCCATTTGTAATATGATGCAAAGCCGTTTCCCAGGTTGAGCCAGGGCCAGTTGAGATCCCAGTTCAGGTGAAGGTATTCAAAGGCGATCCAATATGACAGGAGGGAGATATAGCCGGCAATCGGGTTGTTCAGCTTTTTCCGTGTCCAGTGAAATCCCTGGAAAACAATGGACATGAACAGAGAGTTCAGCACTATAGCCATCAGCGCACCCACAAAAGTTGAATTCACGATCCACCAGGTAGTAAGAAGATTCCATAACAGGAATCCGGGGTAGGAATAAAATAAAGCACTGAATTTGATGAATTGCTGCCGGTGCCGGATCATCTGATCTTCAACAAACAGCAGCGGTACAAGACCAATAAACAGCAGCCCGGGAAAACCACGATCGGGCCAGCCAACAGACATAATTATCCCGCTGAGGAGACTTAAAAGGAGCAGGTGGATTTTCCGGAATTTCAAAGTAGAATTATTGTAAAACTGGCGACAAAGTTAAATAATTTGGCATTTTATTTCGTTATTTGCATATGTTATTCTTGTGGAATTATGAAACATCTTACATTTTCGATACTCTTCTTTTTTCTTTTTACTGCCTCGCTGTTTGCCCAGTTCTTCAAATATTATCCTGCTGATACAGCCAGGAAGATGGTTTCCAATGCCAGAACCCCAGAAGAAAAGTTTTACGGGTATTATAGTCTTGACCGGTATTTTGTCAACAAAGGATTATTTGACAGCTGTGAATTGATGCAGAAAGAGATGTATGCCATTGCAAAAAGCCTCAACCGGGACTCGTTGCTGAGCGATGTGAATATGTCGATCAGCAACAAGAACATCTTCAGGGGCGATTATAATTTCGCCCTGGTTTATGGATTAAAGTCATTGTCTTACGCCAGGGATGATTTTCGCAGGGCAAGGGTCAACCTGAATATTGCCGGTATTTATGCCTGGAATGAAAACTTTGTTCGTGCGGTCGAATATCTTCATAAACATGATGCCACGATTGGCAATTATCATCATTATATCTTATTCCGGGCAGTATTTTACAGTACTGCCTACAACGGATTGGGCAAGCCTGACTCTGCATTGTACTTTTTACAAAAAGTGGAAGAGGGAAACACAATCAGGCCCGATTTGGTTGGCTATGCGCAGGCATTGTCGCAGTTTGCCCGTGCCTACGAGATTAAAGGCGATACAGATCTGGCTGGTGTATATTATAAAAAAACATTGAGGTTTTGCAAGGAAAAAAATTTGCTGCCCTTGTATCTGCTGATTGGAAACAAGTATTGCAACTACTTGCTAAGCCAGGGTAATTATACTGATTCCAAGCATATTGCGATTGAAAACATTCTCATAGCGAAAAATATCAGGAACCTGATCGGTATTGCCAACGCAGCGGAAGTTTTGCAGAAAATATATCGTCATCACAGCAATCAGGACAGTGCGTATCACTATGCCATGATCCAGATTGCGTATAAGGATTCTGTAATCAATCAAAAAAGGATTACTGAATTTCAAAATCTCAGTTTTTCCCAGATGCTGAAGGATATGGATGAAGATTCGAAGTTATCCGAAGCGAAAAATCAACGGAAGCAAAACATTCAGTTCGCTTTGATCGCTCTCGGCATTTTAACCTTTATCATCCTTTACCTGGTACTCAGCCGCAGTTTCATCACCAACACACGGCTGATCGAGTTTTTTGGTGTAGTTGCCCTGCTGATTGTATTTGAATTTTTCAATCTGCTGTTACATCCGTTCCTGGAACGGATAACGCACCATTCTCCGATCCTGATGCTCCTGGCCCTGGTGTGCATAGCCTCATTGCTGGTGCCGTTGCATCACAGGATAGAAAAATGGGCTACTGCCAAAATGGTTGAGAAAAACAAAAAAATCAGGCTGGCGGCTGCACGAAAAACCATTGAGGAACTGGGCGAAAAATAATTTCGCTATTTCGCTATTTCGCTATTTCGCTATTTAATTAATCCCCTGGTTCTCCGGATACCTCACCATCACAATCTTCCTTACCTCGGTGTAAAGAAATTCCCGCAACGTGTCGATGTTTTGTTTCGTTGTAGCTGAAATGAACAACGAAGGAAGGTTTTCATGTGCCATCCAGGTTTTTTCGAGTTCCTCGAGAGAGAGATTTTCTTTTGTGGCAGGGCTCAGGTCGTCAGCCTCCTTTTCAGTAAACCGGTATGCATCAATTTTGTTGAACAGCATGATGGTGGGTTTATCAGAGGCTTTGATGTCGGTGAGGGTTTGTTTCACCACGTTGATCTGTTCCTCAAAATCCCGGTGACTGATGTCTGCCACATGGATCAGGATATCTGCTTCGCGTACTTCATCCAGGGTTGATTTAAACGATTCCACCAGGGAATGTGGAAGTTTGCGGATAAAACCGACCGTATCGGAGAGTAAAAACGGCTGGGTGTTGATCACTACTTTACGAACCGTGGTATCGAGGGTGGCGAATAATTTATTCTCGGCAAAAACCTCTGATTTGCTGAGCACATTCATAATGGTTGATTTACCCACGTTGGTATAGCCTACAAGTGCCACCCGAACCATGTCGCGACGGCTTTTCCGCTGGGTAGCCATCTGTTTGTCAATTTCTTCCAGCTTGTCTTTCAACAGGCTTATCCGGTACCGGAGGATCCGCCTGTCGGTTTCGATCTCCTGTTCACCGGGGCCGCGCAAGCCAATTCCCCCGCGTTGTTTTTCAAGATGGGTCCACATGCGGGTAAGCCTGGGCAGCAGGTATTCATTTTGCGCAAGTTCCACCTGGGTGCGCGCGTAACTGGTTACCGCCCGGCGGGCAAAAATATCCAGAATGAGGTTATTGCGGTCGAGGATCCGGCATTGCAGTACATTCTCGATGTTCCGGATCTGGCTGGGAGAAAGTTCGTCGTCGAAAACGGCCATATCCACAGGGTTTTCCTGCATCCAAACGTGGATCTCTTTCAACTTTCCGCTGCCGACATACGTTCTTGAGTCGGCATGGTCCAGTTTCTGGGTAAATCGTTTTACGGGGACTCCCCCTGCGGTATCAACCAGGAAAGCAAGTTCATCAAGGTATTCATTGGTACGGTCAATGTCCTGCGAATAGGTTGCCAGTCCGATGAGGACAGCAGTCTCTTTAATGGGTGCAGTTTCTATCATCAAAAGGATCTGAATCCGATGATTTCGCGTATCTCACGCACAGTTTTTGCCGCAGAGGCCCTTGCTTTTTCGGCGCCGAGGGCGGCTACCTTTTTCAGGTAAGCTTCATCAGCGGCCAGGGCCATCATTTTCTCCCGGAACGGAGTAGTAAACAGGATTATATCTTCGGCAAGCTGTTTTTTCATGTCGCCATAGCGGATCGTGCCCGATTGATACGCATTTTCAAAATGCTGAACCGTATCAGCAGCAGAAAAATAGCTCATCAGGTCGAAAAGATTGACCACTCCCTGCGAACGGGTTTGTCCGGGGTCAACAGGTCCGGAGTCGGTAACCGCTTTCATCACCTTTTTGCGGATCACCTCCGGACTGTCGGCCAGGAAAATGGAGCTGTTTTCATTATCTGATTTCGACATCTTCAGACTGCCGTCGAGACCGGGGATTTTAACCAGGTTTTCTCCGAAATTATACGCGACAGGCTCAGGAAAATATTCGATGGAATAGAGCCGGTTGAACCGGTTGGCAAAAGTACGCGTCATCTCCAGGTGCTGTTCCTGGTCTTTCCCTACCGGAACTTTTGCAGCACGGTGAATGATGATGTCAGCAGCCATCAGCGTGGGATATGTGAGAAGTCCGGCATTTACATTTTGCGGTTGGGTGCGGATTTTCTCCTTAAAGGAGGTGCAGCGTTCAAGCTCCCCGATATAGGCATTCATGTTCAGCAACAGATACAATTCGGCTGTTTCCGGAAGATCGCTTTGTATGTAAAGGGTGGCTTTTTCCGGATCAAGACCGCAGGCAAGGAATTCAACCAGGACAGTTTTAACATTTCCGTGAAGATCGGCCGGTGTTGGATGTGTTGTAAGAGAATGATAATCAGCAATGAAAAAATAACATTGGTTTTCCTCCTGCATTTTCACAAAACTCTTCAACGCCCCGAAATAATTACCCAGGTGCAGGTTCCCGGTTGGCCTGATGCCACTAACGACTATATCCATAATGTACTTCAATTTGTCAATTTAACAATGAAAGCAATGCAGACAATGAAAGCAATGCAG
>CAZVNF010000120.1:0-12167 GCA_964628215.1 uncultured Draconibacterium sp.
ACGACTGAAAAAACCGGTACATATTGTAATCCAATACGTTATTCATAAATATCCTGTGATTTTCCTTTAAATTCTTGCGGTTATCAATCAGCGTTACTTCACTGGCATACGAAGACGGACTCATGGAACCGGCATACCTGTCGAGTATAAAATCATTCAGCCTGATCGAAAACGGCAATTCCACCGGCTTCTCCCCATACCCCATTGTAAATGTCAACCCGTCGAACTGATAGTCCTGCAGGTGCATCACATACCCCGATCCTCCGAAGACTATGGCTTTGTGCAATTTGTTTTTTATGGTCAGATTCAGAAGTACAGCATCGGTTCCATTGTCTTCGGCACCACCGCTCACATATTCTGTGGTTGCCTTCGGAAAATACCCGGTGCACATGAAACCCATGCCCTGGGCCTGGTAAAGAAGGTTCTGTTCGAGCCCGGTTTGAATTCCCGGCCTGATCGTATCCGACTGTTTCGTTTGCATGTTTGTTCTGATAATGTCAAACGGGGCGGTAAAAGTCAGCCCCCCGTTCATTTCACTTATTTGAACGGCAGTGGCGTTTACTGCGTTGTTAAATGCCAGGGTTAACATCCCGAAATTGCTGATTTTCCCTTCAGCCAGGATGATGTTCTGCTGCGATTTATCATCTGCTACAATCAGTGAAATGAGTTTTTTTCCGTCAGGACTGTTTTCAACGATCTTTTCAACCGCATTCGGTAAAAAGGCAGCATAATCAATGGTTACGGTACCAAATTCCTTCGAAGGATATTCCAGGTGAAGCGAATTGGCAGCGAATTTACTGAGATTGAAAGGCTGGTCATAACTGAATTTTTCGTTACTGCCTGTGGTTGAAATCTGCAGCCACGGTTCCTGTGTGTAAATAAGGTTCGATTCCTGGCCCTCGCGGATATGCATGGACCCTTCAAATCCAAAATAACGTGTAATTCCGGCTCCTATGATGATGATGATAAAGGCACAATGAAATATAAGCCCCGCCCATTTTTTCCGGCTGAACATCTTGTACCTTGTAATATGGCCCAGGAGGTTCAACACCAGCAGGAAAAAGATGATTTCAAACCAAACGGCATGATAAACAAGGTTTTGTGCAGTGAGGGTGTCGTATTTATCTTCGATAAAAGTAGCCACCCCCATGGCAACCATGAGGATCAGCAGAAGAAAAATTGTGGTTGGTGAAGAAAATAAAAGGTTGAATATACGTTTCATCAGCAGGGTGTTAAAAAAGGAATTTAATGGGGTGGGAAGAACTCATTGATTGCAATATTGTATTGTGGCACAAAAATACGTCAATTTTTCGTTGTGGCAAAACTCAGGGTATGAACATTCGGACATGAAACATTCATAAATTTTCTCTGTGTCTCCTTCTATGTAACTTCTATGTAACAATTAATTACTCAAGATTCGGGATTAATCGTAACACAGCCCCGAATGGGGCGTAATCAATCAGCGATGGGTGCAGCCCATCGATATTAGAAACAATTGCGAAATTATCAGCCCTGAAAGGGCGCAATCAAGACATTCATCAATCATTCAACCTGTATTAGCAGATATCGCCCTTTCAGGGCTTAACGGGTTTCAGTTGCTATATGCACAGGGCTTCACCCTGTGTTAATAGATTGGGCCCTTTCAGGGCCGGCCGGGGATAGCGAATTCTGTTAATTAATCAACCCCTAAACTTGAGTTAATTACACGGAGAAGACATAGAAGATCCACAGAGAAAAATGGAGAATAACAAGCTGTAAAATACGTTTCAGCGGGCAATATTCCGGATCATTCCGTTAAAAATCACCCAATGGAATGGCAGCATGGAAAACCAGTAAAGTCGCCCCAATATCCCCATGGGACGAAACGTGGCGGTAAGCTGCAACACATTGTCTTTGCTGATTTTCAATTCCAGCCAGGCTTCGCCCGGCAGTTTCATCTCGGCAAATAACAACAATCTTTTTTCATTTTTATCTGCATAAATCACCCGCCAGAAATCGAGGGCATCCCCTGCCGCGATCTCCCCCTGGCTGGTCCTGCCCCTGCCAATACCAACCCCGCCCACCAGCCTGTCCATAAACCCACGGATGTTCCATAAAAGATCGGCATAGTACCAGCCGTTCTCGCCTCCGATGGACCAGATTTTTTTCATTGCCCTCCCGGCATCTTTCACCTTTCGTTTCCGGATATCTTTATAGCATCCGTAGACCGGCACCTCGATGAAATGCGACAGTCCTATTTCGAGGTTATGACTCGTAAGTGCATCTTTCCAGCTTGAAAGCACCCGGTGCTGCTCAATCTTGTCAAATGCCAGTTCAATGGATTTGTCATAGGTGATGGGGGTGATCCCCAGCATCTTTTCCAGGGCGTTATCTTTACAAACCACCTCTACCTTCATGCTGTTTACCAGGTGTTTGGCAAGGGAATAGGATACCGAAGTAACAAAGAACAGCCAGTAAGACGAGAGCCGGGGCGTCATCACCGGAACAATATAAACATGGCGGGATAATCCGCGGATTCTGGCAAAATGCAGGAGCATTTCCTTATAGGTGAGCACATCGGGGCCGCCAATGTCAAAACTATGATTATAGGTTTCCGGGTTGAGCATGACTCCCGATAAAAATTCAACCACATTCCGGATGGCGATGGGCTGGCATTTCGTACCCAGCCATCGCGGCGCGATCATGAAAGGCATTTTTTCCACCAGGTCGCGGATGATCTCAAAGGAGGCACTCCCCGAACCTACAATGATCCCGGCCCGAAGGGTGGTTAAGGCGTATATGTTTGAGGCAAGGATGTCCTCTACATTTTTCCGGGAAGAAAGGTGCTTCGAAAGCTCTTTTTCATTGACAATTCCGCTGAGGTACACCACCTGTCGTACCTGCGTCTGCTCCAGCCTGGTTTTGAAATTCTCAGCCGAAACGGCCTCCATCTCTTCAAAGCTGCCATTTTTAGTGGACATGGAATGGATCAGGTAGTAGGCCACATCGATGTCGGCAGGAATCCGGATCAACTCTTCCACCCTTAAAAAATCGACTTCCACCACGCTCAGCCTGTCACTGTTGAACCGGGATACATCAAACCGGTTGGTATCCCTTACGCAACATACCACTTCATGCCCGTTTTCGAGAAGTACCGGGAGCAAACGTTTGGCGATGTACCCGGTTGCGCCGGTCAGCAGTATTTTCATGAAAAAAATTGGTCAGGTTAGACGACAAAGATAGTGCATCTTGAAACAGAATTGGATAAGATCACCCTGATTTACCCGGTATTGACATGAATGAAACTTTCCGCCCGGTATTGCAGAAAAACTTAATATCTTCGTATGCATATCCTACATGTATGAAACGACAAATTTCAAGACGGCAGGCGCTGAAGACCATGGGGCTGACCCTGGGTGCTGCGGCAATTGGCTTTGAAGGGTTCTCCCGCAACCGTGAAGGTGTTTTCGAATACCGGTTAAATCACGAAGAAATATTCAAACCCATTGACAACCCGCTGAACCGTCCCATCTCCGCCATCACCTGCGGGGCAGGGAGCAGGGGCAATGTGTACGGTGGTTACGCCTCAAATTTCCCCGAACAGATCACCATCACCGGAGTTGCCGAACCAATCCCGGTGAGAAACGAACGGTATGCCAAAAAACACAACATCCCGGTAAGAAACCGGTTCAATACCTGGGAAGATGTATTCAAACGGCCCAAATTCGCCGATGCCATCATCATCACCATGCCGGATCATCTCCACTATGAACCCTGCATGCAGGCGATGGAGATGGGATATGATGTGCTTCTCGAGAAACCGATGGCCCAAACAGCGCAACAGTGCCGCGACATACTGGCCATGACCCGTAAAACCGGGCGTATCGTGGCGGTTTGCCATGTGCTGCGCTATTCGCCCTATTTCATAAAAATGAAAAAGCTGATCGGCGATGGCGCCATTGGCGAACTCATCAGCGTTCAGCACCTCGAGCCGATTGAACATATTCATATGTCGCACTCCTATGTGCGTGGAAACTGGCATGATTCAAAGAAAACCACCCCGATTATCCTGGCCAAAAGCTGCCACGACCTCGATATCCTCCGGTGGATGATCGGAAAAGAGAGTAAAAGTATCATGGCTATGGGCGGGTTGAAATGGTTCTGTAAGGAAAATGCCCCGGAAGGGAGTACCGACCGGTGTATGAATGGCTGTGCCGTTGAGGCCACCTGTCCTTATTCGGCCATGAAGATCTACTACCGCGAACGTGGATGGCTCTATGTGTTTGACCTTCCGGAGGAGAAGGAAAAGCAGGGAGATGCCATCCTGGAATACCTGAAAACCACCAATTATGGCCGTTGTGTTTACCGGATGGAAAATGATCAGCCTGATCATTACATCACTTCCATTCAATTTGACGGGCAGGTGACTGCCAACTTTTCAATGGAGGCTTTTACCTCATACAGCGGCCGGCGGACCCGGATCATGGGATCCATGGGCGACATGGTGGGTGACATGACAGAACTGACGGTTACCGATTTCAGAACAAACAAAAGTGTAACCCTGGTGCCGAATGCAGAAGATGTGGAGAATTATAAAAACAGCGGACATGGGGGCGGGGACTGGTTCCTCATGCGTGATTTTGTGATGGCCGTTGCCAATCAGGATCCAAAATTACTGACCTCCACCATCGACCAGTCCATTGAAAGCCACCTGATGGGATTTGCCGCCGAAGAGAGCCGTAAAACCAATCAACTGATTTTCTTATAATTCGATATTCAACATTCGTTATTCAATATTCGATATTCCTTCTTTAAATTCCCCTTCCCATTTCGCCACAACCACCGTGGCGAGGCAGTTGCCAATTACATTGATCGACGTGCGGGCCATGTCCATCAGTTCATCTATTCCCAGGATGATAAAGATAGGCCAGGTGGGAAGACCAAAACTCGCCGCAGTGCCGAGCAAAATAACCAGTGAAGCCCGTGGCACCGCTGCAACCCCCTTGCTGGTAAGCATCAGGGTAAGCATCATCACGATCTGGGTGTCGAAGGAGAGGTGGATCCCGGCCATGTTGGCTACAAAGATGGAGGCCATGGCCAGGTAGAGCGTGGTGCCGTCGAGGTTGAAACTGTATCCGGTCGGCATCACAAAAGAGACGATTTTCCGCGGCACGCCGAATGCTTCCATGTTTTCCATGGCCCGCGGAAGGGCCGATTCGCTGCTGGTAGTGGCAAAGGCAATGGTGGCCGGTTCGGCAATGGCTTTGATAAATTTCCTCACGGGGATTTTCATCACCAGCATGATGGGAAGGAGCACTGCAAGCACAAACACCAGGAGAGCCACATACAAAGTTGCCAGCAATTCAAAAAGATTGACAAGCACATTCAGCCCCATATGACCTACGCTGTAAGCCATGGCCGAGAATACCGCGAACGGGGCAAACAGCATGATGATGTTGGTGAATTTAAACATCACGGCGGTGAGCGATTCGGTGAACCGCAGCATGGGAGCCCGGTATTGCTCCTTCACCATGGCCAGGGCAATGCCAAACAGGATGCTGAATACAACGATCTGCAGCACCTGCCCTTCGGCAATGGATTTTGCAATATTCTCGGGAAATATATGAAGAACCACCTGCTGCCAGGTTTGGGCCTGCACCGAAGGCAGCGTTCCCTGTGTCATTTCAGCCGGGATTACCACCCCTATTCCGGCTCCGCTGATGTTGATCGCGGCCAGTCCGATAAATAAGGCGATGGTGGAGACAACCTCAAAATAGAGCAGCGACTTCCACCCCATCCTGCCTACTTGCTTCAAATTGGCGTGACCGGCAATACCGGTGACCAGTGTGGCAAAGATCAGGGGGGCAATGATCGTCTTCACCAGATGGATGAAAATCTGGCTGACCAGGTTCAGCTCTTTGGCAACCATGGGCAAATCATGCCCGAATTCAACACCGGCGAGCATGCTCAAAAAGATCCAGGTGGTAAGCTTTCTCTTTTTTATGGCATAGAGAAAATAACAGCAAAGCGGTATCCAGCGAACCAAAACAAGGAGCCAGACAGGCAGGTTAATCCCGGTAAATTGGTTGGCCAGGTTAAGAACCACGGCAAGGGTAAGTGAAAGAAAAAAAACGGTGAGAATGCTTTTTGAGCTGATTTTCATACTAAAATGGCATTGTTTTTCATATTCAACAAATATAAAAAACAATGCCATTTATTCTATAAAAAAAACGAAAGTTCTGAAGCCGGTTTAATATTTGACGAGCTTCATCGTCTCTGCTTTTTCACCGGCAACCACCCGAACAAAATAGAGTCCGGCCGGAACCTCTGAAAGTGAGAAATCGTGGGTCTTTCTTTCAGTCAGCTCTTTTGCCAGAACTTTTTCGCCTTTCATGCCATAGATTTCAACCCTCACTTTTTCCGAAAAATCGATCCCGGTCAGTTCAAGTGTGAATTTCCCGGTGGTAGGGTTTGGATATACCGTGAAGGATGTTTTTTTGTCGTTCCGGGGATAACCATCTTCTTCGCCTGCAATTACCGGAACAGCCGGAATGGTTGTTACACAGAAAGGCCCTCCTGGCGCGATATACCCGTGCATATAGCCTCCCGCAAGTACATTGGTTCCCGGATAGTACAGAATGTTCTGCCCGGCAACCAGGGTGGCACTTCCTCCATTCTGTACGGTAAAGGTAGTTCCGGCTCCTGCCACCGTGATGGTTTGAAGCGCTCCGAAACAGGGTGTTGAACCGGTTGAAACGGAAACGTTCTGTATGTTCTGGGTTACAGGAACCGGAATCCCGGTAACCTGGATATCATCAATGCAGACTCCGCGTCCCCATTTGGCATTCCCTTCAAAGGAAATATAATAATCAGCGGTAGGTTCCGGCAGCGCAATGGTCTCTTCCGTCCATGACGTAAGGTTATTGGAATAAGTTGCAAGCAGGGTCCAGGCTCCTGCTGCCGATGTTTTGTAGTAAACCGTTAAAATATCCTGATCGGGGTCCCATAATACCTGGGTATGCCAGAATTTCAGTTGCGGGGCTGAAATCACGGAAAGGTTTAAGGGTGGTGAGGTCAGATGCGTTTTGTTGTCGGGAGAAGTAACATCCTTCAAGCAGGCATTGTATGTTCCGCTGTGGGCAGCAGCAGGATTTCCGTTTCCGCTGCCGGTGATAAACACCCAGTTTACCCCGGAATTGGCCACCTGGGTATTTGCCCAGCAGGCCGGAATCACACCACCATGTTCAAATCCTTCATTCCATGGAAATGAACTTATTGTGCCGCACAAGGTATTAAACGGAACATCGGCACCGTAGGCTGTACCATTTGCATTGGTGGCATAGGCCCTCACATGGATCGAGGCACTTGGCGATAATCCAGCCAAAGAAGAGAGGAATGCACCTGTTCCTGCACCATTTGTGGTATGATTCCCGGAAATGTCCGGATTTAAAGATCCGCCATAGCAAATCCCCCGGGCAGTAACCGCCAGCCCGCCGTCAGAAATAACCGCACCGCCGGTAGATGCTGAAGTTAATGTGATATCTGAAACAGGAGCTGTGATGACTGTCGGGGCTCCGAAAACCGAAACATCATCAATATACCAGTCGTCATAATTAAACAGGTTCCCGTTTATGGAAAGGGCGATATAGGTGGCTGCTGCAGGTACATTGTGAATAATCGTTGTGTTCACAAGGGTTGGCTGGATATTGCTACTTGTGGTAACCTCTGACCATGATTCGTCTGTCCAGGTAATGCCGTCGGGAGATGATTCAACTTTCAGGGTTAAACCTCCGTTAAAATAAGTGTCAAGAGCATGTCTGAATGACAATGTCAACTGGGTATTTCCAAGTGAATTTACCGGGGGTAATATCAACCGGGTTGTTCCGATAACATTCTGAAAATGAGATGCTATTTCATTTGGCGAACCTCCTGCAATGGCAACGGGCTGAATATTCCACGAATTGCTCACACCAGCGGTGCCTTGCTGCATCCAGCAGGAAGGAATATCAGTTCCATTGAAACTTTCAGAAAGGGGTAAGATCGCTGAGGCACAATGCGTTTTAAAAGTGAGGTCGGAACCATAATAAGGCCCGTTTGAGTTGATCGCGTAAGCCCTGATGTGATACGTTGTATTGGGCAACAACCCTGTGATCACACTGGAAAACACGCCTGAACCTGTTCCATTGATGGTACGGCTGCCGGAAATATCGGGGTTAGCCGCGATTCCATAACAGATGCCGCGGGAAGTTACAGTCAGTCCTCCGTCAGAAACAATTTCTCCCCCGGCCGTGGCGCCTGTTTGCGAAACAATGGAGGCTGCTGCAGTGTTGATGACTGTAGTTACCGGAGTTACGATTTTGTTCAGGCCATAAGTGGTTCCATCGTAGTTCTCGCCAACCAGCCGGTAGTGAATCGGTACGCCTGTTGGAAGGCCGGCAAAGTCAACGCTCACATTCTGATTTGAAGGAATTGAGCCGGCAGGAGTGGTTACCGTTTGATTTCCATAGGCTGCGGTTGGGCCATACTGGAAATAGTAGGTTGTTGAAAGACCGTTCGGGTTGATAATTCCGTTCAGGGTTGCTGTTGACTCCGTGATAGGAGCAGCAGGCAAAGTTGTTGCTGTTGGGGTGTTGTCAAACAAAAAAGAGGCAATCCGGGTTTTCCAGGTTACCGCGCCGGTGGTTTGCACGTATTCAGAGGTGAACCAGAAAGTCCGGTCATTGGTCGGGTCGACCGACATCATGCTGTAATCGCCCCATCGCGCGGCCGATCCGGTCTGGCTCCCGGTACCCTCGATGATGGTTTGTTCTGCAATGGTCATCTGCCCCGGCGGATCATTGGCATGACGCCCGGTATAATGAATGGAGGGATATTTCGTAGTGCCGTTTGAAACGGAATATCCCAGTGCGATATCCCCCATGATGTTCATGGCAATGCTGCCAACCCACCGGTGTTTTGCATCGGGGGCATAGGTTCCCTGCTGGTAAATGCTCCATCCGCTTCCGGTATTTCGCAATTCATACCATCTCAGTCCGGCATGGCCGGTACCGTCCACATCCACGGTATGGTTGGTAACCATGCTGCGGTGGGTACCGAAATTTCTGTACTGCATCCGGTACATCAACCGGTCGGATAAGGTTTCCAGTTTAATGGCTGTTCCGGGCTGGGGAATACACCGGCCACGAGTTGCCGTACAAATCTCACTGTCAAACGGAGAAGTGACCAGGCTGATTGCCTCAGTAAAGGTGGAATTTGCCGTTGTAACCCAGTCAACGTGGAAAGCCCATATCTTCAGGTAGTCTTCTGTGGGAGAAGACCAGTCGTTAAAATAGGTAAAATAATTTGGTTCACCGGCCTGGGGCGGGTTGGCGCCATCCCAGTCTGACGGCAGCATGCTTTGTTGATCACCTGCGACCCCGGAATCAAAATAGACGATGGCAGCGGAGGGATCCCCGGCAAGCATCTTTGTTCTTTCAAGTGCGCAGGCTCCGGTTCCGGCCCACTCCCAACCAAACAGACCCTGAACAAACTGGTTGAATGAGAGATAATAGCCATCGGACCATATTCCGAATTTAGGATAATCGGGCAACTTCGTTCCAAAATTAAACACATAACGGTACCATGCCCCTGTGGGATCTGAGGTTGCGGAAATGGCAACCAGTTCGGCCATCTGTGTATAATTTGGAATCGAAAACTGGGTGATGATCCAGCGGTCGGCTGCCTGGTCATATAACACAACCGGGTCGCCACTGTTGGTCCCGTTCCAGGGGGCAGGAATCCCGGCCCAGATGGTGCTTAAGGCTGCAGGGCCCAGCAGCACGGCACCGGTTTTAGAATAAACCGCAAAATTGCTGTTTACCACCTGTACATATTTATCGGTGCTTACATCTCCCTGTGTATCGGGAGGATATATATTGCTAAGGTTGGTGATCCCGTCAAAATTCGCATGCGGGGCTGAATTGTCGGGTAATTCGGTTCCATCCTGCTTTTGCCAAACGGCATCTTCGACAAAAGGAAAATCGTTTGATTTCAGTTTGCCAAACTCCTTGTGCCCGATTTTGTTCGGAACTTCCTCAATTTCATCAGGGCGTTTTTGTTTTGGTATAATCAACCGCATTTCGCTCAGCGGGGGGGTTACATCAAAATAAACCGCCCGTCCGGCCTGGGGTTTTAACACTTCAGACTGCCCAAAGCTGATCTGAATGAATGAAGTTATAAGGAAAATAAAAAGTATCGTTGTTTTCATATGATGTTATTTGTAATTGGTCTCAACAAATGTAATGTATTTATTCTTCCAAATCACATGACTGTTAATTTTACTCAAGTTTCGGGGTTGAATAATTAACAGTAAATATTGATTACGCCCTTTCAGGGCTTTTGATTTTGCTTTTGATTTTTCCGATGGGCTACACCCATCGCTAATATATTACGCCCCATTCGGGGCTGTTTACTGGCATAATTACGCCTGATCATAAGAAATATATAAATTTGTGGATTAATCAGGTTAAAGGGGAGCACCTGGTAAACTATCCTGAAAAATGAATATTTTGACAGCATGAACAAAGAAATCTACATCCTGGGAGGAAACACTGCCGAATCTTATGAAACTTTTCGCGACCGCATGATGGTTCTTGCCGTGGAGGCTGTAAATGTATGCCATCCTGTAAAATGCTCCGTCACACTTACAGAATCACCGCCCCCGGTTGTTTCGGTCATCCCGTTCAAAAAATGGAAAGTGGCGGCAATTTCACTTTACCGAAAGGAAGATCATTTACCCCCCTGCAACCTGCTCACAATGGCCGATGGGTTTCGTTCCGCATGCCTGGTGGAAGAGGCGCTCCCGGTATCTTACGTGAAAAACTGGCCCGACGCTACAGTTACTCCGGGTGTATGCCTGCTTACCCTGTTCCGGTCAAAGCCCGGCATATCGCATGAAACGTTCATAGACCGGTGGCATAACAGCCATACCCCGCTGTCGCTGCGGATACACCCTCTGTGGCATTACAACCGGAATGTGGTCAATGAAACATTTGCCGGAACTGAACCGGGCTGGGGCGGTATTGTGGAGGAACATTTTGTGACGAAAAGCAACCTGCTTAACCCGTTCCGGTTTTTTGGGAACCCGTTGGTGATCATCCCGCGGATGATGGAAGTATACAAGGATACCAAGTCCTTCCTCGATTACAAAACCATTGAAACATACCTGGTAAGGGAATACCACCTACGTTCATGAAATGGATGTAACCTGCGGAAGGTCAATGAAATGACAATTATTTATTTTGGTTTCTGCAAAGAGGTCATGAGCCCGTTACCCCTCCTGGCATCATACCGTTTCCTGGTTTCCATCTCGTCCTTTTTATCATCAATAAAGATGATCGTACGGCCACCATCAAGGACTACAGGATATTTGTCCGTTGTTGAACCCAGCAATAATTTTGAATCGGGAACTTTTAAACGCTGCCGCTCCTGCATCATCCGGTACTCCAGTGTGTCTTTTTTCATTATTGGTTTTTAAATCGTTAGGGTATTCGTACAAAGTTCGTCTATTTTTTCCGCTTTTCAGAAATTACTTTGGGAAACAGTACCCCCCCTAACGTCAAAATACCCGAAAAGCAGCGCCGGGGCTGCCTTTCGGGTTGATAATAATAAAAGTCAGACACATGCCTTTCACTGCCGCAATGCATATCTTGACCGGATATCGCTTTCCTTGCTTTTATCAGAAGTGTAAATGATGGTTTTCCCGCCGTCGAGGATAACGGGGTACAAACCGACAACAGATCCGGATGCAAGCTTGGCTTTTGGAACCTTCGCCTGGTGATTGGAAATCTTCAACCTGTTGTCCATTGAATCGTTGATCGTTCTATGCTGAGTGTTTTTCATGGCTTCCTGATTTTAACTGTTTCCGGGAAATTTGACCTTTCCCATCTGTTTAATCAAACAACGAATACCATATTATATTTCTCAGTGTGCTCCGAATTAACGTTTAATTAACATTTGGGCACCCTACAAAGATGTCGCGCCCATGGCGTTAAGTCTGTAAGATCTCGCCCTTTCAGGGCTGTGTTCAATCAGGTTATTGACTCAAGTTTCGGGGTTGAAATAAGTCATGGTCAAGCCCCGAATGGGGCGTAACATATTAGCGATGGGCATAGCCCATCGGTTATAAGACAACCATAACCAAAAGCCCT
>CAZVNF010000121.1:0-12072 GCA_964628215.1 uncultured Draconibacterium sp.
TGTCCGTTATCATATCATCCGCGGTGCGCTTGACACTTCAGGTGTTGAAGTACGCAAGCAGCGCAGGAGCAAATATGGTGCAAAACGCCCCAAAGAAAAGAAAGCATAATCAAGGTCAGCCCTGCGGGTTGACCATCCAATACACGGGAAGCCCGCAAGGCGGCCCATTCAACAGAAAACGACCATGAGAAAGTCAAAACCAAAAAAAAGACCCATTCTTCCCGATCCAAGGTTCAGTGATACCCTTGTCACGAAATTTGTGAACAACGTCATGATGGCAGGTAAGAAAAATATTGCTTACGAAGTTTTTTATGAAGCAATTGACACGGTTTCTGAAAAGACGAAAGAAGATGGCCTTGAGGTATTCAAAAAAGCACTTGCCAATGTAACTCCTTCCGTTGAGGTAAGAAGTCGTCGAATTGGAGGTGCCACTTTCCAGATTCCTTCTGAAATTCGTCCGGGCAGGAAAAGTTCAATTGGAATGAAATCCCTGGTGAACTACGCCCGCAGACGTCATGAAAAGAGTTTTGGTCAGAAACTTGCTGCCGAGATCATGGCAGCTTACAAAGAAGAAGGCGCAGCGTACAAACGTAAAGAGGATACACACAGGATGGCAGAAGCCAACAAGGCTTTCTCGCATTTCCGCTTTTAATGGTATAGACGCACCGCAGTGCGTCTCAACAGATAAAGACGCACAGCAGTGCGTCTCAACAAAAGGTTTAAAAAATAGAATGACCGGAAAACTCGAAAATACAAGAAACATTGGCATAATGGCGCACATCGACGCGGGTAAAACCACGACGACGGAGCGTATCTTGTATTACACCGGCAGCAACTATAAACTTGGCGAGGTTCATGACGGAACTGCCACCATGGACTGGATGATTCAGGAGCAGGAACGAGGAATAACGATAACTTCTGCCGCAACTACCGTTTACTGGGATTACATGAACGAAAATTACCGTATCAATCTCATTGATACTCCCGGTCATGTGGATTTTACAGTTGAAGTGGAACGGTCTCTTCGGGTTTTAGATGGTGCGGTTGCCATTTTCTGTGCAGTCGGTGGTGTTGAACCACAGTCGGAAACTGTTTGGAGACAAGCCAACAAATACAATGTTCCGCGTATAAGTTACATCAATAAGATGGATCGTACGGGTGCTGATTTTTCGCATGTTGTTGATCAGATTCGCGAGAAACTTTCAGCAAACCCGGTGGTAATTCAATTGCCAATCGGAGCCGAAGACGATTTTACCGGAATTGTTGATCTGATTACAAATAAAGCATATGGCTGGGATGATGCCTCGCTTGGACGTGAGTTTTTCGAAATCCCAATCCCTCATGACATGAAAGAAATGGTTCATGAATCCCGGTTGAAACTTGTTGAAGGTGTTGCCGAGGAAAGTGATGAACTATTACAAAAATTCATGCAGGACCCGAATTCAATTACTGAGAATGAAATTATTGGTGAGCTGCGTAAAGCAACCATTCAAGGGAAAATTACCCCGGTTATTTGCGGCGCATCTTTTAAAAATAAAGGGGTTCAGTTATTGCTTGATGCCATTATTAAATTCCTTCCCACTCCTTACGATATGCCAGCTGTTATGGGCATGAACCCGTTTACAGAAAAGGAAGAAGTTCGTCATCCCGATCCCAATGAACCTTTTACCGCCTATGCATTTAAAATAGCAACGGATCCGTTTGTGGGTCGAATTGCTTTCTTTCGCGTTTATTCAGGCCAATTGGAAGCCGGGGAAGTTGTGCTTAACACCCGTACAGATAAAAAAGAAAGGCTTCTTCGCATCATGCAGATGCATGCAAACAAACAAAATCCGGTGAAACATATTGAAGCCGGTGAGATTGCAGCAGCTGTTGGATTTAAAGATATTCGTACAGGAGATACTCTTTGTGATATCAAACATCCTCTTGTACTGGAAACTATGGTTTTTCCTGAACCTGTTATTAATATGGCAGTTGAGCCCAAAACTCAGGATGATCTTGAAAAATTGGCTGTAGCCTTGCATAAAATGGCTGAAGAAGATCCTACCTTCCAGGTTCGGGTTGACAATGAAACTGGTCAGACCCTGATCAGTGGAATGGGAGAGTTACATCTGGATATTATCGCCGACCGCATGCGTCGCGAATTCAATATTGAAGTTAATCGTGGAAATCCGCAAGTTGCTTATAAAGAGGCTATTGTGAATTCGGTTCTTCACCATGAAGTGTATAAAAAGCAAACCGGTGGAAAAGGTCGTTTTGCCGATCTGGCTATTGAGGTAGGTCCGGCTGACAGCGGATTCAAAGGGTTGCAGTTTATCAACGAGATTAAAGGTGGAAATATTCCAAGAGAATTCATTCCCTCTATTGAAAAAGGTTTGAAAGCAGCGATGACCAATGGACCGATTGTCGGCTTTCCGATGGAAAGTGTGAAAGTCCGATTAATTGATGGTTCTTATCATAGTGTTGATTCAGATGCTCTTTCGTTTCAGGTTGCTGCCGGAATAGCCTTCCGGGAGGCCCTTAAAAAGGCCAGGGTTGTAATCATGGAGCCTATCATGAAATTTGAAGTTATTACCCCCAGTGAATATATGGGAGAAGTTACAGGTGACATTACCAAACGCCGTGGCCAGGTTGAAGAGGTGGAATCCCGCATCGGAAACCAGGTTATACGTGGCAGAGTACCTTTATCGGAGATGTTTGGTTATGTAACTACTTTGCGCAGTCTTTCTTCCGGCAGAGCTACGGAAATGCTGGAGTTTTTAAAATATGATATCACTCCAAAGGAGATTCAGGACGAAGTATTATATAAAATCCGGGGATATGTTCCCGCATATTAAATTTTTATATGAGCCAGAGAATTAGAATTAAACTGAAGTCTTACGATTATAACCTGGTTGACAAATCAGCGGAGAAGATCGTAAAAACCGTAAAGGCTACGGGTGCCGTTGTTAGCGGTCCTATACCTTTGCCCACGGATAAAAAGATCTTCACAGTACTGCGTTCAACCTTCGTGAACAAAAAGTCACGGGAACAGTTTCAGCTCTGTACCTACAAGCGGTTGCTCGACATTTACAGTACCACGTCGAAGACCATAGATGCACTGATGAAACTTGAACTTCCAAGCGGTGTGGAAGTTGAAATCAAGGTTTGATTTTAATAAGACAAGTAAAGTTATCAACGTAAGAAACGTAAGAAATGTCTGGATTAATTGGTAAAAAAATCGGAATGACCAGTATTTATGATGCAAATGGTAGAAATATCCCTTGCACCGTGATCGAAGCTGGCCCTTGTGTTGTAACACAGGTCCGGTTAATGGAGAAAGACGGCTACGAAGCCATCCAGCTTGCTTTCGATGAAAAGAAAGAGAAGCATACGACCAAAGCAGAAATGGGCCACTTTGCCAAAGCAGGAATCACCCCTAAAAAGGTTGTTGCTGAGTTTACCCGTTTTGAGGTCGATCACCAGAAACAGTTTGGTGATATTCTGCAGGTTGATATTTTCATTGAAGGGGAGTTGGTTGATGTGGTTGGTATATCTAAGGGCAAAGGCTTTCAGGGCGTTGTTAAACGTCATCATTTTGCCGGTGTTGGAGAAGCAACCCACGGACAACATAACCGCCTCAGGGCTCCCGGATCTGTAGGTGCCTCCTCATGGCCTTCAAGGGTTATGAAAGGGCTTCGCATGGCCGGCCGCATGGGTGGCGACAAGGTGAAGGTTGTCAACCTTCAGGTATTAAAGATCATTCTTGAGAAAAACCTTATTTTAATAAAGGGTGCAGTACCAGGACACAATGGTTCATATGTAAAGATTGAGCGATGGAAGTAGCAATTTATAATATAAAAGGAACAGCAACAGCCAATAAGGTTGTACTGGACGATTCGATCTTCGCGATCGAGCCTAATGATCATGCTATTTATTTGGATGTGAAGCAATATATGGCAAATCAGCGCCAGGGTACCCATGATACACTTGAAAAGTCAACCATATCTGGCAGTACGCGTAAACTTCACAAACAAAAAGGCACTGGCGGTTCACGTAAGGGCAGCATTAAGAGTCCTTTATTCCGTGGAGGAGCAAGGGTTTTTGGCCCTCATCCCAGGGATTATAGTTTCAAATTAAATAAGAAGTTGAAACGGTTGGCTCGCAGATCTGCATTAAGTTACAAGTTGAAAGACAACCATTTGACCATATTGGAGGATTTCACTTTTGATACCCCGAAAACCAAAAACTTCACTGAACTTCTTAAAAGCTTTCAATTATCTGGCAAGAAGATATTATTGGTTCTTGGTAAGTTCGAAGAGAATGTGTTTTTATCTTCCAGAAATCTCAAGAGGGTGAAGGTTGTTAATGCAGCTGATCTCAATACCTATGAAATCCTTGATGCAACCCAGTTGTTGATTACTGCGGGTTCCTTAAAGGAAATTGAAAAAATCCATCAGAATTAAACCGATTAATTCTATACAGCAATGACAGTTATTATAAAACCGATTATAACCGAGAAAATGACGCAGTTGGGCGAAAAGCTTAACCGTTATGGGTTCATGGTTGACCGGAAAGCAAACAAACTTCAGATCACACAGGCCGTTAAGGACCTGTATGGGGTTGATGTGACTTCCGTCAATACCATGGTGTTCTCCGGTAAAAATAAGTCGCGCTTTACGAAGAGCGGTGTTATTTCGGGCAGAACAAGTACATATAAGAAAGCCATTATTACGTTGGCTAAAGGAGAAACTATTGATTTTTACAGCAATATTTAAATAAATGGCGCTTAAGAAATATAAACCGACAACACCCGGTCAGCGGTTTAAAGTCATCAGTACTTATGATGAAATTACTGCGGACGTACCCGAAAAGAGCCTGCTGGCTCCGTCGAAGAGATCCGGTGGAAGAAACAATGAAGGACGAATGACCATGCGTTACCTTGGGGGTGGTCATAAACAGATGTACCGTATAATTGACTTTAAGCGGGACAAAGAGAATATCCCTGCAGTGGTGAAAACCATTGAGTATGATCCGAACAGGACATCGCGTATTGCTCTTGTTGTTTACAATGATGGTGAAAAACGCTACATTGTTGCACCCCATGGGCTTAAGGTTGGACAAACCATATTGGCAGGTAAAGGTGTTGCTCCGGAAATTGGAAATACACTGTATCTGAGTGAAGTTCCTTTTGGAACGGTGATTCATAATGTTGAGTTGCGACCAGGTCAGGGTGCTAAGATGGTTCGAAGTGCCGGCGCTCATGCTCAGCTGATGTCACGTGATGGTAAGTTTGCGATTCTGAAGATGCCTTCCGGAGAAACGAGAATGATTCTTCAAACCTGCAAGGCTACCATCGGAATGGTTTCAAACATCGACCATAGCCTTGAATCTTATGGTAAAGCTGGTCGTACCCGTTGGTTGGGACGTCGTCCGAGAAACAGAGGGGTTACAATGAACCCTGTTGACCATCCAATGGGTGGGGGCGAAGGAAAAGCTTCAGGAGGACAGCCACGGTCACGTAAAGGTGTTCCTTCGAAGGGATATAAGACCCGGGCACGTAAGAATCAATCGAATAAGTATATCATTGAACGCAGGAAGAAGTAATCGATAATACATCAGACTATGAGCCGATCGCTTAAAAAAGGTCCGTATATCCACTATAAGCTGGAAAAGAAAGTAACGGAACTTCTGGAATCCAAGAAAAAGACTGTCATTAAAACATGGTCGCGGGGTTCCATGATCTCTCCCGATTTTGTGGGCCAGACCATTGCCGTTCATAATGGCAATAAATTTATCCCGGTGTATGTTACCGAAAATATGGTAGGCCATAAATTGGGCGAATTTGCACCTACGCGGATTTTTCGCGGACATGCAGGTAATAAAGATAAAGGAAAGAAATAACATCTTAAATTAAGATAAGTTATGGGAGTTAGAACCCGCACCAGAGCCGAGAATCGTAAAGAGGCTAAAAAGAATGTGGCTTTTGCCAAGTTGAATAATTGTCCGACATCACCGCGTAAAATGCGTTTGATCGCTGATCTTATCAGGGGGAAAAGGGTGGAATTGGCTTTGCATATTTTGAAAAACAATGCAAAGCAGCCTTCGGAACGTTTACGTAAGTTGCTGTTATCAGCAATTGCAAACTGGCAAGTCAAAAATGAAGGTTTACGGATAGAGGAAAGTGATTTAATCGTAAAGGAAGTATTCGTTGATTCAGGTCGTCAGCTAAAAAGATTACTTACCGCGCCGCAAGGTAGAGCTCACAGAATCCGTAAACGTTCGAACCACGTTACGATATTGCTCGACAGCCGGATCAAACCAGAGGTTGAAGCAGAGGAAACTCAGGACGTTGAAGAAAAGAAGAAATAATTCATATTAATCAGCAATAATTAAAAGTAAGTTTTAATGGGACAAAAGACCAATCCGATTGCTAATAGGTTAGGCATCATCCGCGGCTGGGATTCAAACTGGTTCGGTGGGAAAAATTTTGAGCCTAAACTGGTCGAGGACGATAAAATACGCAAGTATTTGAATGCCCGCCTTGCAAAAGCTGGTATAGCAAAAATTGTAATTGAACGTACTCTGAAGCTGGTAACTGTTACCATTCACACAGCACGTCCTGGTATCATTATCGGGAAAGGTGGTCAGGAAGTTGACAAGTTGAAGGAGGAGTTAAAAAAGATCACTAAAAAGGAGATCCAGATTAATATTTCCGAAATCAAACGGCCTGAGATCGATGCTGTCATTGTAGGCAATACTGTGGCCAGCCAGATTGAAGGTCGTATTTCTTACCGCCGTGCTATTAAAACTTCCATTGCTTCGGCAATGAGGATTGGTGCGGAAGGTATTAAAATTATGATTTCCGGTCGTGTTGGGGGTGCTGAAATGGCGAGGCGGGAGCAATATAAGGAGGGAAGAATTCCTCTTCATACTTTCCGTGCCGACATTGACTATGCAACAGCCGAAGCGCATACTACCTATGGTATCATTGGAATCAAGGTTTGGATTTGCAAGGGTGATATCTATGGCCGTCCTGATCTCGTTCCTGATGCATCAGCCACCAAGGTAAAACCTGCACAGCATCGTGGCGGTGATCGCCCGGGTGGTGATCGTGATCGCGGTCGGAATGACCGGGGTGGTGATCGTGGAGGCGACCGTGGAGGCGACCGTAATAATGATCGTCGCGGGGATCGTGGCCCGGCCAGAGATGGTGGTAATACGCGTGGAAGAAGATAATTTAAAGCAACGTAACCCATAATATAATCGAGTAATGTTACAGCCAAAGAAAACCAAATACAGAAAACAGCAGAAGGGAAAGATGAAGGGCAATGCCCAGCGTGGTCATCAGCTTGCTTTCGGCTCATTCGGTATCAAAACATTGGAAGAAGCATGGATCACTGGTCGTCAGATCGAAGCAGCCCGCCAGGCGATTACCCGTCACATGAAACGTGAAGGACAGCTGTGGATCCGGATTTTTCCTGACAAGCCAGTTACGAAGAAGCCTGCCGAAGTACGTATGGGTAAGGGAAAAGGTGCACCCGAATATTTTGTTGCACGTATTAACCCGGGACGGATTCTTTTCGAAATTGAAGGAGTACCCATGATCATCGCCAAGGAGGCATTGCGTCTTGGAGCTCAGAAATTGCCAGTTCAGACCAAAACGGTCATGCGTAAAGATTACGTTGAAGAAGCGATATAGTATGTAGTCAGGAGGGATGCTTTGCATTACTTCTACAAAAAAGGAAAAATGGAACAGAAAGTTATCAGAGAATTAACATCAGCCGAAATCCTGGAAAGGATGGATGAAGAAAGGCGTCAGCTTACCAAGTTGAAGTTGAACCATGCTGTGTCTCCATTGGAAAATCCCAATAAGATCAAGGCGTATCGTAAGACCATTGCACGTCTTTTAACAGAAATGCGGCGCCGTGTGCTTACGGGAGAAAAAATCACTAAAGCTGGTAAGATATAGTAAAGAGAATATGGAAACGAGAAACCTAAGAAAAGAAAAAACCGGTATCGTTGTCAGCAACAAGATGGAGAAATCTTGTGTAGTTGAAGTGGAACGAAAGGTAAAGCATCCTAAATACGGAAAGTTCGTAAAGAAATCTTCCCGTTTCATGGCCCACGATGACAAGAATGAATGCAGCGAGGGTGATAAAGTGCGGATTGCAGAAACCAGACCGCTAAGTAAAAATAAGTGTTGGAGACTTGTCGAAATCATTGAAAAGGTTAAATAGCCATGATACAACAAGAGTCAAGATTAACAGTCGCAGATAATAGCGGAGCAAAAGAAGTCCTTTGTATTAAAGTACTGGGCGGAACCCGCAAAAGGTACGCCCGGGTGGGCGACCGCATCATTGTAACGGTGAAGCATGCGTTGCCTTCCGGGAATATTAAGAAAGGTACAGTGGCGAAAGCCGTGGTTGTGCGGACCAAAAAAGAGACCCGCCGTGCTGATGGTTCTTACATTCGTTTTGATGACAATGCTGTTGTATTGCTCAACAATGCAGGTGAGATGATCGGAACACGTATCTTTGGCCCTGTAGCCAGGGAGTTGCGCGAAAAACAATTCATGAAAATCGTTTCTTTAGCACCAGAAGTCCTTTAAGCATATACATAAATTATCATGCAGAAGAAGTTAAACATACGAAAAGGCGACAACGTGATGGTTATTGCCGGTGATTCGAGGGGTCAGCAGGGAAAAGTGCTGCGCGTCGATACCGATAAAATCAAAGCAATTGTGGAAGGGGTTAATATGGTATCCAAGCATACCAAACCCAACGCCAAAAGTCCACAGGGCGGCATTGTTAAAATGGAAGCCCCCGTGCATCTTTCCAACCTGAAAATCGTTGACAACTCGGGTAAACCGACACGCATCGGCAGAAGATTGGATCCTAAGACGGATAAATTGGTTCGTTATTCAAAAAAATCAGGGGAGGTTATAAAATAATGGATTATACACCAAGATTAAAAGAGAAGTACCTGAAGGAGGTTGTTCCTGCGCTGACTAAGCAGTTCAACTATAAAAGCCCCATGCAGGTTCCAAGAATCAACAAAATTTGTCTCAACCAGGGATTAGGGATTGCTAACACTGATAAGAAATTCATCGACAGTGGAATAAACGAGATGACAAGTATTACTGGTCAGAAAGCAGTGTCAACCAAATCCAAGAAAGACATTTCTAATTTCAAACTAAGAAAAGGCAATCCTATTGGTGTGCGGGTAACGCTGCGTGGTGAGAGGATGTATGATTTTCTTGATCGTTTGATTTCTGTTGCTCTTCCCCGTGTGCGTGATTTTCGCGGGATCAGTGACAAGGGTTTTGACGGTCGGGGTAATTACACCCTGGGTGTTACAGAACAGATCATTTTCCCTGAAATAGATATTGACAAGGTTACCCGTATCAACGGTGTGGATATCACTTTTGTGACCTCTGCACGGAATGACCGGGAAGCGCATGCACTGTTAAAAGAATTTGGAATTCCTTTCAAAACAAAGTAATATTATGGCAAAAGAATCCATCAAAGCCAGGGAACGCAAGCGTGAACGACTGGTTGAAAAATTCGCTGAAAAGCGTAAGGCTCTTAAGGAAGCAGGTGATTATATCGCCCTTCAAAAACTTCCAAAGAATGCTTCACCCATTCGTTTGCATAATCGCTGCAAACTCACTGGTCGTCCAAAAGGATATATGAGGCTGTTTGGTGTTTCCCGTATCAATTTCAGAGAGATGGCTAACAAAGGCCTGATCCCCGGGGTAAGAAAAGCCAGTTGGTAAAATTATAAGCAATGATGTGCAACGGTGCATCTTGAAAAGTAATAAAAATGCAATTCAAAGCATTTCAACAGTAACAAACAAATAAAAAACAAATAAATGGTTACGGATCCCATTGCAGATTATTTGACTAGAATAAGGAATGCCGTTTTGGCCAACCATCGGGTTGTCGAAATTCCAAAGTCGAAAATCAAAGAAGAAATTACCCGTATTCTCTTTGAAAAAGGATACATCCTTAATTACAAAGTTGAGAATGAACCTCGTCCGGGTATTATAAAAATCGCGTTGAAATATCATCCGGTTTCTAAGTTGTCAGCGATCAATAGTCTGGTAAGGATTTCAAAACCAGGATTGCGTAAATATGTCGACAATGAAAATCTGCCTCGCGTATTGAACGGATTGGGTATCGCTATTCTGTCTACTTCTCACGGTGTTATGACCGATAAGGAAGCCCGGACACAGAATGTAGGCGGTGAGGTATTATGTCACATCAGTTAATTAGGAGAAAAAATCATGTCAAGAATAGGAAAATTACCGATTGCAATCCCCGCTGGCGTGCAGATTTCTGTCTCCGAGACCAATCTGGTAACTGTTAAGGGAAAATTGGGACAACTGCAGCAGCAGGTGGATCCGAAAATTACTTTAAAAATTGAGACGGATACTATTACCATGGAACGTCATTCCGAGGAGAGAGATGATCGTGCCAAACATGGTTTGTACCGTTCGTTAATTTTCAATATGGTTAAAGGTGTTTCTGAAGGTTTTACCACAGTTCAGGAATTGGTTGGAGTAGGTTACAAGGCGACAGGTACCGGGCAGATGTTGGAACTTGCACTCGGATATTCTCACAATATCTTACTTGAACTTCCGGATGCCATTCAGGTAGAAACGACTGCTGTAAAGGGAAAGAACAATTCCATCATACTTAAGTCGGTTGACAAACAACTTCTTGGCCAGGTTGCAGCGAAAATACGGTCTTTCCGCCGTCCGGAACCTTACAAGGGAAAAGGAATTCGCTTCCAGGGTGAAGAGATTAAGAAGAAGGCCGGTAAATCAGCCGCCGGACAATAACAGGACAGGTGACTTTGCGGTTGCCGCTTAAATTGGTCGGTCGCAAAGGTCGCCCTAACATAAAAAATCAAAACAATGGCTATCAAGAGTAGAAAAGAATTTCGCAGGTTCAGGATCAAAAAAAGGATACGTAAAATCGTAGAAGGGACTCCTGACAGGCCTCGCATGACTGTTTTTCGCAGCTGTAAAGCTATTTATGTGCAACTGATTGATGATCAGTCAGGTAAAACGCTGGTTGCTGCTTCATCCTTGGAAAAAGGGATGAATGACCAAAAAGGAACCAAATCTGAAATGGCTAAAAAGGTAGGCAAGTTTGTCGCCGAGAAAGCTATTCAGGCTGGTATCGAAAAGGTTGTTTTTGATCGTAATGGTTATTTATATCATGGCAGGGTAAAATCTTTGGCCGATGCTGCCAGAGAAGGTGGCCTAAAATTCTAAGGAAGATATGACAAACGTTAATGTAAAAAGAGTAAAGTCGAGTGAAATCGAATTCAAGGATCGCCTGGTCAGCATTCAACGTGTGACCAAAGTAACCAAGGGGGGCCGTACATTTAGTTTTTCCGCGATTGTAGTTGTGGGAAATGAGAACGGCGTTGTTGGTTATGGACTTGGTAAGGCTAAAGAAGTCACTGCAGCCATCGCCAAGGGTGTTGATGATGCCAAAAAGAACCTGATTAAGGTTCCGATTCTCAAGGGGACAATTCCACACGATCAGCTGGGTAAATACAGTGGAGCATTGGTGTATTTAAAACCTGCTGCTCCAGGAACCGGTGTAATTGCCGGGGGTGCTATGCGTGCCGTACTGGAAAGTGTCGGGGTCAAGGATGTTCTTGCAAAATCAAAAGGGTCATCTAATCCTCACAGTGTGGTGAAAGCCACGATTAATGCCCTCATAAAACTTAGAGATCCTTATACGATCGCTCAGCTGAGAGGGATTGAATTGAATCAAGTATTTAATGGCTAAACGTATATTATTTAAGGCTGTTCAAAACAATGGAAAAAATTAGAATAACACAGGTTCGCAGTGGCATCGGAAGACCGTTGCGTCAAAAACGTACTCTTGAAGCACTTGGTCTGAAAAGGATCCGCCATACGGTAGAACATGATGCCACACCTCAGATTCTGGGTATGGTAAACAAGGTTCTGCACCTGGTTACATTTGAAAAAGTATAACAACGATAAACGATACTGAAAATGGATTTAAGCAATCTTAAACCGGCAAAAGGTTCGACAAAAAAGGTAAAGCG
>CAZVNF010000122.1:0-11948 GCA_964628215.1 uncultured Draconibacterium sp.
ATTTCGCTATTTCGCTATTTCGCTACCTCGCTACCTCGCTACCTCGCTATTTCTATTCCGGCAACACCGACGACATCTGCACATCTCTTCCGGAAGGACGCTGAAAGGCTTTCAGGCCATATTCGGGCAACACCGACAGGATATGTTCAAACAACCGGGCCTGGAAGTCCTCAAATTCTGCCCAGTTGGGCGGAATGTAGAATGCGTACAATTCCAGGGGCAATCCGTTTTCGGTTGGTTGCAATGTTCGCACCATGAGTGAAGCATCCTGGTTCAGATTGGGGATATTCCGCAGGTAATTGAGTATATAAATCCTGAACAGCCCCAGGTTTGTGGCATCTTTATCATGCAAATCAGGTTCCCCTGTCAGCAAATTTTTCGCTTCTAAATTGTCAAACATGGCACTATCCATAAACCGGATAGTTCCTACATCAATTAAAATAGACCGTTTCATGCGCCGGCCTCCTGCCTCACCCATGCTGCGCCAGTTCTGGAATGAATCGGATACCAGAGTATAGGTTGGAATACAACTGACCGAGTTGTCGAAATTTCTCACTTTTACCGTCACCAGTGAAACATCGATAACCGTTCCATCGGTATTGAATTTAGGCATGGTAATCCAATCCCCGATATTCAGCATTTTATTGCTTGAAAGCTGCACCCCAGCCACAAAACCCAGGATACTGTCCTTGAATATCAGCATGATTACCGCCGACATCGCACCCAACCCTGCAAGTAACGCCAGCGGTGACTGCCCGATGAGAACAGAAACCATGGCGATCCCTCCAACCAGGTATGTGATGATTTTTCCAATTTGCACATATCCTTTAATCGGTTTGGAATCGGACAAATCCAGGTCACTATAAATATGATAAACGGCATTCAGAAAAGAAACAACCACCCTCATCATGATAACTGTCATAAACAGATGGAGTCCGATTTCAATAAACTTAATGGCTTCGGGGTATTTGGAAATACTTGGTGCCAGTGAAACCTGCAGCAGCAGGGCCGGGAGCATCATTGCCAGCCTCGTAAACACTTTTTGTTCATATAGATGGTCGTCCCATCTGCTGCTCGACTTTTCAATCAGTTTTTTAAGGAACTGGTTGATAATGAACTTGGCAATATAATAAACAATGACCGAAGAGATCAGTATAATAATCAGGGAGGAGAAATCGGCCAGGTAACCTGCAAAAACATCCGGAACCCCCCAATTGGTCAGGGTCGATTTAAAATCATGATTCAGGGTACTTGCGGTGATCTGGTGCATGGGTGCTGGCATAGACACAGGTATTAACTATTAGATGATCAATTCAGGCGACAATTAAAGAATTAAGGCACAATAACGTTGAGTGATAACGGGTTGACTTTCATGGTAAGTTCTTTGCCCATTGTTTTCGGATCCCCGTCGAGATGAATACTTTTACCCTTTTTCCTCTTCAGAATCACCTCTTTGGCCCTGATAATTTCAATATACCGGGTCTGGTCAAATTTCTTAAGAAAGAGCAAAGGTCCGAGAAAAAATGTTTTCCAGAAAGGCATTTTCCCGACAATGCAAACATCGATATATCCATCGCTTACACTTGCGTTGGGATCGATAGATGTATTGTTTCCAAATTGACTGGAATTGGCAAAACTGATCAGCAGGGCCCTGCGCCGGTATACCTTTCCATCGATAACCAGGGTATATTGTTTAGGTTCATAGTCCTTATAGGAGCTGGTAGTGATGCGGAGATAGGTTGAAAAACCACGTTTCCCTGCCGCCGCAAATTTCTTGGCAACCGATGCATCAAAACCGACCCCGGCCAGGTTAACAAACAACTGGTCATTGATAGTTGCGGTGTCAATTTTCCGGATTGTACCGGTATTGATCACCTCAATGGCCCGTTTAAGGTTCATGGGAATTTTCAGATGCCGGGCGAGCCCATTGCCTGAACCCGAAGGAATGATGGCCAGGGCGGTGGCCGTGTCGACAAGACCTGAAGCTGTTTCATTCACCGTTCCGTCACCCCCTACTGCAACAACAATGTCCACCTGATCTGAGGCAGCTTTCCGGCTTAATTCAGCAGCGTGACCAGGCGCCTCCGTGTATACCACAGACGGGAAATAACGCGTTTTATCCAACCGTTCCTCAATCAGTTTTTCAATACCCTTTTGCTTCCCGATCCCTGAAATGGGGTTTACAAGAAAAACAATCCGCTTTGGTGCCTTGTCATTCTCCATTCGTCATACCCATATTCGTCATTCCCATATTCGTCATTCCCCTATCCGTTATCCCCCTAATTATCAACCATCAATCGATTCTCAATCAACCTGTTGTTATACTGCTGAAGATATGCATTCAAAAACACCTCCATCCCTTTTTGAACTTCAATTTCCTTGCCAATAAGATTATTCGCCTGGAGCTGGTCTTTTACCATGTTATACAACGCCGTACTTTTAGTGCCATTTGATTCAAGGTAATAACCTCCCTTCATTAAACCGTAAAATCCACTGATATAATGAATTGAAAAATATGCGGCAGTGGAATTGCTGTCCAGAAGATCAGAACCGAATGCCAGGTAGTTCTTATCATACCCAAGATAGCTCATCACGGTTGGCAGCACATCGGTCTGCTGGGCTATAACCGTTGGTTTTCCCTGCAAATCACTGCCAGGTTTGAAGAACAGCAGCGGGATGGCATATTGACCTATATCAGACTGATAATAAGGATAATACCCCTCAGAAGTATGGTCTGCAGTGATCACAAACAGGGTATTTTTAAACCAGGGCATATGCCTGGCGGTGTGGAAGAATTCGGCCAGGGAGTGATCTGCATACATGACACTTTGCTGGATGGGAAGTTTTCCCTTCCTGAAAATATTGATGTATTTCGCCGGCACATAGTAGGGATGATGTGACGAAAGTGAAAAAAATGCTGCGGCAAACGGCTGTTTCAGTCCATTGATTGCTTTTGCGGTAAATTGAAAAAATTCCTCATCCCTTATTCCCCACTTCCCGTCGTAATCCTTTTCATTGTTGTATTCACTGCGGCCGTAGTAGTTATCAAATCCAACCAGTCGGGTATAGGAATCAAATCCCATGGTTCCATTGGTTCCCCCGTGGAAGAAAGCAGTGGTATATCCTTTGGCTTTCAGTAAACTGGCTATGCTCGAAAATTTCCCTGCCGCATAACTCGACTGAATAAAAGACTCATTCATAAGGGAAGGGATTCCTGACAATACCGCAGGAATTCCCTGGATGGAGGTTTTCCCGTTGGCAAAGGCATCGAAATACAAACTGTGCCTGATGAGTGAATCGAGAAACGGGGTAAAACCCTGATATCTTCCCCCATCAAGACCATGATTGAGCGAACCGATATGTTCACGAGAGATACTCTCGAGGATGATCACCATGACATTAAACTGTTTAAAGCCGGCCTGACTTCCGTGGTGAATCGGGGTATATACCTTTTCAAGATCACTTTCCTTTTTATAATAGGTCAGGGTTTTCAGTGTTTCCTTGTTAATGGTCCTGGCAATAGAAAATGGTGTATTCAGCAGGAGAGGCAGATTTTTAGCCGAAGTATAATTGCCCGCGGTAACCAGGGAAATTGGACGAAGCTGAAGTCCGCCACGCACCCCAATGACCGTCGCAACCATAGCAACTGCAAAAACCACAGTATTGACAATAAAATATTTGGGATCGAATCCCTTGCGTTTCGCACCTTGAAATACGACAGCAAACCGTGTTCCGACGTAGATCAAAACCGCCACAAACAGCAGCCAGATCAACAGGATATACCAGAAATCGCGGATAAACTGGGGGATAAGTTTGTCAAAATCCCCTCCAACCCCCATATAATTAAAGATATCTGCCGTGAGTCGTTTAAGCGTAAACCTGAAATAAATGGTATCACCGAAGTTAGTCATCAGTGCGAAGGAATTGATCAGGTAGAAATAAATATTGGCGAACACCTGGTAAATCCGGTTGTACCTGAATGTAACAGGCAAGGTGTTCATTACAATAAAAGGTGCATTGATAATAAGGAGGGCTGAAAGGTCGAACCGGATACCGATGAAAAACAGGCGCATCGCCTCCAGCAAACCGACATTGGAAAAATAGCCCAGATTGCATGCATAGAAGATGATGCGGGATAAGAACAGGAGTGTGAGCACCAGCGAAAGTTTCAGCAGCAGGACTACTAAAATATTCCCCTGATACCACCTCTTCCATTTCGACGAACCTGACCTGCCTCTCCCGCCTGAACTTTTACCTGATCCGGACTTTGATTTTCTTCCTGAATTTCTTCGCATAATAAGATGAGTGGTCTAAAAAGGACTGCAAAATTACGGCAATCGGGTGATTATTTCGAATTTGTTTTAAAAACGTCAAACCAGTCATCAATTCGCCGGTCGGTTATCCTGCAGGCCTCTACAACAATTCTACCGGCAGCAACCGAATCTTCAAGCGCATCATGGTGCTTGAATTCAATGCCAAGATGTCCGGCTACATTTGCCAGGTTATATCCGCTTTTCGAAAACTGCTGCCATGTATGCCGCACGATCCGGGAGGAATCAAGCCAACGGATATCAATCGGTTTCAGATGAAAGCGGGCATAAGCCTTCCCGAATGCCTGAAAATCAAAAGGGGTGTGGTGTACAACAATTCTCCCCGATAAAAGCTGATGAAGCACCGGATACACTGTGTAAAATGAAGGTGAGCCCTGAACCATTTCTTCCGTAATTCCATGGATCCTCACATTGCTCCAGTGAAAGGAACTCTGCGGATCGATGAGAGAATCCCAGGTACCGGTCAATTCGCCATTTTCAAACATGCCAATCCCGATCTGACAGATAGTTGATGAATCGTAATTGGCTGTTTCAACGTCGAGTGAAAAAAATCTCATGGTGAATTTTTACCAGACAAAAATAGTAATTTGCATAACCCGTATAACAACGACCATCGTACATGAAAATTTTCTAATTTTGGATGTTCAAAAGATAACATTAAACAATTACCAACATGGGAGAAACAGCTACAACCGGTAACAAAGGCAAAGGGGTTCGCTCCGATTGTTTTGTTACCCTCGAACTTACTAACCAGGGCGGAATTCAACTACAGGTTGAATCGAAGGTGGCGGTCATGTACGGCGACAATATCCGCAGGGAAGCACTTGAAATCCTTGATTTTTTCGACATCAAAAATGCCGTTATAAAGATTGAAGATTCCGGTGCCATATCTCTTGTGATTGCGGCCAGGATTGAGGCAGCCATAAAAAAACTCATACCCGCCGAGAAGAACCGGCTTCCGCCCATGCTGGCGGAAAACCTTTACAATACTACCAAAGACCGTAACCGGTTTTCAAGGTTGTATCTTCCCGGAAATTCTCCCAGCCTGATGATCAACGCCGGCATTCATAAACCGGATGGAATCATTCTCGACCTCGAGGATGCAGTGGCTCCTGAAAAAAAGGATGAAGCCCGTTACCTGGTTCGCAATGCTCTTTGTGCCATCGACTTTTACGGTGCTGAACGGATGGTGCGGATCAACCAGGGCGAGAGGGGAATTGAAGATTTGAACTATATCATTCCTTATAATGTCAACCTCATCCTGCTTCCCAAGTGTGAAAAGCCGGAGCAGCTAATCGCCGTTAATGATCAAATCAGGAAGATCCAGGCAAAACACAATTTGTCAAACCCGGTTTGGATCATGCCGATCATTGAAAGTGCCCTGGGCGTGATCAATGCCTACCCCATTGCCAGTGCAGCAAACAACATTGTTGCCCTTGCAATCGGCCTCGAAGATTACACGGCCGACCTGGGAACCCGGCGAACTGTGGAAGGTTCCGAATCCTTCTTTGCACGAAGCATGGTTGTTAACGCCGCACGTGCTGCCGGAATCCAGCCTATCGACTCTGTATTCTCTGATGTGGGAGACATGGAAGCACTGCGCGAAAATGTACTGCGTTCCAAAGCGCTTGGCTTCGACGGGATGGGCTGTATCCACCCCAGGCAGATCGTGGTGATTCACACTTCGTTTGCACCCACGCCCGATGAAATCGATAAAGCCAAAAAAATTGTTTTCGCCTTTCATAAAGCCAGTGAACAGGGACTCGGGGTAGTTGCACTGGGCACGAAAATGATCGACCCGCCCGTGGTAAAAAGGGCACTGAACACCATCAATCTCGCATTAAAAATGAACAAACTCGCTGAAAACTGGAGGGAAACATATGAGCAAATTTGATAAACTCGTAACCAATGCTGCCGGTCGTACCGTACCCACTGTGATTAATGGTAAACCAGCCGTGCCATATATGGGTGTAGGGAAGTACAAACCGGAAGGTTTCCGTGCCGCTCCGAAACTTGTCAGCTGCGCAGATTACCCGGCTGATGGCAACAAGGTAGTCCCAAGCCTGAAGGAGGCGCTGATGAAAGCCGGATTACGCGATGGGATTACGATCTCCACGCACCACCATTTCCGCAACGGCGACCTGGTGGCCACACAAATATTTGACATTGCGCATGAATTAGGTATCAAAGACCTGATGTGGTATCCATCTGCCTCCTTTCCCTGCCATGAACCTATGACCAAATATCTCGAAGACGGCACCATCAATCGCATTGAGGGCAGTATGAACGGGGCCCTTGGAAGGTTTACCTCCGAAGGGAAAATGAAAGGTCTCGGGGTTTTGCGTTCCCACGGAGGCCGTTACCAGGCTGTTCAGGATGGTGAAGTACATATTGATATCGCGGTGATTGCAGCCCCTACTGCCGATGCGTTTGGCGATGCCAACGGGGTAAACGGTTCTGCTGCCTGCGGGCCGCTGGGATTTGCCCTTGCCGACTCGCAATATGCAGACAAGGTGATTGTTGTAACCGACAACCTGGTACCATTTCCCTGTCTGCCATGGCAGATAAACGGAAACTATGTGGATCATGTAGTAGTGATGGATAAAATCGGCATCCCGGAAAAGATTGTCAGCGGAACCACAGAAATTACCAAAAGCCCCGACAGGTTGCTGCTGGCAGAGTGGTCGGCCAAATTCTGCGATGAAGCCGGACTTATTTACGACGGCTTCTCATTCCAGGCCGGAGCCGGAGGAACCGCCCTCTCCATCGGAATCTATTTTTCGGAAATCCTTCGCGAACGAAAGTGGAAAGCCCGGTTTGCCCGCGGCGGCAGCAATAAATACCTGGTTAAAATGCTGGAAGAAGGACTGGTTGAATATATACTTGACGGCCAAACCTTCGACCTCGACGGAGTCCGTTCCATGCGCGACAACCCTCACCACACCTGGACAAGTCCGTTTACCAGTTACAACTACCACAGCAAGGGAAATTTCTCCTCGATGGTAGATATCGTCATCCTGGGCGCAACCGAAGTTGATGTTAATTTCAACGCCAACGTAGTGACCCACTCCGATGGATATCTCCTGCACGGAATTGGCGGCTGGCAAAACACCCTGTTCGGAAAATGCGTGATCCTGCCGATCCCATTGTTCCGCGACCGCATGCCGGTGATCCGTGATGAGGTAACGACCATCTGCGGCCCTGGTGAACTGATTGATGTGATTGTAACCGAACGTGGAATTGCCATCAACCCGCTCCGTACCGACCTGATTGAAAAAATGAAGCACTCGTCACTTCCGATTAAAACCATCGAAGAACTCAAAGCGGAAGGAGAGAGGATTTGCGGAGTTCCTGCCAAACCCGTATTCACCGATGAAGTGGTTGCCGTGGTAAAATGGGTGGATGGAACCGTTCTCGATTCAATACGCAGGGTGAAAACATAATTACTAAATCAATACAAAAATTGACTGCGCACCAGATCCTGCTCAAATACTGGGGTTTTTCTTCCTTCCGGCCATTACAGGAAGAGATCATCCAATCGGTGCTCAACGGGAAGGATACGCTGGCGCTGCTTCCTACCGGAGGCGGGAAGTCACTTTGTTTCCAGGTTCCTGCACTGGTCATGGATGGGATTTGCCTGGTCGTTTCCCCGCTTATCGCCCTGATGAAAGACCAGGTTGATAATTTGAAAAAACGAGGCATTCCTGCTGCTTCAATTTATTCAGGCATGCATTCCGATGAAATCAGGATCATCCTCGACAATTGCTGTTTCGGAACAACCAAACTCCTGTATGTGTCACCTGAAAGACTCAATACCGACAAGTTCAGGGAAGCAGTTAAACGAATGAATGTCAATCTTCTGGCTGTGGACGAAGCACATTGTATTTCACAGTGGGGGTATGATTTCCGTCCTCCTTACCTTCAGATTGCAGCAATCAGGCAATTATTGCCCGGAGTTCCTGTAATGGCTCTTACGGCAACCGCCACACCCAATGTGGTCAAAGATATTCAGCGGAGGCTGGAATTCAAGGAAGAGAACGTATTTCAAAAGAGTTTTGAACGCAAGAACCTTACCTATCTTGTAATAAAGGAAGAAGACAAGCTGAAACGGCTCGTGAAAATCTTAACCAAAGTCAAAGGACCCGGCATCGTTTATGTGCGCAACCGCAGGCACACAAAGGACATTGCCGACTATCTTCAGAAAAACAGCATCAGCGCCGACTTTTATCATGCCGGACTTGATCCTAAAACACGTGACCGGAGGCAATCGGCCTGGATCAATGAAGAAAAAAGGATCATTGTTTCCACCAATGCATTCGGCATGGGCATCGACAAGTCAAATGTAAGGGTGGTTGTACATCTTGACCTGCCCGACAGTATTGAAGCCTATTTTCAGGAAGCCGGGCGCGGGGGCCGGGATGAAAAGAGGGCATACGCGGTTTTACTCTGGGAAAATGCCGATGTGATCGATTCCCGCCACAACCTGGTACTCTCCTACCCTGAACTGAATACCATCCGGGATGTTTACCAGGCCCTGGGTAATTACTTCCAGTTGCCGGTTGGAATGGGGAAAGACCTTTCATTTGATTTTGACCTGGCAGCTTTTGCCGAACAATACAAATTTCCACCGGTTATCGTTTTTAACAGCCTGAAATTCCTCGAAAAAGAGGGGTTTGTCCTGATGACTGAAGGGCTTCATCAGCCTTCCAAAGTTTTTATCAAGGCGCATAAAGAAGAACTTTACCGTTTCCAGGTGGAGCACGAGACCTTTGACCATTTCATAAAAACCATGCTGCGTTCGTACAGCGGGATTCTCTCCGATTTTATCACATTCAGCGAAACGGAACTTGCCCGAAGATGCAATTACCCGGTTGAACAGGTGGTGAGCAACCTCAAACACCTCTCACGGGTGCAAATTCTGGATTATATTCCTCAATCAGACAAACCCCGGGTCATTTACATGCAGGAACGACTGGACACCCGTGACCTGACAATATCACCTGAAAATTACAAAGACAGGTTGAAGGATGCAGAAAAGAGACTCGGGAAAATGATCGCGTATACCGAAACCACCAACAAATGCCGCAGCCAGGCACTCCTCGCCTATTTTGGCGAATGCCAGACCAGGCGTTGCGGAAAATGCGATGTGTGTATTGAACGGAATAAACTCAGCCTCAACGAAATGGAATTTAACAATATTGTTGATACACTTAAACCCTTATTAAAAGCAAAATCCTACTCCCTCGAAGAACTTGTGAATGCAGCAGACCCGGTAAGTGAGGATAAGGTGCTCAGGGCAATTCAGTGGCTGGTTGACAATGAGAAGATCGGGGTGGATAGTGGGAAGAGGTACAGGTGGGGGAAATGAATATCGAATATTGAATATTGATTAACGAATGTTGAAGTATGATGAAATATGATGATTTGCCGCTTTGGTCGGCACCGTTTGGACTGACTTTGCTTGACACGGTCAGGATGAGATCCCGCATGAATGTGCTGGATATAGGCAGTGGCAGCGGCTTTCCAATGCTTGAACTGGCAGAAAGAATGGGTAAAGCCTGCAGGGTGTATGGATTGGATCCTTCGGAGGATGCCATTCGCATGATTACTGTAAAAAAAGAACTCAGGGGGATTGTACTGGCCAAAATTGTAAAAGGCATTGCCGAAGAAATACCCTTTCCGGATGAGTATTTCGGGCTCATTGTTTCGAATAACGGGCTGAACAACGTTACTGATCAGCCGGCTGCGCTTGCAGAGTGTTACCGTGTGGCCGATGAGGATGCCCAGATGGTGCTGACCATGAACCTCCCGCACACCATGATAGAGTTTTATAATGTATTTGAAGAAACGCTTGCGGGTATGGGACTTACTGACGAGGTTGAAAAAATGCATGAACATATCTTCGAAAAACGCAAATCGGTTGATTACCTGAAAGAACTGATCCTCGATTCCGGCTTCACTATCAAATCCATCAATGTAGATGGTTTTAAAATGAAATACAGCGACGGAACTGCATTTCTGAATCATCATTTCATCCGGAACGCTTTTATGGTGCCATGGAAAGCCATTTTGCCCGCTGACCGGTCGGAAGCAGTTTTCGGAATCATTGAAAAAAAGCTGAACCAGATCGCTGTTGATCATGGTGAACTTATCATGTCTGTGCCTTATGTTTGTTTCGATTGCATGAAAGGCAAATCTCCACAATCCTGATTAACCTCATCTAAAATAATTGCATATGGTCTCCCCGTTTATATTAATGATGATCCTGCTGATGCCGGCAGCCCGGGAAAAACCTGTGGATAAAAACTGTATTTGCCAGGGCTTTAAACTCTATGGCAAAGTAAAAATCGTGAATGATTTTCCCGATCTCAAAGTAAAAATAGTTGAGAATTTTCCCGATCTGAATGTCCAGATTGTTGAAAATTTTCCTGATAAATGTGGCAAATGGAAATTTGTCAGCGATTTCCCCGACATCAAAATAAAATTTGTGGAAAACTTTCCCGACGTCAAAATAAAATTCGTCGAAAACTTCCCCGGCCTTCCATAATATTGCTCATTGCTCATTCCTCATTGCTCATTCCTAATTCGTCATTCCCCATGCCTCCCCTTCCCCGCTCCTTTTACACCCGCACCGATGTTGTTCAGATAGCCCGCGACCTGCTTGGAAAAGAAATTTTCACCCGGATTGGCGGAATCACCACCTCGGGAATCATTTGCGAAACAGAAGCCTACGCAGGTGCCACCGACAGAGCATCTCATGCTTATGGCAACCGCCGAACCCAACGGACCGAAATCATGTACGCGGAGGGAGGCACCGCCTATATTTACCTTTGCTATGGCATCCACAGCCTGCTTAATGTGGTTACTAATTCAAGGGATATTCCCCATGCCGTGCTGATCCGTGGGATTATGCCTTTTTCAGGAATTGAAACCATGCTGAAGCGTGCTGGAAAAGAGAAAGGTTTCAAGGCTTTCGGTATCGGGCCTGGCAATGTTTCAAAGATTCTCGGCATACATTATTCCCTTTCCGGGTCCGATCTTGTTAATAAAACCGAGAACCTCAACGAGCCTTCTATTTGGATCGAAGATAACGGAATAATTATCAGCCCCGGGATGATTGAATCGGCTCCGCGGATTGGGGTGGATTATGCCGGTGAGGATGCATTACGGCCTTATAGGTTTATGGTAAAAAAGGGAGTATTAAGTCCTTATTCACACGTTTAAAAAGCTACCTTTGCGACTTCATTTCAGCATTTTGAACCCTATGATCTCTGTGAAAAATAATTTCCTGATTAAAATTGCCTGTATCATTGCTTTTCTGAGCGCCACCTCCTTCACCCCGCCATCTTTTCAAATCGCCCTGCTGAAATATTCGGGTGGAGGCGACTGGTATGCAAACCCTACTTCGTTACCCAACCTGGTGAAATTCGCCAACCGCAATTTGTCGACCAACATCAATGAGGATATTGCCACCGTTGATGTGGGCAGTCCCGAACTGATGAATTACCCGTTTATTCATATGACCGGGCACGGAAATGTGGTGTTTTCCGATCAGGAGGTGCAGAACCTCCGGAATTACCTGATGGCCGGAGGTTTTTTGCACATCGACGACAATTA
>CAZVNF010000123.1:0-11875 GCA_964628215.1 uncultured Draconibacterium sp.
GTGACAAAGTAACGACTTTTTCACAAAACTTTAACAATTCAGCTGCCCTTCAGGGGTGTTAAATCGTTACTTTTGTAAAAAAGAAAAGCCATGAAAAAAACATACATACTCCTTCTGTTTGCAATTTGCATTTCGAGTGCATTCGGGCAGGTTACCCTGACTGCGCGGAACAACAGTCCGCTTCCGGGCGATTCATCGTCGACGAGCGAAATCAATTACATGAATCCCGGGAATGCAGGTGAAAACCAGGTGTGGGATTTCTCCGGGATACAATACACCGGGAAAATAACATTCTGCGGTGTTGAGCAAGACCCTGGATATAAAATGACCGGCCCGGATGAAAAAGGGCTGATTCTGAATGAAGATGGTTACCAATACCAGTATGCCTCAGGCGAAACAAGGTATGAAGAAACAGGGTATGCCAGTCTCTCAAAAAAACTGACGGTAAGTTATTCCGATCCGGTTACTAAAATGAGCTATCCGTTCTCTTATGGACAGCAATTCAGCGACCGGTTTGCCGGTGTTGGCTGGTACAGCGAAAAAAGCAGGATTGACCTGAATGGGGTTTATACCGTGACTGCGGATGCTTTCGGAACCCTCATCCTGCCCGGACGGATTTTAAAAAACACCCTTCGCGTGGAGGCTGTCAGAGAATCATTACAGGTAAACACCTGCGGTTCAACTCAGTCAAACGTTGTGAAGTATTACTGGTTTGCCCCCGGATACCGCTACCCGGTGATGATGGTGAGCACAACTACAAATAAAACGGGGATGCGCGACCCGGTTGTGGTGCAGCATGCCTGGGTGAATCTGAACCAGTTGCCTGCCGGGGCGTTTGCCACAGGGGCTGAATCAGGGGAAGTGGCTGAAGCCGGCGAAAACGATGTGGTTGTTTATCCTAACCCCTTTTCAGAACAGATATTCTATAGTTATATGCTTCAAAAACAGGTACCTGTGATGGTGGAGTTATACGACATGTCGGGCAAATTCAATCTTCAGGTGGAGAAAAAGCAGGTACAGTCAGGGGGATTGCATACCGGGAACATCAATGCTGCCATTTCAGGATTAACGCCCGGGGTGTATTATCTTCGTTTCACCCTGGATAAGCAGGTTGTGGTAAGCAAAATCGTTAAGATATAGCAACAATTTCGAAATATCCGGTATGCCATGAAAAAATCATTGCTTGTATTCTCAATTTGCTGCCTCCTGTTCACCACCGGGAGCAGTTCAAATTTAACTGGTTTGCAAATGACGCCTTTGGATATTCATTTGCTTTCTCCCTCCTGTGATTCCATCCCTGAACTGAACCGGAAGATCATTGAGCAGGTTCGGCAGCAGATTGGCAAAACGGTGGCCCGGGGTGAATGCTGGGACCTTGCGGCCCTGGTGCTGAACCAGAATGGGGCGAAATGGGACAAACGCTATGAATTTGGCAGGAGGGTTGATCCGGAAAAGGAATGTATATATCCGGGCGACATCATCCAGTTTGAAGGCGTAAAGATCAAGTATTCAAAAGGCAATACCGTTTTTACCGAAACCATGGAGCATCACACGGCGGTGATCAATGAAGTTACCGCAAAGGGGGTTTTTATCCTGGCTCATCAGAATACCGGGACTTCCGGCAGAAAAGTGGGTTTGAGCGGACTTGATCTCAGTACGATCATCAAAGGCAGTTACCAGATTTACCGGCCGGAGGAGTAACCATTGGAATATTTGTAAATCCCGTTTGTTCAGAAAGAAAATATCGTATATTTGCACCCTCAAACCGGAGAACGTTCCGGAAAGATCGGGGTGTGGCGCAGTTGGCTAGCGTACTTGCATGGGGTGCAAGGGGTCGGAAGTTCGAGTCTTCTCACCCCGACTTTTAGGTACTAATTATCAGTATTTTGTGAAATTTTGTACCGGTTTTGTACAAATGAAGGAAAAAACCTGTCAGTCATGGCAGGTTTTTTTTTTACACGGATTTCCGCAAACTGAGTGATTTAATGGATAAATCATGTAAGCAGGTAGAAACTTCATAATGACGAATATGGGAATGACGAATATGGGAATGATTTTGAAAACGGCCATTTGACGTGTGTTTTACCCCTAAAACTAAGAAGAAGGCTTGAAGCCGCCTTGAAGAATCCATATAAAAGTGAGAAGAATCCTTATGTTTTCTTATGTTTTCTTATGTTTTCAAGAAGGTTCCTTATAGATCGTTATAGATAAATAAGCCAAAACCGGCATGATTTGGTAAGATGCCCCGGGGATATATCGCCGTAATCGCAGATAGTTTCTTTTTCATTTTCCCTTTAAGGAATCCACGCTGTTGAATTTTCAATTGAAACAGGGATACGAAAGTAATTGCAATAAACGGAAGCCCTAAAAAAGAAGGGAACACCTTTCATGCCCTGAAAATGGTTGGTGATGAACTCCTTGCCGGTGGTATTGAGTTTGAGATTCTGCATGTCGGGCATAAAATGATCCATGGTTGCACCGCTTGCGGCAAATGTGCGGAAAACAAAGATGAAAAGTGCAGCCTGGGAGCCGATGGTCTGAATGAATGGATTCAAATAGTTAAAGCAGCCGATGGGATTATCATTGGCTCTCCGGTTTACTATTCGGGAATAGCGGGTACCATGAAATGTTTCTTAGACAGGCTGTTTTATGTTTCAGGTGCAAATGGAAACCTGTTACGCCATAAGGTAGCAGCAGCAGTGGTTGCGGTAAGGCGAACCGGTGGTTCGTCCACACTGGATTGTTTGTACCATTATCTTACTTACGCTGAAATGATTGTTGCCACATCCAGTTACTGGAATGTCATTCATGGCAGAACACCCAATGAGGTTTCCCAGGATGGAGAAGGGGTGCAAGTTATGCGGGTTTTGGGTAGAAACATGGCCTGGCTGTTGAAAATGAAAGAAGTTGCTTCAGGAACAATTCAACCGCCAATGCCCGAAAAAAAGGTTGTCACAAATTTTATCAGGTAGATCAGGATATTCATAAACCAATTGACAATTATATGAAAAAAGTTATCAATGCAAGAATCATGGTCAGACCAGAAGCAGTCATTGAGTTTTTTGCTTTAGCAAAGACCATGGTTGAGAATAGCAATGCAGAACAGGGATGTTTAATTTACAAGTTGTATCAGGAGACAGGCAATCCGCAAAGTTTCATCTTTTATGAGGTATATGTAAACCAGGATGCTGTGGATAATCATAATTCTTCACCATACTTCAAAACCTTTATTGAAAAATTGTCCGGGTTGACCTCAGAAAAGCCTCAGGTGGACATTTTTTAATAGACACCAGAAATAACCGATAGGCGCCATTGCAACATTGACAAGTCCAGGAGCTGGCGAAGCCACTAATTGCAGAGTATTTTGAAGTACGATGTACGAATGACGAAGTACAAAGTTTGGGACTAGCCGGCCGTTGTTCGTCCTTCGAACTTTGTCCTTCCCACTTACGTTTGTACTTCGTTCTTTGTACTTCGTACTTTTCTCCGACCCAATGTATGGCTTGTGATCCCGATTCCGCTCTGACTTTTCTAAAAAAATCATCACCGCACTCATAGCGGAAGGCGTTACAAGTCAGGGGTTGGTTTTAATGTTAAAGCTAAAAACTTCTGACCGCACGAACCCAATAACTATAAAATTTATCGGCATTATCGTTGTAACCATGGCTGAACCAAAAGCACCAGGCAAAGTTGGAAGTAAACTCGGTGGATGACCAATATCCTGCAATAGGGATAATACTGGCACCAGAAATGTTTTCCAGAATTTTATTCAGAGTCATCTTATTGTGATAGATGTTGCTAAGTTGGTCAATAGCAGGCAAATACCAGTCGTTGTATTGACCTGTGCCATAATTGGCATTGATGTAATTCAGGCAAAGTTGCGCGGGAATGCAGACCCCTGCAATAGTTGCTGTATTTGCTTCCCCATTCCAGGCACTGTTTGCTCCCGAAAATGTGTACGTTGAGCTCCATTGCGCCGACGAACTCAGATCGGTTAAACTCACAACGTATCCGTGCTCTCCTGTATTATCAACCCAAAATACAATTCCGCCTCCATAGAGTTCTCCGACATAATGGGACGGCTGCAGAGATAACCATGAAGTACCATTGTAAAAATAATACCCCGGGATGCTGTCGGTTTGAAAAATCAATAATCCTTGTGCAGGGGAGAGAATCGCATTTCGGTTTGATTTTATCATCCGGGGAGGTAAGAAACCTTTGCTTGTTGACTTTACATCAAGCATTGCTGAATTATCCGGAGGATTTCCATCCGTAGTTACAGCAACCTGTGCCGACAATCCACCACAGAAAAACAGAAGCAGCCCTATGCACAGAGATATTTTTTTCATACAACAATGTTTTTAATTTGATTCTACAGGAAATTAGATGTTTTGGTAAAGATGAATGAACAAAATTATAACCTCAAAGAGATAAAGTCAAGTAAAATATCAACTACCACATAGTCAGTGGTATAAGAATTTGCTATTTTAAGTTGACTTTTGGGTTTTTATTTTGTATATTTGTATGGTTGTAATTAGGAATAATAACGTTGGTTTATTTTCAAATTGAGTTGTTTTTTTAATTGGAGGAATAGGATTATGATTTTAGAACAACCGGCTCAAAGTGATTTTGACTTCAATGAAAGCATGAAAGTTGATGTTGATAATCAGGGATTTACTAAAGCAGAGATGGAAATACTTGCTGGTTCGCAACGGGCAATTCCTGAGGCAAAAGGTATTGATGATCTCTGGAGAAAAATATGGAAACCGAATCGTGAAGTTCCGCCGGAAATCGGGACTCTTAAAAGTGATTTCGGGTATCAAACACGACCTTTACTGACAAACTTAATAGATGTTGCAGATATCCAGAAAACCCCTTTGGAAGGTCAGATAATTGCCCTGTCTGCAAATTACAATTTTTTCACCATGCGTTGCGGGGTTTTTATCCTTCCCAACAATGGAGAAAAATTTGAGGCTTTAAAGTTTGAAGTCTGGTTTGAAGATGATAATGTTTCAACTTATACGATGCTTCCCGGACCTCAAACAAAAAAAATCCTTGAAATGGGGGGGAAGGCTGATATCGGAATTACCGGAAAAGCTGACTTTGGTTTTCCTGACATATCGGTCCAGTCGGCTAAAATCAGTGGCTCTGCCAAAGCTGAACTGGATGCTAATTTTATCATGTCATTTCAATATGAGCTTAAAACCCAGCTGGTGGACTCTTTTGGCATCGGGACTAATTTTTGCAAGTGGATGATGTATAAAGGAGATAATCTGAGGAATGATGTGGTTTTTTATCCGATCATTATAGCGCCCAAATCAACTACGACATTCCATTGTAAATTCAATGCTTACTTTAAGATTGATCACCCGGACTGGAATCATCCGGAGTTCTTTCTGAAACCATCCAGATCAATTACGATTTCAGTTTAAGAGTTTATATCACTTTTGCAGGATTTAAATTCCCGGGAGTAATTGAATAACCGCATGCCTGACAAGCAAAAATATTCACCTCAAATTTATCAGGTGCCCACCTATGCCCTCGTGATAGGAATCAGCAAATATCTGCATGGTACCGATAAGGAGTTGCTTGGAGAAAATGAATTCCCCCATCTCAAATATGCTGCAGAGGATGCCAGGAAATTTGCTGATTTCTTAAAAAATTACGGAGTTATTAACTATAATGTGACATGTCTTTTAGATGATGAAGCTGATAATGAAAGGATAATTGAGGAATTGGATAAGCTCAGGTTAAACTGTAAATCACTTCAACAAAAACCCCTGATTATCCTGTTTTTTTCCGGTCACGGATGGGTGGATAATGAGGACCGTCACTATTTAATAACCTATAAATCGGAGAGAAACAAACTTGTTTCCACAGCACTTCCGCATGAGACACTTCAAATTACGCTGAATGGGCTAACCACCGACAAAATGGTCGTATTTATTGATGCCTGTCATTCAGGAGCAATCGCTGTTGCAGATGCAAAGGGAGCATTTAAGTACAACCCGGAAAGCCTTGGAAGCGGACAGGGCAGATATATTATTTCTTCTTGTACTGCAGGACAAAAATCCTGGGAATGGAAGGAAAGACAAGGTGGTATCTTTACCAGTCATCTCCTGGAACTTCTAAAGTGTGAAACTGATGATATCCAGGAGGAGAAAATAGATATTGAAAAACTGGTGCCGGTTCTAAGGAATAAAGTAAGAAAAACTGCAAATGAACTGTATCACGAGGAGCAAGATGTTGTTGGTAATGTCCAGGGCGGCCAGGGGATCATATTAGCTATAAATCAAAAGCTTATTGAAAAAAAAGAAACTGAAAGCGAGGAGAAAATTGAAAAGAAACGTCAATTTAAGAATAGAATAGAGCCATTTATAAATAATATAGAGCCCGCGAGAAACTTACTCATGATTGGGGCTTTAGAATTATATTTTGAAACAGGAAAAATCCCCAGCAGGTATGAGTTATTTCTCCAAACTTTCGATCAGTGTGCAGATTCATATTTAGATACAGTGGAGGATACGATAATTGAAAGCTGGTGCAATAATTTGGTTCGGATATACAAGTCCATTATTCCACCATCTTCCGGAAATCAGGATAAAAAGAACCGGCCTGTTGCTGTCGATGAAATTCCTTTAAAAGACAAAAGCGATTCCCAGGTTTCCAAGCCTTCAATAGACAGTATGGAGAAAAATCCGGGTAACCCGGCTTTGATACAAAATAAACCTCCGAAGGACGAAACTCCGGTTAATGTAACGCTCCGGGTGTTTAACGAGGAGCAGAGAAGAAATATACTCTGTGAACTGGATAAACACGCCAAATACCTTGATCAATCAATAAAGATAGATAAATGGCTTAAAAAAGGTGAGACTCCGCAGTCATTTGTGCAAAAAATGAGGGGAATAATAGGAGATTTTGAAAGAGATAGTTCAGAAGCTGACTATGATTACTTTGTCAAGGTTTGTACAAAAGTGTCTCAACAGTTTGATAATGAGTGGATGATGGCCGAAGAAGTTAAACCAGGAAACAGTATGGCATTGTTGGCTTCACAAAAACAGAGAGACGATGGACAATAATCCTATCTTCCAACTTCTTGAAGATTGCTTAAAGAGTATTCCCGGCAGGATTGATGTGGGTACTTTGTTTGAAATAAGAAATTGTATTCATGGAGCCGGCACTGACGACAGTTCTGTTTTTCAACTCTGGGATGCAATCGAAGAGCAGATCGGAAAGAATTATAAGCAGAAGGACCAGCCTGCATTAATCAAGCTACGTGAGAAATATATCGGGCAACTATTTATTTATGAGAAAAACCGGTTAGACACGATTTTTAAAGAATCTTCAGAAAAGGGCTGGCAGGAGTGGATTATACTCATGGCAAAATCAATTACCCAATTCAAAAACACCTTTCAAACGAAGTTCTGTGAATTTGATTTTCCGTTTCCCGCCGATAAAATTGAAAGAGTAAATGTTTTAAAAAAGGCAATACATTATATCACACAGGGATATTGGGCGGGAGTTTATGAGTCGGTAGAGTATCTTGCCGGTTTTGACTATTTACAACCCGGAATTAAATCAGAGCTGTTTGTTATGCTGGCAGAAATACAGCAATTCCATTTTTATAAACCGTATAAGGCCGAAAAATTCTTCGACAGTGCCGAAAAAATATCTTCGGATCATCACCGGGTAATTTCCAGCAGGGCGAAATTCTTATCAGAGCAGGGAAATGTAATAGAATCAAAAAAATATTATTCCAGGTTAATACGTCTTTACCCAAATAAGGCAGGGGGCTATATCGGTTTGGGGAATATAGCGGAAAAGGAACAGGAAGAAGCTGAAATCTGGTATAAAAATGCTGTGAAATACGCTCCCGGTGATACCGATGGGTATATTGAACTGGCAAAATATTATATTCGTACAGGGGCTGATGGATTGAATAACCTGATTAAAGGCCTGAAAGAGCAAGTATTCCTGATCTACCCTGAATTGGAATATGATTTTTTCATCGAGACAGGCTATGAATATCAAAATGCACATAAATATGAGGAAGCAATCAACGATTTTAATATTGCTTTAAATATTAACAAATTGAGACAGAGTGCATTCTTCCGGATGGGTCTTTTATTTTTAGATCACAACTATGTCAAGGATTTCGAAAAAGCACGCTCCTGCTTTGAGACAGTCATCGGGTTCCTGCCAGATTCTGAAGATAGTTATTTCAATATGGCCTATCTATACGCAGTAAAAGAGGAGTGGACCGAAGCATTGAAGTGGTATGAAAAATGTCCGGATGTAGTTTTGGAATACCGTGACAGGATATTCGCCGGAAAAGGAGAAGCATACCGGCAACTGAAAGAATTTAAAAAGGCAGAAACAGAACTGAATAATGCATTTGCGTGCGATAAGGAATCCCCATGGGCCAAAATATTTATGGAAAGCCTTGCAATTAATTGCTATCAGCTGAATGATGATGTGGAAACAGCAATTAAGCTGTATGATCGCATATTGGAAAATATAGGCGAACCATACAAAGGAGATTATTTTAACCGGCTGGGTAACCTGGAGTACTATAACAGCAACAATAAGGAGGCTATTGAACAATATCAAAAAGCTATTGAAATCTCGCCCGGGAATGCTGTATTTCGCAGAAATCTGTCGGGTGCATATCAGGAAATTAAAGAATATGAAAAAGCGATTGTTGAAATTGAAACAGCATACACGATTGATTCAGACGAGTCAATAAAAAATCAGAAATTAGCCAGCATCCATAATGCGAAGGGCAACGATCTGTTTTCGGCCGAGAAATATGCTGAAGCAATATCTGAATACACAGAAACAATAAAACTGGTTCCTTTTAATGATATTTATCATAGCAATATAGCCGGAGCGTATAAGAATTTAAAAAATACGATCTCCCGGTCAGAAGCTTTTGACAAGGCTATTTTTTATTATCAAAAAGCATGGGATTTAAATCCCAAAGAAGAGTATATAAATCAGATAAACTCAATAAAAAAAAGCAAGGATTATCTTTTATATTATGGTGAAAAAAACTCAGAAAGGCTTCCTTTAGTAACTCCGATTGCAATCGAAATCGCCGGTGACTTAATTCCGCTGGTTGAATCAGAAGGAGGTGCATTAACCCCTCATTTTCAGGAATCAATGAAATTATTGAGAGATGGTCTTCAATATGAATTGGGCCATAAACAGATTCCGGGAATAAGCATCAGGGGAAATGAAAGTGACTTGGCTGACGGTACTTATATTATTTTGATCAATGAAATACCCCTGGTTTCAGGTAATGTAAACGTGGGTAAAGTTTTTGTGGATAAAACCGTAGAACAGTTAAAATTCTTAGGTATTCAGGGAGAGGAAACCATCAATCCGGCAAATGGTTCAGAATGTGCGTGGATCCCTTCCGAATTGAAGGAAAAGGCGGAAAAATCAGGAGTAACGGTATGGGATCCTGTTGAATATATGATATTCCATTTGTTTTCTGTTTTAAGGAGAAATTTTACCGAGTTTATTACTGTTCAGGATACAAGCGAAGAAATTGAATTAAAAGCAAGTAGATATTCTCAGGAGATTAACGATGCCCCTGGTGGAATCGTCCGGTTTACAAATGTGTTAAAAATATTAGCAGAAGAGGACGTCACGGTTAAAGAATTGGGATTAATTTGTGAAATCTACCTGTCCCAAAAGGACTCTCCGGTTTATGACATAGTTGAAGAGCTGAGATGCCATGAAAAGATACGCCCCCTGCTGGCTGGAAATAAATTCAGCAATAAGTATTGCAATGTTTATCAACTTGGCAGTGATATTACCAGTTTAATTGCAACCGGGATATTTACCAACGGTGATGCGTCATTATTAGCTATTGAACCTCAACCAACCCAGGATATTTTAACTGCAATCAGAGAGAAAGTGAAGGATTTGCCTCCAGCAACGCAAAACCCGGTAATTATGACTGAAGATTCCCGGATCCGGCGTCATGTCCGCAAGTTGGTTGAATTAGAATTTCCTTATTTGGCGGTAATGTCAAAACGTGAAATAATTAAAAAGGTGCAAACTCTGGCAACGATAACTTTAGAATGATATTTTCATTGAACTTCTGAAAAATGGATACTATTCATTATTCCATAAAGGAGATGTTAAATAGTTTGGATTTTCCGGCTTTGGTCCAATATCCGGAATTAAAGGATATCTCTTCCGATAAATTTGTATCCTCGGTTGAATATTTTATTACGGAAGAAGTAGTCCGGAATCTTTGGAATGACTGGAATCCCGATTTGACAGCCCGAAGTGAAGATCCTGTTTTTATTGCTGCATTTCAGGATATGCTTTCCGAAGCAGTATCCCTGGGCCTGCGGCTGAACAGATTCAGGGAGATTTCAAGGAATCTGCCGGAGCCAACGGAAAGTAAGCGTAATTGGATTCGTTTTTTCGAGGATGCTTTCCCTGAATGCAATATACGGGTATACCTGGCCAGGGAAAACCATTATCGTTGGATAGAATCAGGTATAAGCAATAAACAGGGCGAACAGGACTTCAAACAGAAGATTGACCTGATGAACGACGGTTTGTTTTATGAACTGGGACTTGTTTTTCGAAACATCGATTTTTATGTGGATGAATCCCTTGAGGCACCCTTCTTCAGAGTTGAATGGAATGATTTCAGACTTCCGCCGGAGAAGGGGCTTTCTGAGGATAAGGTGCTGGTAAACGAAACAACAGACCGATTGACATTGCTGAGCATTAAAGGAGAAAGTGCCATAAATCCTGCTAATGGCGCTGAATGCGCGATTATACCTGTGGAACATTCGAAAATAGCGGAGCAGGCTGGTTTAACTACATGGGATTCTTCTGCTTACCTGATTCTTAACCTTAGCAGCAAGTTAAGAAAGAATGCAGCCGCATTTGTTGACAGGTTTTTTGTTGATTTTATCGTTTCCCGGTTAGGTCAGTCATTTCCTGAAATTGTGAAACAGATTAACAAAAGATACGAAACGGATTTTTTAGTGCAGATTATCAGGGGCCTTTTGTCGGAAGAAATATCTGTTCGGAATTTAGCTGGTATTTTTAATTCCCTTTTATCTGTTCAATCAACCATTCCACATGTTGATTTGTCAAAATATATCGTATTCTCAGCTGGAGGCGGGATGGTTTTTAACGACCATAATGATTGGGATAACGTTAACGTAAATGATTATATTGAGGTAGTGAGAAATAATTTAAAAAGATACATTTCTCATAAATATACCCGGGGAGGGAATACCATGCAAGTCTATCTTATGGATGTTAATGCTGAAGTTCGTTTAGGGCAATCTCCCAAACTTTCTGATGATGAAAGAAAGGAGCTTTTTAAAAGCATACGCGAGGAAATTGATATTTTACCTTCAGCAACGCATAATCCAATCATCCTTACTTCAATGGAAGTCCGTCGCCGTTTAAAAATTGAAATCCGTTCCGAATTTCCTCAGGTTGCCGTTTTAAGCTACCAGGAATTATCTCCGGACCTGAACATCCAACCCATTGCAAGGATTTCTCCCGACCTTCCCGGGTTGAGATTTTAAAACAAGGGAGGGTTGTAGCACAATTACGACCATACTTTCCCCTATTGTATTGTAATTGTTTGATAAAATATCTTGCATATTGCTTTTTGAGGTATTATTTTTGTGAATATTTTCACAGGAATGATTTCATACTGAAAGGAATCAGAAGCAAGCGAAAATTCGGTGAAAACCAGTCCCGGCAATTCATCAGACAACTGAAAACTATAACTAAACCCGAAACCCATGAAAAACCTTACTGTGTTATTGACCATTGTTGCTTTGTTTATGATGGCGGGAAGCCTGTGTGCACAAACAAATACCTG
>CAZVNF010000124.1:0-11854 GCA_964628215.1 uncultured Draconibacterium sp.
TTCAGATTATGAAAGCAGCGAACTTCACAGAGTTCAGGACCAACCTTAAACAGTTTCTTGATGACGTGGAAAATAATAATGAAACCCTGGTAATCAAACGAGGTGCCGGACATGGAGCGGTACTAATATCATTAGATGAATTTAATTTGATAATGGAAACGGTTCATTTACTTAGTTCCAGGGCAAATGCCGATCGACTGTATGAATCAATAAAGCAAATGGGAAGATTATAGGGTAAACCGGAACCGCTGAAATACGACCTGGCAGGATTTTGGTCCAGAAGAATAGAGAGGGAACACAGGCTTGTTTATCAAGTATTGGGTACCGATATTTTGATATACAGTTGCCGATATCATTATGATAAATAATTACGCAAATGGTGCCAATTTTTTTTGAAAATCAATTTGAATTTAGAAAGTGGCTGGAGAAAAACCATCAAAAAGAGACAGAGTTGTTAGTGGGCTTTTATAAAATCAACAGTGGTAAACCAAGTATGACCTGGTCACAATCGGTTGATGAAGCACTTTGTTTTGGATGGATAGACAGTGTTCGGAAATCCATCGATAAAGACAGTTATCAAATCCGGTTTACACAACGAAAACCAACAAGTATCTGGAGTGCGATCAACATTCAAAAAATAGCAGAACTGACAAAACAAGGGCTTATGCATCCGGTTGGTCTTGCCTGTTTTGAAAACAGAAAAGAAATTAAGTCAAAAATATATACCTACGAAAATGCTGAGGCGGAATTTCCCCCGGAATTTGAAAAAAAGTTTAGGGCAAATAAACATGCCTGGACCTATTTTCAATCATTGGCACCATCATACAGAAAGGTATCCATAAATTGGGTTATGAGTGCAAAGCAGGAAGCTACCCAAATCAAACGATTTGCTGAACTCATTGCTGACTGTGAGGCAGAAACGAATAAATGGAAAGATAATAAATACAATAAATTCTCAGTGTTCCTTGTGTTCTAAGTGTCTTCAGTGGTTAAAAAAATATCAGTGATTCAATGAATCCAACTCCCGGGTCAATCTTTCAAACACCTCACCGGAAAAACATTCGACCTGCTTGAGGGATAGGATGAATTATTGTCTGATGAATGTCATGATTACGCCCTTTCAGGGCTGATAATTTCGTCTTTGATTTCTAATACCGATGGGCTACACCCATCGCTGATAGATTACGCCCCATTCGGGGCTGTGTTCCGATTTTTATTAACCCCGATACTTGAGTAAATATTCATAAACTTACAATGTCAAAATTGATTGTGCTTTCTTCATTTTACCACAATCATCTTTTCTAAATAACCCAGGTTTTTGTTAAAGGAATCTCCTGTCGACACTGCCCGTAGCCCTGAAAGGGCGTAATTTATCAACACAGGGTGAAGCCCTGTGTATTGGGTAAATGAACCACCATCAAGCCCTGAAAGGGCGGAATAACCTAATCCCAAATGTATTGGCAGCTTTTGGCCATCCCGCAACATTTCCTTTGGTCCGTATTTAATAATCGTTTCCGCCAAAAATCAGGAACAGGTTGTCTGGAGTGCCTGTTTCTTCGTTTCCAATCAGGGTATTACTGCAAACAATGCCGGTATCCTGAAATTAGATTGTGGGTGTTTTGGAAATGTTATTTCTTTTCGCACATGCAGATTGTTTTAAAATAACTTGTTAAATATTAATATTTGTATTAATTTTGAATACTTAACTACTAATATATTAATATTTAAACAGGATGGATAATTGGTTGTTTTTAACAGAGCAGGAAATTTTAAAAGAAATCGGCAAAAGACTAAAAAAAATACGACTCCAGCACAACCTCACTCAGAAAGACTTAAGCGAAGAAGTTGGATTAAGTGTTTCAACAATCAGCTTGATTGAACAGGGAAAATCCACCACAGTTGAAAGCCTGATAAGGATTTTAACGAGATTGAACCGTATAAAGGATTTTGAATCCGTGTTTAGAATTGGCGAAGACCTGGAACTTAAGTTGAAATTTGAAAAAGCGAAATTAAAGTCAGACAGAAAACGAGCATCTAAAAAACTAAAATAACCATGATCGTAGAGGTAATGTTGTATGGTCAAGTGCTTGGAACAGCTGAATGGAACGATAAAAGGGGCATTTCTGCTTTTCAATACAGCAATAAAATAATTAACACCATTGAACCTTCTCCAATCATCATGCCTACGGAGGAAAGAATTTTTGAAACGAACAGAGATCACCTCCACTTTCACAACCTGCCGTATTTGTTATCTGATTCAATGCCGGATGATTTTGGCCATGTTATGATGAAAGAATGGCTAAAACAAAGGAAATTGTCTATTGATGATATCAACCCGGTTGACAGGTTAACCTATGTAGGTAAAAGAGGCATGGGAGCTTTGGAGTATATACCCGCCAATCACAGGGAAGATGATGAAAACACGGTTGATATAAGTGAAGTATATAACGTTGCCAAAAGTGTTTTAAAAAGCAAAAAAGAAACTGTCTTTCCGGATCTGGACAAAGATAGTCTCACGGAAATATTAAGAATTGGCACATCCGCGGGAGGAGCAAGAGCAAAAGTTTTAATTGCGATTAAAAGAGATAAAAATAATAACATTGAAGAAATAAGACCAGGCGACATTATGCAACCAAAAGGTTTTTCATATTGGCTGCTGAAAATTGACGGGGCAAATGAACAAAACCTGGGAGAAGGAGAAGGCAATGGCAAAATAGAATTTGCGTATTATAAATTAGCCATACAAGCAGGTATCGAAATCACGGAAAGCACTTTGCATGAAGAAAACAGCAGATTTCACTTTTTAACCAAACGATTTGATCGCACAGATAATTGCGAGAAGATTCATATGCAAACATTCGGAGCCCTGGCAGGTATAGATTATAAAATTCAGAAGGCCAGCAGTTATGAAACTTTGTTTAAGGTTATGAAAAGGCTTCAACTTCCTTACAAACAATTTGAACAGCAATACAGACGCATGTTATTTAATGTGGTTGCCAGAAATCATGACGACCATGTTAAGAACTTCTCATTCCTGATGAATAAAGATGGAATCTGGCAAATCTCGCCAGCGTATGACATCTGTTTTTCATATAGTCCGGGTGGAACTTGGACCAATGTTCACCAATCATCGATAAATGGAAAGTATGATAACTTTACCAAAGATGATTTACTAGACTTTGCTAAAAAAAATGGAATCAAAAAAGCCAATTCAATTTTAGAAGAAGTTGTATCAGCTGTGAATCAATGGCCCCAAATAGCCGCTGAGACAGATATTCCTAAGGCTAAAATACAGTATATCAATAAACATTTAAGAACTAAAGATTTTTATTAACTCAAGTTTCAGGTTTGAGAAATTATCAGATTCTTATAAATTGCCCTGAAGGGGCTTAATCTATTAACACAGGGTGAAGCCCTGTGCGTTTGGCAAATGAAGCCCATTAAGCCCTGAAAGGGCGAGATCTTCCTATGAAGAGGGAAGTTTTTTGAAAATATTGATCTCGCCCTTTCAGGGCTTAGGGTTATGGTTGTCTTATAACCCGATGGGCTATGCCCATCGCTATTATATTGCGCCCCATTCGGGGCTAGAATGTGACTTATTTCAACCCAGAAACTTGAAATATTGATAATATCTCCCTTTAAGGAATAGCAAAACCACCCCGGTTTCCCGGGGCGGCTTTTTAGTACGTAGGTTTTGATTTTTTGACCTGCAGAATGCAAGTCAATGTACAACGAATGTTCTTCCTTCAGGCAATATTACAGTGCCAGAACCGAATTCTCCGATCCAAGTCCGCTGGGTACAAAACCGTCGGCTTCAGAATCGTTTTCCCAATCAGTACCATCAATGAGATAACGGAACTGGTAATGCTTGCCTGTCTCCAGGTCAAGGGCTACAGACCATACGCCGGTCTTTGCCATCTTTAACGGGGTTTCACCAATCTGCCAGTTGTTGAAGTCACCAACGAGCAGGATGGTGGATGCAGATTTATACTGATCTCCGGAAAGGGAGAATTTAACTTTACAAACAGGTTTTGCTTTTAAAAATTTCTTTTCGAGACTCATTTTTTGATATGTTAATTTCTACTAAATTTCTGCAAATTTACAAAATCTTTTATAAATGGTTTTATTTCCCTGTTAAATCAACGTTAAACCTGCCATGATATCATTGAAACTGATAGGAACCACAATGGTTTTAGCCGTTTTACAATTGGGTTGCATCCGGCGCCAGGGAGAGCTTACTGTATTGTCGGCACCCGCAGGAAATGAATATACCGCCATCCATAAAAGTGGTACGACCGTGATCCCGAACGGCAGGCTGATCACCCCGGCCGGAGTTTCGGTTGAAACCGCCCCTCATCCTTACGGACTGGCGGTAACCGGTGATGGTGATATTGCGGTAACAGCCAATTCCGGGGTCAGGCCGCTCTCAATTACGATCATCAAAGGATTGCAAAGTGGTCATCCAACCGTGATGCAGGTGCCTCCCGGGGCTGCCGGTGATGGTGGAGTCCTGGCCTCCGTGTTCATGGGACTGGCGATTGCCCCTGATCACCGAACGGTGTATGTGGCGGGAGGCCAGACAAATAAAGTATATGCCTTTTCGGTTGAGGATGGGAAAAAGCTCGACTCTGCTGACTGTTCTCGGGAAATCTCCGGAATAGCTTATCCTGACGGGTATATCGGGGATATGGTGTTGACGAAAGACGGAAAATATTTATTTGCCGTTGACCAGACCAATTTCCGCATGGTGATCATCGATGTTCAGAAAATGCAGGTGACCGGCAGTGTGCCGGTTGGCCGTTATCCCTTCGGAATCGCCCTTTCCCCGGATGAAAATCAGGTATACGTGGCGAATGTGGGCATGTTTGCCTACCGGAAGGTTGATTCAGTTGAAACAACAAAAGACCATTTGGGAGCCTTGTCATACCCGCCATTCGCCTATGGTTCGAAGGAGATGAGGGAAGGAGTGAGGATCGGCGGACACCAGGTTCCCGGAACCGGCGATCCGAATGTGCCGGAATCCTTCTCCGTGTGGGCGGTGTCTGTTCGCGACCTCCTGCATCCTGAAGTGGTTGCCCGCATTAAAACCGGGACGCTGGTGGGCGACAAAGTAGAAGGAATTCCTGCAGTGGGAGGTTCGAGCCCGAATTCAATGGCGGCAACATCCCGGTATGTGTTTGTAAGCAATGGAAATAACGACAATATCTCTGTCATAGATATTCAAAGCAACCGGATTGTCAAAGAGATCAGCCTGCAACTGCATGAGGCCGTCAGCCATTTCAGGGGTGTGATCCCTTTCGGACTGGCGGTTTCACCGGATGAAAAGCGCCTTTACGTGGCCGAATCAGGCATCAATGCCGTTGGAGTGATCGATATTCCTTCGCTTTCGGTCATCGGGCATATCCCGGTTGGCTGGTTTCCATCAAAGCTTGCGGTGACAAAAGATGGTAAAAAACTGATCGTTGCCAATGCAAAAGGGTTTGGCAGCGGGCCCAACGGGGGCAAAAAGTATAAAGCCGGCCCTGAAGGAACCTATATCGGCCACCTGATGAAAGGTTCGGTTTCCTTCATCAATATACCGGACGATGCAGGATTGGCGGAATATACGCAGCGTGTTGTGCAGAATAATTTCAAAATAGGAACACTCAGGGAAGCCGGCAGGGCACGAAAGTTCAACCCCGTTCCGGTGTACGGCGGAGAAAGAACTTCCCCGATCAAATACATCGTGTTTATTTCAAAGGAGAACCGAACCTATGACGAGGTTTTCGGGCAAATCGCAAATGGCAGAGGCGACGCATCCCTGGCCCGTTACGGGAAAAATGTCAGTTTCTACAATAAGGACCGGTCCCGGCAGGTGGTCAATGCCACGGTGATGCCCAACCACCTGAAACTGGCTTCCCGGTTTGCGATTGGCGACAATTTTTATGTTGATTCGGATGTTTCGGCCGATGGACACCGGTGGCTCGTCAACACCTATCCCAACGAGTGGGTGGAGGCAACCGTGCCCGCGAGTTACGGGGGTAACCGAACCTATAAACCTGCATTAAAAGCCCCCGGGAGCCTGGGCATGACCGGTTCGGCCGGGGCCATCTACCCCGAGGATTATAACGAGGCGGGTTCGATGTGGGAGCACCTGGAGCGCAATGGCATTGAGTTCTTCAATTTCGGGTTCGGGGTCATGTTCGAGCCGGCTTTTTACTCCGGAACGTACAAGGATTTCGGGATCCGGTATTTTACCAATTACCCGATGCCGGCACCTGTGTTTTCGCGAACCTCGCGCACATATGCCACTTACAACATGGCCATTCCCGACCAGTTCAGGGCAAGCCAGTTTATCAGGGAGTTCAATGAAAAATGGACAGGACCGGGGAAAGAGCTGCCCGGCGTTATCACCGTCATTCTTCCCAATGATCACGGGGCAGGGGAACGGCCTGAAGCCGGATATCCCTTCAGGGAGAGTTACATGGCCGACAATGACCTCGCTCTTGGCCGCATGGTTGAGTTTCTTTCGCGCACGCCTTACTGGAAGAACATGGCTATTGTAATTACCGAAGATGATGCCCAGAACGGGGTCGACCATGTGGATGCCCACCGGAGCATTCTGATGGTTATTTCACCCTATGCAAAAAAAGATTACGTGAGTCATTCCCATTACAGCTTCGGAAGTATTTTTAAAACTTTCTGGAATATCCTGGGCTTGCCCTACCTGAACCAGTACGATGCAGGTGCCACGGATTTGTCGGATATGTTCACCGGAAAACCTGATTTCAGTACCTATGAAGCACTGCCTGTTGATCGGAGGATGTTCGATCCGCAAAAAGCATTGACTCCGCTCGACGAAAAATTCGACTGGAAAGCGCTCACCACATCCCCGGATCTGGATAACCCGGCAGATATGACCGAAGACCAGGAAGAGAAAGAAAAATGAGTAACTTTATGCAGTTCCAATTTATGCAGTATGAAAAAGACGAAAAAGAGCGAAAAAGACAATGATAATGCAGGCAAAAAATCTACAGGCAAATTAGAAACAGCCATGAATAACGAGTTTTACCTCGAGACCTCGATGATCCTGTCATTCCTGTTTGAAAAAAAGTTAAAAAAGCTGATCTGCCAGATCGAAAATCAGCTTCCCGGACTGGGTTTTACCCTGGAGCAATCGATCAAGCGTGTCAAGCACCTTCACGTCAGCGCTAAATATCCCCCGCTTACCACTCACTTCAGTGTTCAGCTCATCGACGAACTGCGCACCTGGAAAAATCAGCGCAACGAGATCCTGAAAGATTTGCCGGATATTCATGTCTCTCATGCCCGCATGGAGCGCCTGGCCAAAGAGGGTGTTCGTTTGCTGGCCGAATGGAAAAAATCTGCCAAAGCCTTTAAATCTGAGAAATAGCAAGTCTTGTTATTTAGAATTGATTTAAATTTGCAGAAAAGGCGAATTCAATGGAATTTACGAAGGGATTATACCGCGTTAACGGAATGTCATGCGCTTCCTGTGCAGGGAGTATTCAAACCATGCTTTCGGCGCAGGAAGGGGTTCGGGCTGCCAGTGTCAATCTCGCTTCCGAACAGGTAATGGTGGAATATGACCCGTCGGTCATATCATTGGACCGGATTGTGAAAACCGTGGATGAACTGGGGTTTCAGCTCATCATCCGCGATCTCTCCCTCGAAGAGGAGCACGACCTTGTGGCCCTGCGCCTGAAGCGGTTGCGGACAAATACCATTCTTTCTGCCGCTTTTTCCATCCCGGTGGTACTGATTGCCATGGTTTTCCATCACATGGCCTACGCGAACCTCATCATGATGGCTCTTTCCATTCCGGTGCTTGCCTGGTTCGGGCAGGAGTTTTTTATCATTGCCTGGAAGCGGATGCTGCATTTTTCCGCCAACATGGATACACTGGTAGCCATGGGGACCGGGAGTGCATTTTTGTTCAGCCTGTTTAATACCATTTACCCGGGATTCCTTTTAAGCCGGGGCTTTGAACCGCATGTCTATTTTGAGGCAGCTACCGTGATTATTACCTTTATCCTTTTAGGACGGTTTTTCGAAGAAAAGGCAAAGCAGAAAACCTCCGAAGCGATCAAAAAACTGATGGGGCTCGGGGTGAAAACGGCGAGGGTCATCCGCAACGGGGTGGAGAAGGAGATGCTGATTTCCAGAATTGTGAAAGGGGATATCCTGGTGATCAGGCCGGGAGAGAAGATTCCGGCCGACGGAAGAGTGACAGAAGGCTTCAGTACTATCGACGAGAGCATGATCACAGGAGAATCGATGCCGGTGAATAAATGGCCCGGCGACCAGGTGATTGGGGCCACCATCAACCAGACGGGCAGTTTAAAGGTTGTTGCTGAAAAAATAGGGGCGGAAACCATGCTTGCCCAGATCATCAGGCTGGTGCAGGAAGCCCAGGGAAGCAAGGCCCCCATTCAGAAGCTTGCCGATCGCATTGCATCGGTGTTTGTGCCGGTGGTAATGGGTATTTCCGTATTCACTTTTATTGCCTGGATGGTATTTCTGCCCTCTGCCGGTGCCCCGTTTGCCTTTATGGCGGCAGTAACGGTACTGGTCATCGCATGCCCCTGCGCACTGGGGCTTGCCACCCCCACGGCACTGATGGTGGGGTTGGGTAAGGCCGCCCAGCAGGGTATCCTGGTGAAAGATGCGCAAAGCCTGGAGCTTGTTTGCAAAACCACGGCCATTGTGCTGGATAAAACCGGAACCGTTACCATCGGCAGGCCGCAGGTTACCGATGTGATCTGGGATCCGGGGGTTGAAAGCAATCCGTTGCAGGCAGGGCGTGATATTCCCGGTGCAGTTTTTGCCATTGAATCAATGTCGGAACATCCTTTTGCACAGGCATTGGTGAATTTCTTTACCTCAAAACAAGCTTCCGTTTCTGCTGAAGATCCTGAACGCCCCCACGGGAACGGGGTGGTCTCGGGCTTTGAAAGCGTGACCGGGAAAGGGGTTCTGGCGTATTTTTCGGGGGATTTATATCACATCGGAAGCAGGTCGTACATTACCGGCAGCGGATGTGCCGTGCCGGAAGTTTTTGTGGAAGAAGAGAAGAAACTGAAACAGCAGACCCTCTCGGTGGTGTATGTGTCATGCAACAACAGTGCCGTGGCCATGGTCGCTCTTGCGGATACCATCAAACCCGGGTCGGCAAAGGCAATTGCCCGGCTTCAGCAGATGGGGATGCAGGTACACTTGCTTTCGGGCGACAGTGTGGCAATCACCTCTCATATTGCCGCCGGTGCCGGCATCGAATTTTTCAAAGCTGAAGCCACACCCGGAGAAAAATCAGACTATGTAAAGCGGTTGAAGGAACAGGGATACGTGGTGGCCATGGTTGGCGACGGAATCAACGATTCACCGGCCCTGGCTGTGGCCGACATTGGCATTGCCATGGGAACAGGAACCGATATTGCCATAGAAAGCGCGCAGATCACACTGATTAAAGGGGACCTTGAAAAACTGGTCACAGCGCTGAAACTTTCACAGGAAACCGTGAAAACCATCCGGCAGAATCTTTTCTGGGCTTTTTTCTATAATATTATCACCATTCCGGTGGCAGCCGGGATCCTGTATCCTATTACCGGGTTTATGCTGAACCCGATGCTGGCGGGCGCAGCCATGGCGTTCAGTTCAGTATCTGTTGTGGCCAACAGTTTGCGGTTAAGGTCAAAAAGGCTCGGCTGAAAATTTGCTGAATTACAGGGTTCATTATTTTTCCTATCTTTGAACGCTTAGGCAACACCTTTGTATGCATAAGTGTTATCTCGCCATCATCATTTTTTTGGGCCTTATTTCGTTGGAAGTATTTGCGCAGACCAAGTCGCCGGATCAGAGTATACGCGATAGTTTGTTCCGCATCCGTCCGCACGAAAGTTTGACCCAGCAGGCCGAAATTTACCTTGAATTGGCTGACCTGATCAAAGAGGACCAGCCTCAGAAATCGTTTACCTTCCTGTTAGCCGCATTCAAGCTTTCGGTAATTGAAAAAAGCGACAAGGTGAAAGCACAGGCAAGAATGAACATGGGAGATTATTTTGCCAGGAAGCGAAAATTCATCCATGCACAGGAACACTATCTTGCTGCATGTAAAACATACCATGCTATTCCTGACACCACGGGAGAGGTGAATGCCTTGATGAGGATCGGAGAACTGAACAGGTCAATTTCAAACAATGAACAGTCGCTGATCTATCTTCAGCGTGGGTTGAAACTTGCCCTGTCGACTAAGGATAACCTGTTGAAAGGAATCATCACCGATCAAATCGCGTTTACCTATTTGGCTTTAGGGGAACAGGAAAATGCCAGGTATTATTTCAATAAGGCACTTTCATACGTCCGCAGGACTAGTTTCCGGGAAAAAGAGTTCAGAGTACAGATCAGCATTGGAAGCATTTACTTAAGTGATGAAAAATGGGCAGAAGCCCTGGCGTTCTATAATAATCTGATGCTCACCGCTGACACCACCGATTATGGGCTAATGGGGGTACTATATACACATATAGGCCATGTTTTCGATAAGATGCATGATCATCGGGCCTCTCTGAAATATAACCTGAAAGCGCTGGCCGCCAGGCAGCAATGCCGGCAAAAATACGGGGTAAACAGCGCCCTCATCAATGTGGCAGGGGATTATCTGAATCTCGGCCTGATTGATTCAGGAAAATACTATATGGATTCCGGGTTGCTCCTGGCATACAGATATGATCAAAAAAGCTTGATAGAAAACGGGTACCGCCATCTTTACACGTATTATCTGGAGAATAAGCAATTCAAAAGAGCCCTTGATTTTTATACACGTTACACTGCGGTTCGCGAGGAGATCAGCCGGGAAAAGAACCGCAGCAATATTGCAATTCTTGAAACCAACCAGCATTTGCTCCGGATTCAGCAATCGGGTAAGATCATTGCCAGAAAGCATGATATTCAGGCCCTGAACCTGAAATATCACAATTATCAGACTTTAATATTAAAATTCCTGACAGGTCTGGCAGGGTTTATCATCCTTGTTTTTATCACGCTTCTGTTGTATACCAGGCGGGTGAGGAAAAAAATGCAGGAGATGAATGTTCAGCTGAATGAGGAGATCCGCGACCGCAAGGCCACGGAAGAACAGACCCGGGACCGCGAGAACCAGTATAAATTTATTACCGACAATTCCGATGATTTCATCACGCACCTTGACCAGAACAAAAACCGGATCTATGCTTCACCAGCCTCATTGAAAGTTTACGGGTATACACAGGAGGAAATTATTAAAAAAACACCCTATGATCTCACAATTCCTGAAGATCATGCATATGCTGAAATTGTATTCCGGGAAATGCTTGAAACAAGATCATCCCGGCACTTCATCTACCGGGCCCGGAAAAAGGATGGCTCGGTTTTTTGGGTGGAATCGATTTTAAATCCCCTGTTCGACCCGATCAGCGGGGTTTTTAAAGGGATGGTGGGTGTTACCCGCGACATTCAGGAACGAAAAATCAAAGAAATAGAAATTATGGAAGGAACCAAGCAAAAGGAAAACCTGTTAAAAGAGATTCATCACCGGGTGAAAAATAATTTTGCCATCCTGGTCAGTCTGATCAACATGCAGATGGGGCAGACTAAAAACGAGGAGTTGCTGCAATCTCTTACCAACCTTCAGCTTCGGATACGCAGCATGGCACTTGTTCACGAAATGTTGTACCGGTCGAACGACTTTGAGAAGATTTCCTTTCCGGGGTACCTCCGTTCCCTGGCTTCCGTGATTGCCGGTACCTACAACCGGCGAAATGTTGACTTGGCCATTGAGGCCGATGAGGTGGTAATGGACATTGAAACATCCATCCCG
>CAZVNF010000125.1:0-11724 GCA_964628215.1 uncultured Draconibacterium sp.
GAAGGGGGTGAGGTGCTTTATCGAAGGGGGTGAGGTGATTTATCGAAGGAGGTGAGGTGCTTTATTTAAAGTCACGGAGATCGAATGGAAGCGGTTCATTCTTCAGGAAGTCAAAGAGGGTCATTTTCCTGATTTCGTAGTAGCTTCTCCAAAAAGTCTGCAGTGCAAAATAGTAGTTTTTTTCCGAGTTGTCAGAGTCCATCTGGGCATTGTTCAGTTCGAGGATGTTGTTGATTTTCCCGATTTTATACCTTCCTTTGATCACTTCGTAACTTTTCCTGGCAACGGTATCTGATTTGGCTGCAATTTTAAGCTGGTTCTGCTGCATGTTAAACTCCACCACTTTGAGGTAGACATTCCGCTGGAAATCGATGATGTCCTGTTCCACCTGGTTTTTTACGATTTCCTGCTGCGACTGTGCCATTTTAATCTGGCCATGGGCTACACCCCAGTCGAGAATAGGAATGGTGAGTTTCAAAGAAACTTCACGCTGATCGAGCGGGTTGAGGTAGGCTTCAGGAATGGTAGGACCGGCCTGCTGAAGTCCGACCAAAGCATGAATGTTGGCATCGAACCGGCCGTTAAGTTTGGCAAAGTTCACTGCGCTGGCAGCTTCGAGCTCCCGTTTTTTAAACTCGAGGGAGGTGGATGAATTGTCGTTGGCCAGGTTGATTGCTTTTTGAGGATCAATTTTGAAAAATGCAATGTCGCCGGGAGGGAGGAGCACCACTGATGTGTCCTGCAGCCGGAGGTATGATTTAAAGCGGAATTGGGCATTGTCGAGCTGCAGATCTGCATTTTCGACGGCTGCCTGGGCTTTCAGGAAAAGCAATTCCATCTGCAGGAGATCATTTTCAGCAATTTTTCCAACCAGGTATCTTCCTTTGGCAATTTTATAGAGCGTATCGTTGTTGGCCAGGTTTGTAAGAGCAATCTTTTTTTCAACCTGCGATTGCAGGAGGGTGAAAAAGTAATTCGTGGTGGAGATCGAGATCGACTCAATGTCTTCGAGGTATTTTCGCTTGGCAAGGGAATAATTCAGCGGCTTGATTTTTTTATCCCAGCGATATGGGTTATACGCGAAAAGCGGTTGTGTGAGTTCCACGTTTACCGGGTAGCTCAGGTAGGGCAGTTCATTCTCCGAATTGGCATTGTACACCCCGCTCAGGTAAGAGTTTATCGAGATGGTACCCCCTGTGATCCCTATTTTCTGGGAAAGTGCTAGGTTTGCCTGTGCGCTGATATACTTTGAACTTACATACGTTTGGGTGCCGTCGGGGTTGAGATAGGGGGTGATACTTTGCGTGAGGTTCGGCAGGGTGGAGGTGAAATCGAGTGCAGGCAGGTTCCCGGCCTGGAATGACCTGAATTCCCAGTAACTTTTCCGGAAGGTCTGTTTCGCATTCAACGCATCGGGCGATTGGGTTTTTGAAATTTCAATTGCTTCGGCCAGGGTGATTTCCCGGGATCCGGATTGCCCCGAAACCACAATGATCCCGGCATACAGCGTCAGAAAGAGAAATACAAGGGCTTGTTTTGCCAATACCATTATTTGCATGCTATTCATGTCTTAATGATTCAACAGGATCCTGGGCGGCGGCGCGTTGCGAAGGCATGTATCCGAAAATGATGCCCACCGCGGCTGAAACACCAAAGGAGATTATCACTGAAAGCGGGGAGACAATGGTCAGGATGCCTGTAAGCGCCATGATGATTTGCGAGAGGGCAAGTCCTAAAACAATCCCGATCAGTCCGCCGGTGATGCTGAGTAACGTTGCTTCCATGAGGAATTGCAGCACCACATCCCGTTTTGTGGCACCAATGGCCTGGCGGATGCCAATTTCTTTAATACGCTCCATTACGGAGGCCAGCATGATGTTCATGATGCCGATGCCGCCTACCAGCAGGGAGATGCTGGCGATGGCCCCGAGCACGATATTGAAAATGTCTTTTGTCTCCTGTTCCTGTTTCAGCAGGAGTTCGGGCACGATGATTGCAAAATCGTCCACCCCGGCGTGACGACGGGTCATCATCTTTTTCAGAATTTCCACAGTGGGTTTGATCTGGCTGCTTTCCTTTACCTGGACCACAATTTTATCGATCTGATCTGACGATCCGCCGCTTTCTGTTCCTGAAGTGACCATGAAGGAGTTTTCGTCCATCTGCTCCATGCTTCCCTGGAGGGAGGATGCAGTAACCAGCGAACGGTCCTTATACCGGCGAAGCAGGGTTTGGATCGGTGCGTAGATGGAGTTGTTGTAGTCGGATATGCCCAGGTTGTCGATGCTCGACTGACTTACCTCCCGTTTCTTCAGGACCCCAATGACATGCAGCCAGATGGATCCGCATTTAATATCCTTGCCAACTGCGTTTTCCGTAGGGAAAAACCTTGATTTAAGCACCGGCCCGATAATGCAAACCGCCTTCCCGTCTTTGAGTTGTTCATCGTTGAACATTTGTCCTTCCTGGAGGTCGAGGGCGAAAACCTGGAAGAAATCGGGTGTGACACCCACAAATTTTGCCGACATTTTATTGCCGTCTTTGACAATATCGGTTTCATAGATTACCTCCGGGCTGACCCTGGAAACCGTGGGAATGATGGCTTTAATGGATTCAGCATCCTTTAAACTCAGCCCGGGGGAGAATTGCCCGGTACTTGTTTCCTTTTTCTGCTCTCCCGACTGGGAGCCCTGGTCTTCTGATTTTGCGGACTTGTTATTTTGTTTGTCAGATTTTGCCGTGATCAGGATGTTGTTTACTCCAACCAGTTTCATCTGGTCAAGGATCACTTTTTTTGCGCCGTTGCCGATGGCCATCATCGTGATCACTGCAGCTACCCCGAAGATAATCCCCAACGCGGTAAGAATGGATCTGAACTTATTCAGAAACACTGCTTCGAGGGCGATGTTGAAGATGTATTTGTAACGTTCCAGCATAAAGAAACTAATTAAAATTTGCCGGAGTCTTTCACCATGGGTTTCTGAGCTTTTGGTGCGGCAGGTTTCTCCTTGTATTTCTCAATGATCTCCTTCGGCAGCAATTCAAGGCTGAGTTTGTCGGCTTTTTCGGGCGGAACCAGCAGCACCACCTCGTCGGCCTGAACGCCGGCTTTGATAATTATTTCATTTTCATTCGACTGACCTACAATTACCTGTTGCCTGACGACAGAACTGCCATCCTTTTTATACACAAAAATTACCGAGTCATTGTTGAATACCGCTTCCATGGGAATAAAGAGCACACTGTCGACGACACTGGTCAGGATTTTGTTTTTTGTGGTCATGGCAGGCCGGAGGATCGAATCGAATTCATTCACAAGGATCTTGACCTCATATACTTTGGCATTGGTTGACTGGTTCTGCTCCCCGATGTTTGCCACCTCTGTAACGGTCCCGGTGAATTTTTTTTCGGGGAATGCATCTATTCCCACCTGTACTTTCTGGCCGACTTTTACCTTACTGATATCTATTTCATTGACAAAGGTTTTTGAGATCATTTCCGACAGGTCGGGAAGTTCTGCAACCACATTTTCCCAGGTATTCATCATCGCATTGACCCCCATTTTGCTGCCATCATAATTGCGCTTATAAATGACCATTCCGGCCTTTGGTGCAAACACCCTCATTTTTTTCAGCACATCGGTCATCTGTTCCAGCTTTCGCTGTCCCTGGTTAAACGAAGTGGTTACCTCCTGCATGTTTGCAACCGCTTTCTCGTAGCGCAGTTTATAATTTTTCCTGGTTTGATCCAGGGTGCGCTGCGATTTTTCGAGGTCCATCTCTACCTGCCTGCGGGTGGCCGGAGTTTCATATTTGGACTGGTCGAGGATAAGTTTCTTCTCTTCAAGGTTATATTCCAGGTTGATCAGGTCATCGCGCAGTGCCCTGAGTTCGAGGGAGGTATCCAGCCGGGTTTTGGTAATGGAAGTCACCAGTTTTTCCTGGTTCAGCTCCTCATCTTTTATTTTGTTTGAAATTTCAGAGGGGTCGAGCTGGGCAACATACTGGCCTGAGTCTACTACAGTTCCATCCGGAATGATATCCTGTATTTTAACATTCCAGATCCTGAAGAGCTGGCTCAGGTCCCTTGGACCGTTGATCTTTTCCGAACTTTTGGCGATCAGTTCACCGGTAGTGGTCACCTCAATCGGGAAACTGCCCTTTTTGACGGTGGCGGTTATTTGCTGGTCCTTGTCATTTTTACCAAATAAGAAAAAGGCGACTACTGCCAGGATCAGCACTGCAGCAAAGAGATAGATGTACTTTTTTCGTGTCATGTTGATAAAGATTGGTTCAACGGTTATCAGACATCGATGTTGGCATATTTGGCATTTTTTTCGATGAATTCGCGTCTGGGGGGAACATCATCGCCCATCAGCATGGAGAAAATGCGGTCGGCTTCGGTTCCGTTTTCAATCGCCACCTGCCTCAGTGTGCGGAATTCAGGATCCATGGTGGTGCTCCAGAGTTGTTCTGCATTCATTTCACCCAGACCTTTATACCGTTGGATATGTACCCCGGTTTCTTTTCCGTTGCTCAGTTCGGCCACAATCTGCTGGCGTTCTTCTTCCGTCCAGCAATAGCGCTGGGTGGATCCCCTTTTGATGAGGTAAAGGGGAGGAGTTGCGATGAATACATGCCCGTTTTCGATCAGTTCTTTCATGTAGCGGAAAAAGAAAGTCAGGATCAGGGTTGCGATATGGCTGCCATCCACATCGGCATCCGTCATGATGACTATTTTATGATAACGGAGTTTTTCGAGGTTTAGTGCCTTGCTGTCTTCCTCGGTGCCAATGGTCACTCCCAGTGCGGTAAAGATGTTCTTTATTTCCTCGCTGTCGAAGATTTTATACTGCATGGCTTTTTCCACGTTGAGGATCTTGCCGCGGAGGGGCAGGATAGCCTGGAAGCGCCTGTCGCGCCCCTGTTTGGCCGTTCCGCCTGCCGAGTCGCCCTCGACCAGGTATATTTCACACTGGGCGGGATCGCTTTCAGAGCAGTCGGATAACTTTCCGGGCAATCCTGAGCCGGTAAGCACATTTTTACGCTGAACCAGCTCCCGTGCTTTTCTTGCCGCATGGCGGGCGGTGGCGGCGAGGATCACCTTGTTGACGATGGTCCGTGCCTCTTTCGGGTGTTCTTCGAGGTAGTTGGAGAGCATTTCACTCGCCAGCTGATCTACCACGCCCATCACCTCGTTGTTTCCCAGTTTGGTTTTCGTCTGCCCTTCGAACTGGGGTTCCTGCACCTTCACCGAGATGATGGCGGTGAGTCCTTCACGGAAGTCATCGCCGTTGATGTCAAACTTCAGTTTCGCCAGCATGCCTGTTTTATCGGCATAGCTTTTCAGGGTGCGGGTAAGTGCCCTGCGGAAGCCCGCGAGGTGTGTTCCCCCTTCATGGGTATTGATATTGTTTACATATGCATGAATGTTTTCAGAGAAGGAGGTGTTGTACTGCATGGCTATTTCCAGCGGAATATTGTTCCGTTCCCCCTCCATGCAAATGGGCTCGGGAATCAGTTTCTCCCGGTTTGCGTCCAGGTAGTCGATGAAATCGCTGAGGCCGGCTGCGGAGAAAAACGTATTGGTGATGAAGTTGCCCTGATCGTCTTTTTCACGTTCATCTGTGATGATGAGTGTGATCCCCTTGTTCAGGTATGCCAGTTCACGCAGGCGGGAACATAAAATCTCGTAATCGAACTTTTCGACAATGAAAATCGAGTTGTCCGATTTAAAGGTCACTTCCGTGCCGTTGTGTTCGGTATCCCCGATTGTTTTAACCGGGTAGAGCGGTTTTCCGAAAGCATATTCCTGCTGGAATATTTTCCCGCCCCGTTTCACCACGACTTTTAACAGGGATGACAGCGCATTCACCACAGAAACACCCACCCCGTGAAGACCACCGGATACTTTGTAGGTGTCTTTGTCAAATTTTCCGCCGGCATGAAGTACGGTCATGACCACTTCGAGCGCCGAGCGTTTTTCCTTTTCATGATAATCGGTGGGGATGCCACGACCATTATCGGTAACTCTCACAGAATTATCTTCCAGGATGGTAACTTCAATCCGGTTGCAATACCCTGCCAGCGCTTCATCAATTGAGTTGTCAACTACTTCATATACAAGATGGTGAAGCCCTTTAACATTAATGTCGCCAATGTACATGGCCGGACGTTTGCGCACTGCTTCCAGCCCCTCCAATACCTGAATATTATCCGCTGTGTAACTCTGGCTGGCAATTTCTTTTTCTATATCTGTCATAATCAATACGTTATAATAAAAAATCAACAAAACAAAGGTACGTTTTTTTTACATACCGGAAGGCAGGAAAACAACACAAAATCAATGATTTTATTAACAATTACCGGTTAAAAATGGAGAAGTTTTTCCAGGATGATTTCTGCAGCCTTTCCATTCCCGAATCCTGACTGCAGGGGAGCAGCGGGGAAAGGGTTTTCAACAGCTTTAACGATCAGTTCAGGATCGCTGCCGGTGATGATATTCCACTGGTCGTGCAGTGTTTCAATCCATTCGGTTTCTGTTCGCATGGTGATGCAGGGTTTCCGGAGGAAATAGGCCTCTTTCTGCAGCCCGCCCGAATCGGTAAGTACTTTTGTGGCATCCATGGTAAGTTTAAGCATCTGGAGATATCCCACAGGGTCGATGATATGAACATTTTCGGGCAGGGTTATCATCGATGCCAGGATTTTCCGGGTACGGGGGTGGATAGGCAGTACAATATCGTGCGCCAGGTTTGAAAAAGCCCTGAAGATATTTTTGAGATTTTCGGGATTGTCGGTGTTTTCGGCCCGGTGAATTGTAGCAAGCAGATAGGAAGCAGGGATCCCGGCTGTTTTGTATTTCAGCGGATCGCGGCTGATCCATTCGCTGTAAAACAACACCGAGTCGTACATCACATCCCCGGTGAAACAGGAGATGTTTGCCAGCCCTTCGCCGGCAAGGTTTTCCATGGCAGTGACGGTAGGGGCAAACAGGATATCCGATATCCTGTCGGTTACAATCCGGTTGATCTCTTCGGGCATGGCCCGGTTAAAGCTGCGAAGGCCGGCCTCCACATGGGCCACGGGAATATGAAGTTTTACGGAGGCCAGGGTGCCGGCCAGGGTTGAATTGGTGTCTCCATACACCAGGGTGCAGTCGGGTTTTTCTTTCAGCAGCACCTCTTCAATGCCTTTGAGCATGGTGCCGGTTTGCACCGCATGACTTCCGGAGCCGACTTCAAGATTGTAATCGGGGAAGGGAATACTGAGTTCCCGGAAAAAGACATCCGACATGTTTTCATCGTAATGCTGGCCGGTGTGCAGCAGGATTTCGTTCACTTCAGGGTTTGCCCTGATGATGCGGGATACGGTGGCTGCCTTGATAAACTGGGGGCGGGCACCCACAATGGAGACAATTTTCATGACACTTGTTTACAAAAAAAAAGAAACAACAGTTCTGTAAGCGGGATTTTGTTTAATTCTGTCATTTATCTGAGCGTGCCGTCACCGGCATGCTTTAGCGACCTACCCTCCGGCATCGGGCGAGCAACCCTTGGCAGCCGGTATACTTGGTCTTTCAACCCATGAGGTTTACCCCTCCCGCCGGTTGCCCGGCGGAACCGTGGTCTCTTACACCGCGTTTTCACCTTTTCCTTCGGAAAGAGACGCACCACGGTGCGTCTTTACAAAAGGTAGTCGTTTTCTGTGGCACTGGCTGTCTCCCGGGCCTTTATATCCCGGGATCCTTCCCGTTAGGAAGCATGGTGCTCTGAGTTGTCCCGACTTTCCTCTGGCAGGAGAGACGTTAAATTTAACGTCTCTACAACCAGCGACAGAACGAACTGTTGTCGGGGCAAATATACGAATTATCCGTGATTTGTGGCTATCTTTGCGCCATGAAGGACCTCAGTTATGGCAATGAAGGCAGGTTAATCCTGAAGTTTGCCATTCCCATGCTGCTCGGAAATGTGTTTCAGCAGATGTACAATATTGTTGACAGTGTTGTGGTGGGGAAATACATCGGCAAGGCGGCACTGGCAGCGGTAGGGACTTCCGGCCCGATCATATTCCTGCTCGTTTCCTTTATCATCGGCGTCACCATGGGCTTTACCATTGTCATTTCGCAGTTTTTCGGGGCAAAGCAGCTCGACAATGTAAAAAAGGCGATCAATACCTTGTACATATTCATGTTCTTCACCTCCATTATCGTGAGTGCAGGCGGAATTATGATGAGCGGGTTTATCTTCCGCATCATTGACCTTGATCCGGCCATCGTGCCCGATGCAACGTTGTTTCTGAACATCTTCCTGGCCGGACTGATCTTCCTGTTCGGGTTCAATGGCACCAGCGCCATCCTGCGCGGACTGGGGGATTCCAAAACCCCGCTCTATTTTTTAATAGGTTCGGTAGGCCTCAATATCATTCTCGACCTGATCTTTGTCCCCGTGCTTCACTGGGGGGTTGCCGGGGTGGCCTATGCCACGGTGATTTCCGAAGGGTGTGCCTTCATCACCCTGATCGTTTACCTCAACCGGTATCACAAAGTGGTTAAGTTTTCATTCAGGGATATGACTTTTGATCGCGAAATTTTTATGAAGAGCATCAAGATCGGGCTGCCAACCGGGTTCCAGCAAACCTTTGTGGCTGCAGGGATGGTTGCGCTCTACTGGATCGTAAACCAGTTTGGCGTTGATGCCAATGCCGCCTACAGCGCGGCCGGAAGGATTGACAGCTTTGCCGCCATGCCGGCCATGAGTTTTGCCGTGGCACTTTCGACTTTTGTAGGCCAGAACATGGGGGCCAACCGCCCCGACCGGGTGAAAGCCGGGCTTCGGGCCACCCTCATCATGACCAGCGTAATTTCCGTGGCGATCTCACTGGTTACTGTTGTTTTCGGTACTTTCCTGATGCGTATGTTTACCGACGACCAGGTGGTGATTGAGATGGGTGCTGATTATTTGCGCATCATCGGCGCTTTTTATATCCTGTTTTCGGTAATGTTCGTGATCAATGGGTTGCTTCGCGGGGCAGGAGATACCCTGATCCCCATGTTTATCAGCCTTTTTTCGTTATGGATCATACGCATCCCGGTGGCCTGGTGGCTGGCAAAAAATCCGGAGATCGGAGTACATGGAATATGGTGGTCGATCCCGATCGGGTGGCTTTCGGGGGTTATTTTGTATTATACTTACTACCGGATGGGCTACTGGAAGAAGAAATCTGTTGTAAAACAAGCGCCAGTTTCCCCGTAAGTGCCTTTCGTGAATACTGTTCTATCTCCCTGCTTTGAACGGAGAGTCCCCCCTTTTTATAATCCTCATACAAATGCAGCAGGTGACGTTTCATCTGCTCAACATCCTCAAAGCCTGCCAGCACTCCTGCTTTTGTTTCGTGCAGGATCCGGGCTGCATCCCCGTCTTCGGGTCCCAGGCACAGAATGGGGCGATGGGCGGCCAGGTATTCAAAAAACTTCCCTGTAAGAATCATCTTTGAGTTGGGGGTGTTGTTGATGATCAGCAACAACACCTGCGACTGCCGCTGACATTCCACCACCTTATTGTGGGGCATGTAGTCGATTTTGTTGACAAATCCGGTCAGATGGAAGTCTTCGAGGGAGGAGGTCACGCTGAAATCAACCTTTCCGACCAGTTTGATTTCCAGGTCGTTTGCAAGTTCAGGATGGGTGGAGAGCAGACTTTGCAAAGCCTTCCACAGGGTAATCGGGTTGCGTGAACTTACGAGCGTTCCGATATGGGCGATGGAGAATTTCCTGTCTCTTTCCGGGGCGGGATGGTCGGTGTCGGCACTGTCGAACCCGTTGGTGATCACCTCATAGTGGCGGGGGAAGATCTTGTTGAAATCATCGGCCATGGAGTTGCTGATCACCGTAACGGCATTGGCTTCCCGAAGTACCTGTAATTCAAGCCTGCGGTGTTTCTTATCAGCCAGTGAGCTTAATTTCAGTTCTTTATAAAAATCAATATTGGTCCACGGATCGCGGAAGTCGGCCAGCCACGGAAGGCGGCATTGCACAGCGAGCCGGCTGGCAATCATGTGGGTACTGTGGGGAGGGCCTGTTGAGACAATCGCATCCACAGGATGCTCCTGCAGGTATTTCCTCAGGAATTTAACCGATGGTTTGATCCAGAACTTCCGGGCGTCGGGGATGAAAAAGTTTCCACGTATCCACACGGAGATATTCTCCAGGGTTTTATTCTTTTTTTTCTCGGAAAGAAAGGCGGCATTGATCTTATCCTCTTTTTTTTGTCCGAGGAGTTTTTTATAAACATGATAGGGCTCCCAGATCGGATATTTCAGCACTTCCACATTGTCGGGAATGTCATTAAACAGGGAGTTGTCCGTTTCGGGGTATTCGGGATTTGAAGGGCAGTATACCACAGGTTCCCAGCCGAAATCGCGCAGGTATTTAACGAATTTCAACCATCGCTGCACGCCGGCTCCCCCGCTGGGAGGCCAGTAATAGCTGATGATCAGGACTTTTTTCATGCCTGTGGTTTCCTGGCTTTCCAGAGTTCCAGTGCAGCGGCGATTGCGATGAGCAGGATGAGGATGACGGAGCTGATCATCGAAATCTTTTCTCCTGCAGAATAGACCACGGGTTCAAATTTGAATCGTACCGTATGTTCCCCGGCAGGGAGAACCATGGCCCTGAGCACATAATTGGCTCGGAAATGGGGTGCGATCTGCCCGTCAACATAGGCGTTCCATCCTTTGGGATAATAGATTTCAGAGAAAACGGCCAGTCCGCTGTTCTTTGATTTACTGGTATAGGAAATTTCATTGGCAGCATAGCCGGTGAGGGTGATGGCATCGGCAGAATCCTTTGCCGGGGCAAAACCCTTGAGATTTTCAGCAAATACTTTATCAACGATGGCTAAAGAGTCGGGCCGGAAACTGGCCAGGGCGCCGATCTCCGCATCGGCATTGTCGACCATTTGAACCGAGCTGACAAACCAGCCATTTCCCAGGGCATTCTGATTCGGGTAGGCGGCAGGTTGCTTGTCCTGGCCCGGCAGGATGAAGTACCTGGTATTGAGCATGTTTAAAACAGGAGTGCTGTCGGTGCTCATACTCCCGGCAAAGGTCTTGATGTCCTTTTGAATTCCATAGTCGATAAGTTCCTGGTAGCGGCGGAGTTTCGCCCCATGATAGCCTCCCAGCGATTTATGGTAGTAGGAGGTGCCGGCATCGTTGAATGTGTTGGAAGTAAGGTTCAGCACCCTGTAATCTTTCAGGGTATCCTGCAGAATCTGGTTGTCGGCGGCAGTGGGTTCAAACGGGTTATCCACCCGGGAAGAGGAGGTAAAATTGTCGTTGGTGAGATAGCGCTTGTTCACCGTGAACATGTCGGCAAGGAAGAGCACGGTAAGTGCGATGTAGGCGTATTCTTTTTTAATCTTGTTGAAAAGCACAGCCCAGGTGAGGCCACCGGCCAGCAATATAAACACAAATGACCGGAGGGCATCCATGCGGAGGATCCGCATGCGATCGTCGCGGATGGCCTGCATCAGCCAGTCGGGGATCTGGTACTGCTGCTGCATGAAGCGGTCGCCTGACCCGCTGAAATCGAGGAACATCCCGGGGACTAAAGCAAAGAAAAGGGTGATGCCGGCTGTGATGCCAAAGGCAATCTGAATCCCTTTGAAAAGTTTTTTCTGATCCTGTTTCCGGTCGCTGATCTCTTTCAGCGCAAGGATTCCAA
>CAZVNF010000126.1:0-11621 GCA_964628215.1 uncultured Draconibacterium sp.
TTTTTTGATTTTTTTTTATTTTTGCCGCCGTTTTATTCACATCATCAATGTTTAAAATGAAGTGTTTATGGAAGTAAGTGTAGAAAACCTGACGAAAAGCTACGGCTTTCAAAAAGCGGTTGACACCATCTCGTTCAAGGTCAACACCGGTGAAATAGTAGGATTTCTCGGGCCCAACGGAGCCGGAAAGACCACGACCATGAAAATTATCACCTGCTTTATGGCGCCCAACGCGGGCGATGTGAAAGTAGGTGGCATATCCGTACAAACTAACCCCGAAGAGGTAAAAAGGCACATTGGCTATCTTCCCGAAACCAATCCTCTGTACAAGGAGATGCCTGTGATCGATTACCTGCATTTTGTGGCAGAGATCCAGAATGTTCCGAAAGTTAAAATCCGTGAAAGGATCCTCGAAATGGTGAATGTATGCGGGTTGAAAAGCGAGAAATATAAGAAAATAGGGGAACTCTCTAAGGGCTACCAGCAGCGGGTTGGCCTGGCTCAGGCACTGATCCACGATCCGGAGGTGCTTATTCTCGATGAGCCCACCTCCGGTCTTGATCCCAATCAGATTGTGGAAATCAGGGAGTTGATCAAAAAAATAGGGCGTGAAAAAACGGTGATCCTGAGTTCACATATTCTGGCAGAAGTAGAAGCCACCTGCGATCGCATCCTGATCATAAACAAAGGACAGCTGGTGGCCGATGGTACGGCGAACACCCTCCGTAAGCAGGCACAGGATAAGGAGATTGTAAAAGTAACCATTGAAGACGGCGACCGCAACGAAATTTACCGGAGTCTTCAAACACTTGATACCGTTGAGTTGGTCGACCTGTTGCCCGATTACACCCAGGCTTTTGAGGTTCAGAGCAAGGCCGCCGTGAGCTCGAAAAAAGCCATTTTCAGGCTGTGCGTCGACAAGGGATGGGCGCTCACGGAAATGACCCCTGTGGAACGTAAACTCGAAGAGGTATTCAGGGATCTGACCCTTAAATAAAACTCCAACGAAAAACATAAACAGATACACATATGAATAAAATTTGGATCATAGCAAAAAGAGAGCTGCGCTCCTTTTTCGATTCCCTGATGGCCTATGTCATCATCGTACTCTTCCTCGGATTCAGTGGATTTTTTACCTGGATCTTTGGCAGTGATATTTTCCTGGTAGGGCAGGCCAGCCTGCAATCCTTTTTCGGTATCTCTTTCTGGACACTTTTTTTCTTCATTCCGGCTATCACCATGGGATTGCTGGCTGAGGAACGGAAATCGGGAACCCTTGAGTTGCTGGTAACCAAACCGGTAAGTGACTGGCAGATCATTGCCGGCAAGTTCCTGGCGGCATTTCTGCTCATCTGTATCACCCTGTCACTTACCCTGCCGTATTACATCACCGTGGCCAGCATCGGGAAAATTGATCACAGTGCCGTGCTGATGGGGTACCTGGGGCTGCTTTTCATGAGTGCCGCCGGGGGATGGTTTGCAAGCCTGCTGGGATATCTCAGCCTTGCCACACATTACGAATCAATGGCCCGCGGGGTGATCGACTCCAAGGACATCCTCTATTTTATCTCTATCATACTCGGAGGCCTCCTCGGAACCGAGCTGGTATTATCAAGGCGCAGGTATTCAAACTAATTCCATGGATTTTTCAAAACACGCAAAAGGAAAGAGCTATGAAAAGCAGTAAGTCAATCTACACCTATATTTTGATGATTGTCGGGGTGATCGTCCTTGTGAACCTTTTGGGCGACCGTTTTTTTCTCCGCCTCGACTTCACGGCCGATAAACGCTATACGCTGAGTGAAGCGACAAAAAAAATTCTGGGTTCACTCAGCAAACCTGTTACGGTTACGGCTTACATCAGTGAAGAGCTGCCTCAGCAGTTTTCACAACTCAGAAGAGATTTCAGGGAGGAACTCATTGAATACTCGAACCGTTCAAACGGAAAGGTGATGTTTGAGTTCGTCAACCCGAACAAGGACGATGCTACCGAACAAAAAACGATGCAGGAGGGAATCAGCCCGGTGCTGATCAACGTGAGGGAAAAAGACCAGGTAAAACAGCAAAAAGCTTACCTGGGCGCAGTGGTGCATTACGGCGATAAAAAGGAGGTGATCCCGTTCATTCAATCCGGGTCGGCTATGGAATACAGTTTGTCGACCAGCATCAAGAAAATGACGGTTGAAAACAAACCCAAAGTGGGGGTCCTCCAGGGCCACGGTGAAACATCACTCAATTCACTGATCCAGGTAATGCAGTCATTGTCGGTGCTATATGATGTAGAACCGGTGAATCTGGATCTCGTTTCCGCGAACCTGGCCAACTACAAAACCCTGGTTATTGTCAGTCCGCGCGACAGTTTTCCTCCGGTGCACCTGGCCCGGCTTGATGAATTTCTGTCAACAGGCAAGAGCATCTTCATCGCCTTAAACCGTGTAAACGGAGACCTTCAGACGGTTTCCGGAAGTGAAATAAAAACCGGCCTCGAGCGGTGGCTTGAAAGTAAAGGAATCCGGGACAGAAAATCCACCCCTTACCTTTAACATCAACCGGAACTGGCAGGAGCAGGATTTTAACCGTTCGGGGCTGACAATTTGTGCGCTGGTGAGCGGAAAACTGGCCGGGGCGGCAACCTCCAGGATGATTGTGGTTTCTGATGGCGATTTCCCTTCAAACGGGGAGGGCCGGCAGGCGCGGCAAATTCAGCCCGACAACCTCAATCTCATGGTCAATTCCATCGACTGGCTGTCGGATGACACCGGCCTGATCGATCTCCGTACCAAAGAGGTCACATCACGCCCGATCGACCAGATGGACGACAGTAAAAAAACGTTGCTTAAATACCTGAATTTCCTGATTCCGATCTTCCTGATTATGGGCCTTGGCATAGCCAGGTACCAGTCTCGCCGTAACCTGCGCATCAGGCGAATGAATGAGAATTATATATAGGGAAGTTTTGTAACTTTACCGGCTGTTATAACTTTAACCGCACTGACCCTTGAAAGACATTCTCGAAAAAATCAACAACCTGGCTGCACAGTATGCCGGGTACACCTCCGAAAACCTCTCTAAACTCGTTAAAATCAAATCCCTCAGCACAGGGGAACAAGCCATGGCTGAAGAATTGAAGCGCCAGATGCTGGAAGCCGGGTTTGATGAAGTGCGCATAGATGGTCTCGGAAACGTGATAGGCCGAATCGGAAACGGCAGCAGGATTCTGGCATTTGACGGGCACATTGATACGGTAGACACCGGAAATCTTGCAAACTGGACCAGTGATCCGTTTTCCGGTGAGATCAGCGGTGGCTTTGTGCATGGCCGCGGAACGGTGGATCAGAAAGGGGGCCCCGCGGCATTTGTAACGGCAGGACGAATTCTGAAAGAGCTTGCATTCAGCCGCGACCTTACCATTTATTTCACGGGAACGGTCATTGAAGAAGACTGCGACGGGCTTTGCTGGAAATACCTGGTGGAAGAGGAAAAGATCATCCCCGATTTTGTGGTCATCACCGAACCAACCAACCTGAACATTTACCGGGGACACCGCGGAAGAATGGAAATCGCCGTGACGTTTAAAGGCATCTCCGCCCACGGATCAGCTCCCGAAAGAGGGAAAAACGCGATCTACATGGCATCACGGGCCTGCCTGATGATTGAAAAACTCAATGAACTGCTGAAATCCGATCCTTTCCTGGGAAAAGGAAGTGTGACCATTTCTGAATTTGTTTCGGGGAGTCCTTCGTTGTGTGCCGTGGCCGACTATGCGCGCATTCATCTCGACCGCCGGCTCACCTGGGGCGAAACCAGGGAATCGGCAGTGGCTGAAATTACAGAGATTGTAAAACATATGGATGCCGTGGTTGAAGTGTTGCAGTATGAAGAAACTGCCTATACCGGCCTTCGCTATGGCATGGAAAAGTATTATCCCACCTGGAAAATTGAAGAAAACCATCCCCTGGTAGTTTCCGCACAGGAAGCCTTTACCGGTCTTTTCAACAAAAAACCGGTCACCGACAAGTGGACGTTTTCCACCAATGGCGTTACCATAAACGGGTATTACAAAATTCCCTGTATCGGCTTTGGCCCCGGCAACGAAGTACTTGCACATGCTCCCAACGAAAAGGTGCCGGTGGGCGACCTGGTGGCAGCATCGGCGTTTTACGCAGCACTTGCATATTATATTTCATAAAAAACATATATGACCAAAACAGCCGCCGGACTATACGGCCACGACTTTCTTCTCACCTGGGAGAAATCACTCACCGACCTGGAAACCATTCTTACTGTCGCAGAAAACCTGAAAATGTTGCGCGACAAAAACATTTCCCCCCGTTGCTTCGACTCCGGGCTGGCTATTTCACAGTTTCGGGACAACTCAACCCGGACAAGGTTTTCGTTTGCTTCAGCGGCTAATCTCCTCGGGCTTGCCGTACAGGATCTTGACGAAGGCAAATCACAAATCGCCCATGGCGAAACCGTACGGGAAACCTCTGCCATGATCTCCTTCCTGAGCGACATTATCGGCATCCGCGATGACATGTTCCTCGGAGCCGGAAACGCGTACATGCGCGAAGTGGGCGCTGCTCTCGACGAAGCTTTTGCCGATGGGGTATTGCCGCAGCGTCCGGGGATCATCAACCTGCAATGCGACATCGACCATCCTACCCAGTCCATGGCCGATTTGCTGCACCTGAAAACAGTGTTCGGCTCTCTTGAAAATTTAAAAGGGAAAAAGATCGCCATGACCTGGGCTTACTCTCCCAGTTATGGCAAACCGCTTTCCGTGCCCCAGGGAATCATCGGGCTGATGACCAGGCTGGGTATGCAGGTAGAACTCGCCTATCCCGAAGGATACGGGCTCATCCCGGAAGTGATCGGACTGGCAGGAAAACAAGCTGCAGAAAGTGGAGGAAGTTTCCGCGTGGTAAATTCCATGGACGAGGCATTTACGGGTGCCGACATCGTGTATCCTAAAAGCTGGGCCCCTTTTCATGTTATGCAGCGGAGAACCGAACTTCTCAGGAAAAACGATCATGACGGGCTTAAAGGCTTGGAGAAAGAGTGCCTGGTCAATAATTCTCAACATAAACACTGGGAATGTACCGAAGAAAACATGAAACTGACCAAAGGGGGTAACGCGTTGTATATGCATTGCCTGCCAGCCGATATTTCGGGTGTGTCATGTAAGGAAGGAGAAGTTGCCGCTTCCGTTTTTGAGCGGTATCGTGTTCCGCTATACAAGCAGGCTGGTTTTAAGCCCTATATCATTGCTGCCATGATGCTCGCCAACCGGTTTGAGTTTCCGGGGAAAGTACTGCAGGCGATCGAAAAGAGGGGAGTGAAAAGAATGACCAATGATCAATGAAGAATTAGGAATTGGGAATTAGGGTTTTGCCTGCAAGGATTACGGTTTCGGCGCGGCCCCGGATTTCAAACCCTTCATAAATGTCGGTATCGCAGTGCTGAAATTGATTTTTTGCTGAGATAATCCCTTTGTATTCCGGATCCCAGATCACAATATCGGCATCATACCCGGGGAGAAGTTTCCCTTTCCTGTTGCCTATCCCGAATATTTCAGCTGGTTTTGCCGAGGTGAGGCTGACAAACTGGTTTATCGTGATTTTATGGGTCAGCACACCATACGTGTAAAGCAAACTCAACCGGTGTCCGATGCTGCCGGCCCCATTGGGGATTTTAGTAAAATCGGACATGCCCCTGTCTTTCTGGCCAAACAGGTTAAAAGGGCAATGATCGGTGGCAACCACATCGAAAGTGCCATCTGAGAGCCCCTTCCACAAACGATGCTGATCAGATGCGGTACGAATGGGTGGAGAAAGTACATAAGGCATCACGGCGAGGTTATCCAGTGAGGGATCATATACCGTTTCATCGAACAGGAGATAATGAGGGCAGGTTTCAGCAAATACCCTGATCCCCTTCTTTTTTGCAGCGGCAATTGCATCCGCACCCTGCCGGGTTGATGTGTGTACAATATAGACCGGGCAGCCTGTTTTTTCCGACAATTCAATAACTTTGTCAATCGCTTGTATTTCAGCTTCAGGCGGGCGCGATAATGCATGATAACATGCCCTGGTCTTTCCTTCCTCTAAGAATTTTGCCTGCAGCCGGCTTATCATCTCCCCATCTTCACAATGCACCATCACCATTCCGCCTGCAGGCCCGACGATTTGCATAAGTTCCTGTAAATCAGAATAACCGATTCCAATGGATTGCCGGTAGGCAAGGTAGGCTTTGAACGACCTGATTCCCTCATTCTCCATACAACGCAAAACCTCTGAAGCAACCTTCGGGTTCCATTCACTTATTCCCATGTGAAGAGTGCACCCTGACAGGCTTTTCTGCGATTCTGCCCTGCGAAGTTGCAATGCCTCTTTCAGAGACTGCCCTCTCCGGGGGGTGACAAAATCCATGAAACAGGTGGTCCCGCCTGTGAGGGCAGCTTGACTTCCCGTCCTGAAATCATCACACGAATTTCCTGCAGGCGTAGGCAACGCAAGGTGAACATGCGGATCGATTCCCCCCGGAATTACAAATTTACCTGAGGCATCAATGATATTGTGTCCGGGGAACAGCGCTGGATCAAGATTTCCAATTGCAGTAATCACACCATTTTCAACAGCAAGGTCTCCTGGCCTTTCTACGTCGCTGTTTACAATAATGCCGTTGAGAATGAGCAGTTGATTCATTATTGCAATATTTGATCTGAAAAATTTGTGTTTTATTCTTTGATTTTTTTGATAATCAATGAAATCTGTTTATCGGTGATACTTGAAATATCAGATTTATCATATATGGCTAACAGAAAAACCTCCTGCTCCTCATGGATCAAATATGTAATAACTCTTGCTCCGGAACGCTTCCCCTGGCCTTTACTTTTTATTGCAATTCTAAGTTTGAAACAGTTATTTCCCAGGTTTACACCAATTTGGGGGTTGGTTTCAAGCAACTTTGAAAGCCCGGACAAATCTTGAATTAAAGATGGATATTTCTTAACCAGTTTCCTGGTTTGTCTTTTGAATTTCTCTGTAGGAATTACATTATAATTCTTTGAGAAATTCATCTAATGATTGCTTTTTAATTTTTCCATTGCGCATTTGTTCAACTTCAAACAAAGCTTGAATCAGGTCTTTTTTAACGGTCAGCTCCTGGGAAAACAGCTTAAACTTTGATTGTAGCCATTTCCAATCATTTATTGGTATTTGAACTGCCTTCAAATCGCCATTTTTATCGTTAAGATATTGAATATCCAGTTCCATCTTCTGATTGTTTGTTATGCAAAGATAAATTATTCCCGGTTGTTTCACAAACGTGCCCACAGTCTTTTTGCCTGTATCCGGGATTCGTGATTTATCGCGTTTTCATCAACGGTCATCACAACTCCGTGTTCTGCAATCAGCCTGCCTTGTGAAATCACATGGGTTACATGCCTTGATTCGATGCCGAATAAAAAATGTCCGTAAAAGTTGTCGGCACTGAGTGGAGTTGGTGTATCGTATTCAAGTACAACCAGGTTGTTGTCCCCGTCGCCGCCGAAATGATTTGAATCGAGGTAATGATGAACATTCCTGAAACGCCGGTAGGTTTCTGCGTAATCAATCGTGTCATAATTATGGCCGGCAAAAAATGCGGCTTTGGCACTGCGCAGCATGTCGCTGTGCATGCCATCCGTACCGAACATGATATGATCTCCAAGGCCTTTCGAATTAAAAAACCCCACGGAATTGTTCAGGTTGCTCTCCATGTTCTGCACAACCCAGGCGGGTGATCCTTTCACCAGGCCCCGTTCATGCTCCCCGAGATGCAGGCAATGGGCCAGGATGGTTTTCGGAAACTGCAATGCACCTGCATCACTCAATCGTTCGATCACTCTCTGGTGATAGTGGTCTTCACAATGTATTTGATCCGATTGGTCTTCTGCCACATGGATATGAATTCCCGAATTTGTTTGTTTTGCCAGTAGAACCGCCTGTTTCAGGGTATCCTTACCAACCGTAAATGAGGCATGCAATCCAACCAGACCCTGGTGTTTTGCCAGATAGTCCCCGGTTTCGGCAAGCCCTTTCCGTGCTGTTTCCAGCCCGTCACGATCCGAAATTTCGTAACACAGCAGGTGCCCGACTCCCACTTCATCAAAAGCCCGGGCAATGGTTTCCAGGCTTCCTTCAACGGAGGATGGTGATGCATGGTGATCGATAACAAAGGTAACCCCGCTTTTTGCACATGCCATGGCGGTAACAAGCGCACTGGAGCGGATCATCTCCAGGTCAAGCGCTTTGTCAATATTCCACCAGATGTACTGCAGTATCTCAGGAAAATTTTGCGGATTCCTTTTTGGAGCAGGCATCCCGCGGGCAAGTGCCGAGTAAACATGGTGGTGTCCGTTGGCAAAGGATTTGGTAATGTATCTGCCGGTGCAATCGATCACCTGGAGTTCCCGGACAGGCATGGCATTTTCTGAATTGAACTTCAGGTTGCCTTTTGGTCCATTTTCAACAAGAATATTCGTTTTCCTGAATTCCAGTGTTTGCCAGTCGATAAATGTACCGTTTTGCAGTAATATCATGATATTGGGTTTAATTTAGCCATCATTTCATCGGAAGTTTCCTTCTTCTCACCCCGTCGTACCTGCACAAAGCATTGGCAACCGCCGCCGCAGTGGGAACCAGCCCGATCTCCCCGATCCCTTTAGCTCCATAGGGCCCCACCGGATCGGCCTCTTCAACTCCAATTACAATGATTTCAGGAGTTTGAAGGGCGTTCAGCACGCCACAATCCGATAACTTTGTACTCACAAGTCGGCTCTCTTTCATTGGCAGGTCTTCAGAAAGAGCATACCCGAGTCCCATGTGAACGGCACCCTCGATCTGACCCTCAAAAAGTATCGGATTCATGATCTTGCCCGCATCATGGGCTGCATATACCTTGTCAATTTCACCTTTTTCGTTCAGCACCACAAGCTGGGCGGCATATCCATACGAATAATGGGTTACAATTTTCTCAACATCCGCACCGGGTTTGGTAGTCCAGTCGCAATAATATTTGCCTGTATAGGTATTTCCGGCCATATGAATCAGGGCATGTTGCAGCCATTTGCCATGGAGGTCACGGCAACCCGAAGCGTATTGATCGAGATCTTCCCTGATGGTGGCAGCAGCATCGATGATCGCGTTGCACAGCAGGGCGGTGGCACGTGAGGAGGTGGTCATCCCGGTAGGCAGGTTGGCATTTGTATCTACCTCAACAGTAATAATATGTGTATCTATGCCTGTCTCCTGGTGCAGGGTCTGGATAGCCATGTTTTGCACACCCTGTCCCATTTCGGTCCAGCCATGCTGAATCAGCACGCTGCCGTTTTGCCGGATGCTGATCTTTACATCGCTGAAATCGGTCATGCCATTGCCAACTCCGGAATTCTTTATCCCGCACGCCAACCCTGCATACCGGGCTGCATAAAAGTGATCTTTCAGCGCAAGCAGGCAGGCTTTAATCCCAACGCCTTTGCCAAGGATCTGCCCGGTGGCGGTCATTTTACCTTCATCCAGGGCGTTGTCATACCTGAATTTCCAGCGGTCGAAGTTTCCCAGTGAACAGAGTTCATCAATGCAACTTTCCAGGGCAAAAGCTACCTGGTTTGCACCGAATCCCCGCATGGCGCCGGAGGGTATGTTGTTGGTATACACCGTGAGCGATTCTATATCAACCGAAGGAAGGTGGTATCCGCCGCTGGCATGGCCTGCCACACGTTCCATTACCTTGGTGCCCACAGAGGCATATGCACCGGAATCGCCGGTTGCCCTTAACCGTAGGGCAGTAAGTATCCCTTGAACATTGCATCCCAGTGAAATATCCATCCACACGGGGTGACGTTTGGGATGCATCATGATTGACTCTTCTCTCGACAGGTGCAATTTCACCGGTTTCTGCAGGAGAAAGGCAAACAGCGAAACGTGACCCTGAACGGTCATGTCCTCCCTGCCGCCGAACCCGCCACCGCATGGAACAAGGGTAACACGCACCTGTTCGTCATCAAGGGCAAGCAACGACGCCACCTGCCGCTGGTCAACGTAGATGCCTTGTCCCTGGCTGTACAGATGAATCCCGTTTTTGTCGGGAAGGGCAAGGGCGGCTTCTGTTTCAAGAAAGGCATGTTCTATGCGCTGGGTTTCATATATCCCGGTGGTTTTGAAGGCCGATTTTTCAATTGCCTCTTCAGCCGGTTCACCCCGGCGAACAATGCATTTTTCAAGCAGGTTTGGTTTTCCCGGATGCACCTCCGGAGCACCCGGCTCAAGGGCCAGGTGCATGTCAGAGACAGGTTCAAAAACTTCATATTCAATCCGGATCATCTGTGCGGCCTTCCGGGCGGTATCCTCATCTGATGCAACAACTCCGGCAATCACATCCCCGATATACCGGGTGGTTTCACCCGGTGCGATCATCAATGGCCAGTCGCTGATGATCAGCCCTGTAAAGCGATCTCCGGGAACATCCTTTGCGGTAAAGATTCTGATCACGCCTTCGGTATTGGCTGCCTCTGTTGTGTCGATCGAGATTATGCGGGCCCTGGGATGGTCGCTGAACCGAAGGGCGCCATGCAACATCCCGTCAACCTTCATATCGTTGACAAACAATCTTTTTCCGATGGCGGTTTCGTATGCTTCATATTTTGCGAGGGATTGGCCAATTCCGGCAGACAGTATGGGTTTCATTGTTGTGGCAGTATTTCCGGAGGGCTGAGGCGGATGTACCTGCCCATGTGATAGTGATTCACGGAGATTTTTCAGCGCTGCCTCAATGGCATCCACAATTTTTACATATCCGGTACACCGGCACATGTTATTACTGATGGCTTTTTTGATCTGCTCCCGCCCGGGGCTTGGATTTTCTGCAAAAAGGACTTTGGTACGCATGATCAGTCCGGGGGTGCAGAAACCGCATTGTACGGCTCCTTTCTCAACATACGCGGTGGCAATCACATCCCTTACCGCAGCCGGAATACCCTCCATGGTAATGACCTGTGCTCCCTCCAGGAATTTCATCTTTCGTGTACACGATAACCTGGCCTTCCCGTCAATTTCCACCATGCAGGCGCCACAGGCAGCCTGGCCCGAACATCCGTCTTTTACGGAGGTGATACCGGCCATTTCTCTCAGGTATTGCAGCAAGGTCAGGTTTTCATTGCCCTTGTACTCGGTTTTCTGATGGTTCAGATAAAAAGTGATCATTTATTGCTAATTATGAAAACAGTGTTTAAAGAAAGGCATCCACCCATCGGATATCCGGTTCTATGGCGTCAGGAATATGAATGGCGGATTGAACCGCCGACAGATCTTTAAGTCCGCTTCCCGTGAGCAGCACCACATTTTTCGAGCCGGCAGGGATCAATCCCCGGTCGTGGTATTTCAACAAACCGGCATACGCGGCAACTGCTGCAGGTTCGGAAAACAGACCGGTTGCCTGTGAAAGTTTGACCGAGGCTGCCAGAATTTCCTGGTCAGATACTAAAATTGATTCCCCGTGATAGTCTTTTATATAGTCCACCGTCATGTGAAAACACCTGGGTACATCCACCGAGATGGAATCGGCAATGGTTTTTGACG
>CAZVNF010000127.1:0-11521 GCA_964628215.1 uncultured Draconibacterium sp.
GCAAATTATGGCTTGGAACACCTGAAAAGGGAGTTTATAAGTTCAATGGCAGTACTTTTGAAAAATTCAGGCCAATGTAAACATTCAACTTAAAACGATATGAACAAAAAACAATGGTACGAATCTCTTTTTGAGAACTACGGACAAAAATACGATAACGAGGTTTTCACACAGGGAACTGTTGGTGAATGTGATTTTATTGAGCAGGAGCTCAAATCAGACAAGACCTTGAGGATCCTGGATGTTGGATGCGGAACCGGAAGGCATGCAATTGAATTGTCAAAAAGAGGATATCAGGTTACCGGGATTGATTTGTCAGAGACACAACTTGCAAGGGCCAGGGAAAAAGCGGCAATGCATGGCCTCGAAATTAATTTCATCAGGCAAGATGCAAGAAATTTGTCGTTTCACGATGAATTCGACCTTGCAATTATGCTTTGTGAAGGCGGATTTCCCTTGATGGAAACTGATGAAATGAATTTTCAGATTCTGAATAGTGTTACAAAATCGTTGAAAGCAAAAGGAAAATTCATCTTCACCACCCTGAATGGCTTATTCCCGTTACACCATTCGGTTGAAGAATTTTGTGCTGCATCATCAGAAACAGGGAATGCGACATACAGAAGCAACACGTTTGATTTAATGACATTCCGCGACCATAATATCACTGAATTTGAAGATGATTTAGGAAATATAAAGACCCTGGACTGCAATGAAAGGTATTATGTTCCCAGTGAAATTACCTGGTTATTAAAATCGCTGGGGTACAGTAAAACAGAGATATTTGGAGCGAAACTCGGAAAATTTTCGAGAATGGACAAATTAACCACCGAAGATTTTGAGATGCTGGTCATAGCTGAAAAATGATCAGGTAAATTGGATTGTTTCTTCCACTGCTCTTTGCCAGTAATGTGAACCTGGCCGGCCAGGTATCTTTACGGATGTTAATTATACAGGGCCCGGGTATGAAAATCAAAATCCCGCCACAAGCGGGATTCTGATTTTTAACACCAATTAAGGTTGTGTCGCAGCGAACGATTTACCTGGTTTTGACAAGTTTGATCGTCTCTACATAGTCGTTGGACTGGACTCTGACAAAATAGAGGCCGGCCGGCATTCCTGACGACTGGAATTCATGTGTCCTTTCACCTGTCATTTCAGCATTCATCACCTTTTCACCGCGCATGCTGTAAACAGCAACTTTCAGGTTCGGATACAGCTTTTCTCCCTTTTGTTCTAAAGTGAAGTTGCCGGTGGTCGGGTTTGGATAGATTCTGAAGGAAGCATGTTCATAGCCGAATACTTCCTGTTCGCCTGCTATCACCGGAGCGTCTGCGGGGATAACCGGGCTGCAGTATGTACCCGTTGGATCAATGTAACCACGCATATATCCTGCATATTGTATCCATGTACCCGGCAGGTAGCGAATGTTCAATCCTGCCACAAAGATGGCACTGCCGCCAGGTGCTACCCGGAAGTACGTAGGATCGCCAGCTACGGTGATCGTGTATACCGCATCATAACATACCGACTGTCCGCTCGCAACAAGCACATTCTGCACCACCCTGAAGTCAGGAACAAGAGCGAGTGTTGAAAACACGAGTTCATTGCCATAAGCCGTACCCGCAAGGTTGGTGGCATACGCACGCACGTGGTAGGTCGTTGACGGCATGAGCGAATTCATCAGGCTGACAAATGTACCCATACCGGCACCATCTGAAGTGTGGGTGTCAAGAATGGTTGGGTTAGGGGCCGTACTCCAGCACACACCCCGTGCGGTAACCGGAGCTCCTCCATCAGATGTTATCGTGCCTCCGCTCAACGCACTGTTGGCCGTTATATTTGTCACGGGGGTGGTACTTATTACCGTGGGCGGATCGGGTATTGGCATCGCCGAAGTGTAAATAAGTCCATCCAGCCCGATCGAAAGCCCGCCAATGGCCGAAAGGGTCATGGTATGCATACCCGGTACAATAATTCCGCCGGTATGGAAATAGCAAACTGTATCCCCGGGATTGATCATTGCCGTTGTAACCGGGATTGCCGCATCAGGAATGTTAAGCACCAATGTTCCCGGCTGCGTCACATTCGCGAGGTCTATCATCATGTTCATATCGTTCCAGAACATATTGTCGTAACTCTGGAACTGGATGGACAGGTTTTCAACACCACCGGAACCAATCTGTCCCGGAAATTCGGCAAGCGATGCACCTTCGTAATCAAAATAGGCATAGTTGGCCGACTGTATATTCCCAAATTCGCAACTTTCATACGGCCTGTCCCGCCAGCCCATGTTGAACAGCGCAAATTCGCTGTAGTTGCTTGGGGTTGTGATCAGGTTTATCGAACAGTTGAACATAAGGTCAAAATAGATATTGCCATTGTCATTGTGGATGACATATACCTTAGGTGCATTGCTATTGTTGTAGATATACCGCCATGTGCAATAATGGTTCCAGTTCCACTGCCTGTACTTCACCCAGCGCCACACATTCCATTCAAACACATCTGTGTTGCCGCAGCCGTTGACATAGGTATAGTGAATTTGAAGCGTTTTGTGAGGAGGTATCAATACCCGCACAAAGGAGGTCTTGTAAGGCAGATGGACGTGAACTGCCAGGCGAATGACTACAGGGTGCATGATAACCGGCAACGGTAAAATTTCCACCATAGCCATATAATGCTCCATGGTTACCGTGTTCGTAAAGGAGATGAATACACGGTCGCCTACTGCAGGAGGATTGATGAAGTTGTTGTAATTCAAGGTGTATGTGCCGATTCCATTTACCACTGAATAGGTAATTCCACCGTTTGAAGTACTTAGTGAATCATTCGGGTTGCAGTTGGTGTGGGCATGGATGTACATGCTCGTAACCGTTGGTGGAATACCCAGTGAATCGGTAATATTGCCGGTTATCAGGGCCATGGAGGCAGTTGTAAATATCAGCTCATTACCATAGGTGTACCCGGCGATATTTTGGGCATAAGCCCGAACGTGATAAGTTGTGGATGGCATCAGTGAAGTCATCAGACTTGTAAACGGTCCGGTGCCTGAACCATCGCTTGTGTGGTTGTCAAGAATCGTCGGGTTTAATGCAGTACTCCAGCAAACACCTCGTGACGTTACCGGTGCGCCTCCCGCAGAGGTCACATTCCCGCCGCCCGTTGCCGTGGTGGAGGTAATCGAGGTTACAGGAGTTGTGATTACTGATGGCAGTGCCGGATAAGGCACAACAGAAGTAAAGTTAAAGGCATCCATACCCATGGACAGTCCGCCCGCAGCGGATAAAGTCATTGTATGCAATCCCGGTTGAATGATACCTCCGGGGTTAAAGTAGCATACAGTATCTCCGGCATTGATCACAGCCGTGGTCAGCGGAATAGTTGCGTCGGGGAGATAAAGTTCCAGTGTGCCCGGTTGTGTGACATTCACCAGGTCGATCATCAGGTTCATATCATTCCAGAACATGTTGTCGTAACTCTCAAACTGGATCGTCAGGTTTTGGACGCCATCGGTGCCCAGTCTTGCCGGGAAATTATCGAGGTAGGCGCCTTCCTGATTCACGAACGTGTGTGACTGGGCGATGATATTGCCAAATTCACAGGATTGATACGGCCGGTTTCTCCAGCCGACGTCCACCGTGGCATATTCCATGTAATTGCTTGGCGTATTCGCATAGATATTGTGATCATAGATAAGGTCGAACCAAATGAAGCCATGGGAATCGTTATGGATTTTAAACCACTTCCATTGATTGCTGTTATTGTAAATATACCGCCATGTGCAATAATGGTTATGGTTCCATTGCGCATATTTCACCCAGCGATATCCATTCCAGTAATAGACGTCGGTATTACCACAACTGCTCGCATACTTGTAATGGATTTTAAGCGTGAAATGAGGTGGAATCGCCACCCAGGTGAAAGAAGTACGATATGGCAGAATTTTCAGGATATCGATGCGGATTACCGGGTTATATATTGTTACAGGAGCAGGTTCAATGACAACAGTTGCCGGCTCAAACTCCTGTGTAGCCCGGTTGGTAAAGTTGATCAGGATCTCCTCGCCTGCCACCGGTGGAATCTGGAAGTTGTTACAGTGCACGATGTAGGTTCCTGTTCCGATGCCTCCGCCTCCGGTATAGGTAATTCCTCCATTCAGCGTGCTGAGGGTATCATTTGGATTACATGCCGGGTGGGCAACAATGTATACGTGCTCTGCCGGGGGCGAGATTCCAAGGGAATCCACGATATTGCCCGTGATGACATACTCAACGGGCAATGTATTGAAAACAAGCTCATTGCCATAGGAGTACCCTGCGATATTTCCGGCATAGGCACGGATGTGGTAGGTTGTAGCCGGGTTCAGTGCCGTTACAAGGCTCGTAAATGAGCCGGTGCCTGTGCCATCGCTGGTGTGAGGATCAAGAATCGTCGGGTTTGGTGAAGTACTCCAGCAAACACCGCGTGACGTTACCGGTGCGCCTCCCGCAGAAGTTACATTCCCGCCGCCGGTTGCCGTGGTCGAGGTAATTGCTGTAACCGGAGCGGTGGTCACTGTTGGCAGGGCGGGGTAAGGCACCACAGACGTGTAGTTAAATGCATCGATTCCCATGGAAAGTCCGCCCGTCACAGACAATGTCATCGTATGCATTCCCGGCTGAATGATGCCCCCGGGGTTAAAGTAGCATACAGTATCTCCTGCGTTGATTGCAGCCGTAGTCAACGGAATGGTTGCATCGGGGATATGAAGTTCCAGTGTACCCGGTTGTGTGACGTTCACCAGGTCGATCATCAGGTTCATATCATTCCAGAACATGTTGTCGTAACTCTCAAACTGGATCGTCAGGTTTTGCACGCCATCAGTGCCCAGTCTTGCAGGGAAATTATCCAGATATGCCCCCTCCTGGTTAATAAACGTATGGGTTTGCGAGACGATGTTGCCCATTTCACAGGAAGCAAACGGCCGGTTTCTCCACCCGACATCCACCGTGGCATAATCGGAATAATTACTCGGTGTATTCGCATAAACTACGATATCATACATCAGGTCGAACCAGACAGAACCGTTGGAATCGTTGTGAATTTTAAACCACGTCCAGTGATTGCTTGAATTGTATATGTACCGCCAGGTACAATAATGGTTATGGTTCCATTGGGCATATTTCACCCATCGGTACCCATTCCAGTAATAAACATCGGTATTTCCGCAACTGCTCGCATATTTGTAATGGATTTTCAGGGAGAAATGCGGAGGAACAGCCACCCACGTATAGGATGTACGGTATGGCAGTATCTTAAAGATATGAATCCGGATAACAGGGTTGTAGATGGTCATCGAACCACTTCCCAATACAACTGTCGCCGGCTCGAACTCCTGGGTAAGGCGGTTAGTGAAAGTAATCAATACCTCTTCACCAGGGGCAGGGGGATTAAGGAAACTATTACAATTCACGGTGTAGTTTCCGGCACCGCCGCCACCGCCGCCGCCATAGGTAATTCCTCCACTCAGCGTACTGATCGTATCATTGGGATTGCAGGCCGGATGTGCAACAATATAGGTGTATTCCGGCGGAGGCACTATCCCGGTAGAGTCTGAGATGAAACCTGTGATGACACGCGGAACCGGCTGTGTTGTAAATACAAGTTCATTGCCATAGGCGTACCCTGCGATATTTCCGGCATAGGCACGGACGTGGTATGTTGTAGATGGCAGCAGGGTGGTCATCAGGCTCGTAAATGAGCCGGTACCTGTGCCATCGCTGGTGTGAGGATCAAGAATCGTCGGGTTTAATGCAGTGCTCCAGCAAACGCCGCGCGAGGTTACCGGTGCGCCTCCCGCAGAGGTCACAGTCCCGCCGCCGGTTGCCGAGGTTGAGGTAATCGAGGTTACAGGAGTTGTGATTACTGATGGCAGTGCCGGATAAGGCACAATAGAAGTAAAGTTGAAGGCATCCAAACCGATGGAAAGTCCGCCTGTTACCGTGAGTGTCATTGTATGCAATCCCGGCTGAGTGATTCCCCCGGGGTTAAAGTAGCATACAGTATCTCCGGCATTTATCACAGCCGTAGTCAGCGGAATAGTTGCATCGGGGATATGCAGTTCCAGCGTGCCGGGTTGTGTGACGTTCACCAGGTCGATCATCAAATTCATGTCACCCCAGAACATATTGTCGTAACTTTCAAACTGGATCGTCAGGTTTTGCACGCCATCGGTGCCCAGTCTTGCCGGGAAATTATCCAGAAATGCCCCCTCCTGGTTAATAAAAGTATGTAATGGCGAGATGATATTTCCCAACTCACATGAAGTGCGGGGCCTGTTTCTCCACCCGATATCCACTGTGGCATAATCCGAATAGTTACTTGGCGTATTTGCATACACGACAAAATCATAGAAAAGATCAAACCATATAGAACCATTGGAATCGTTGTGAATTTTAAACCACCTCCAGTGATTGCTGGAATTGTATATGTAGCGCCAGGTACAGTAATGGTTGTGGTTCCATTGCGCATATTTCACCCATCGGTATCCATCCCAGTAATAAACATCGGTATTTCCGCAACTGCTCGCATATTTGTAATGAATTTTAAGGGAGAAATGCGGAGGAACAGCCACCCAGGTATAGGATGTACGGTATGGCAGTATCTTTCGGACACCAATCCGGATCACCGTATTATAATTTGTCACATAACCAGGTTCAAGGGCTACCGTTGCCGGTTCAAACTCCTGTGTGATGCGGTTGGAGAAGTTAACCATGATCTCTTCACCGGCGACAGGCGGAACCAGGAAATTGTTGCAATGAACCGTATAAGTGCCTATGCCGCCCACCACATGATACTCGATGCCGCCATTGAACGTGCTCAATGTATCATTCGGATTGCAGGCGGAGTGAGCGCAGATGTACATGTGTTCAGCCGGCGGTGCGACACCCAGCGAATCGGCAATGTTGCCGGTAATGACGGTTTGCGGTACCTGGACCATCTGGAAATCATCAAAACTCAGGTACCAGGGGGTGGTTGTCGGGCAATTGACCCTGATGGCAAAATAATAGACACCTGTCAACGGCGGTATGAATCTCCTGGTAACCTGTGCATATGTTTTTGTTGTGACAGTGGTTAATTCAACAAAAGAGGGTCCCATCTGAACTGCACCTACGGAAGAGGTGAGCGTATTGTAAAAGACATCACCCTGCCAGCCGGCATAAGTATCACCGGCCCACCAGAATGAAAAATCATACATGCTGCCTGCAGACATTGCAAAACCGGGGGTCCATACAAATTCATTGGTGGCAGAATAAGCATCTCTTAGAAATTGTGAACCAGAACGAGCATCAGCATCGAAGCTATTATTGGCATTATTGGTCGTGACCCAGTCACCGTTTTCTTTAAACCAGCACACGGGCATAGCAGGTATTACCACAGGGGGTTCAAAACCTTCATTCCATGGCAGAAGAGCGACCGGATTACAAAAGGTCGTTGCATTGGCAGTGGCACCTGTTAATGAGTAATATGTAAATACATCAACCGACCAGGCCTTGTAATAATAGGCCGTATTTCCTGTCAGCCCTGTGTGGCTGAAAGCAGTTGCAGGACCGGCATAAATGATGGTACCTCCCCCGGGGACGCTGTTTCCGGGAAGGTAAACTGTACCATTTAAGGGATTGCCGAATGTGCTGGTCGAATTGGTTGCAATGATCACATTATCCGGTATGAAGTTACGCACCCAGGCCAGGTCTATCCGGGAAGCACTTACAGGAAGCGCCGTTAACGCGGTTGGTGGTGACACCGATGGTGTTGCGGAGGCCGCTACTCCTGAAGAGTAATTTATTGTGTTGTATGAAAATGCTTTATAATAATATGGAATGCCTGGAACGAGTCCCATGTGATAAACGGGCGATGCGGGACCGTTGTAGAGCAGCGTTCCGCCGGCAAACGGATTCCCGGGTAAAGGCGGCGGCCCGACAGGCGGGGTGAATGCACCGGATGAGTTCCAAACGATCACCACAGCATCCCCCGATGGATTGAGTGTGAATCCGAGGTTTATCTGCTGCGAGTTAAAAGGCGTTGCGATGAAATTGCCTGGATTAATCACACCTGCCGTAAGTCCGTTAAATTCATCGGCCCCGACATCCGGGTTTGTGGAACGGGTATCTCCATCAATGTCCAGGGTAATTGGGAATGGTGTAACAATCTGCACTCCACCGCTTTCGCAAAATGTAGGAACGGTCGTCATCATATGCAGGTCGCAAAGGGTCAAAACGAAAGGCGAATCCTCCGAAAAAGAGACATTATCCCTGACAGGGCCGACAAGCGTCTGATAGGATGCCAGTGTCGGGCAACTGTTTGTTCCATCGTAATAGATCAGGTTGGTGGCACTCGGAGGTCCTGAGTAGAAGTTATTTGCATTGGAATTGACGGAATATGTTCCAAGTCCGACGGCAGTTCTTCTGTATGCCGTTGTAAATCCGGCGGCGCCGTTTGCGGTTGATTTATTGATCAGGATGTTGTTACGCAAATCGAGGGTCGGTGTGGTCGAAGCATACAGTGCCGAACTGCCGAACAAATTCCCGGTACTGCTTGCATACAGGGTAACTGAGTTGAAAAACACATTGACAGTTGTTCCTCCTGATACATAAATTCCCACCAGGGGTATCGCCTGGATGGTTATAGGGGTTCCCAGGGAACTTACAAAGTTATTGTAGACATTGGTCGTGTTGCCGCCGGAGAGGTAAATGCCATAAACAATACCGTTTGTATTATTTGTCTGCAGGTTGCAAATTTTATTGTTCTGAATATTGTTTAACGTACCTCCGACATTCTGAATACCATACACAGATGCTCCGTTCGTACTAAGCCCATTGATTATGTTTGAGGTCACGTTGAGCGATACCGGGGCCGTACCTGCTCCGGCAACCAGTCCGTACATGGCCCCGGCTCCCGACCAGTTTGATATGACATTTCCGTTAATCAGTGAACCGGCAGCCCCGTAACCTTCATAAATTCCATAAACAGCACTGGTTCCACCGGTTATGTTTGAAATGGTATTATTAGAAATCACTGTAACCTGGTTAATAGAAGTGTATTGACGTATCCCGTAAAAAACGGAGGCACCGGTCAACACTATATTGGAGAAGTTGTTATTTTTAATTGTTGCAGTCCCTCCGGTGGGAAGGCCAAAATTGTAATAGCCTTCCAACTGTCCGGCCCCTGTTTTGGTGATATTTCCTGTCACATTCCCATCTACTGTTATGTTTTGGGTATTATTACTGCAATAGATCAGATAGGAACCGGTGGTTGAGGCAAATGGTCCATAGGCAAAGGTATTGCCATTTATCGTGATAGATGTGCAAAGTTGGCCGTTGTAAATACAATGGGCACCCGATGTGCTTCCCTGTCCGAGTGTGATCTGGTTGCTGTTTGCAACGAAGTTGCCGCCTGCATTGGTACTCGACATGAAAATACCATACAGCGTGCTTGTTGCAGGTACGCCTCCTTCGGCAACATTGTTAATGGTATTATAACTTACCGTCGGACTGGTCTGGTAAATCAGGTATACGCCATAGGAAGAGGAGGCAGCATTTCCTGCGAAATTCTGGATTAAATTACCGGCATTGGGGGCGCCCACCACGTTGTTCTGATCCTGGAAATCATACGGTGTGGCATTGTGGTTGTACCCCCTTAACAGAATACCTGCAAATACATTTCTGATGATGTTCCCTGTTATCACCACATTTTCATTTCTTCCGCCAACAGAAGTAACGGTAATCCCGGTGGCTGATGAAACGAGCGAGGCAGCATCGTTGTTCGAAGAATAGATGCCGGCAACATATCCGCTGGTCCCTTTCGACATGGTGATCGCCGCATTTTTAATGGTGACGAATTTACAGCCGTCTGTAACTGTAGCTTTGCGCAAATAGTAACCATATTCTATACCCGGGAATTGCGTCATCACATCGATGGCATCCCATGTAATGTAATCGGAACCCTGGATGATGATAATTGCATCACCTTGTCCACCCAGTGTGGAGGTTGCCAGGGTACCGCCGTCATTTCTGGTTACGCGGGGATGTATCCCTGCGGATGCCGGGTCCATCTGGAATACGATCGGGCTGGCAGATGTACCCGTTGCTGTAACAAGCAAGGGAGTGGTAATTAATTCGTTGTAGCCTGCGGCAACATAAAACGTAACCCCGCCCGGACCAACACCCTGAGCGTTAAGGTCTGCAATGGCCAGGGCGATCGTAACATAGGAATTGGGGTCACCCACCGTGCCGGGAATGTGCTTAATCCCGGTAAGAGGAATCGCGAAACTAAAGCTGCTTATTGCCAAAGCAATGAGCAAAACAAGTAACCTTTTCATAGGATAGGTTTTTAGTTACTGAATTTGTTAATTAGCCGAACAAATGTGTAGAATTCCCAACCTTGATCTTCAAGACGGATCTGAGCAGATAAAAGAAGGTTTGGGAATTTCGGATGTTATTTTTGTCAACCACCCGGACTTTTTGCATAGTCAATGATGTATCCATTTCATTTTCAGTTTTTCCTTATCTGTGTAACAACGACACTACAGAGTTTTGAAAAATATGAAAGCAACGGCAAGGAAGAAAAGGTTACATGAAGCAGCAGTGGAAGCAGGAACAGGAAGACTCGGCAGCATTGGAAATCATGCAACGCCTAAATTCCCATGAACGATCTGACAGAAGCAAATATACAAATAATTCAAATAAAAGTCAAGTGTTTTTAACCGGCTTAATGGTTATTTTAGGGAAAGAATCATCCGTTCTTGAATATTTTTCTGACTTTGCAGGCCTTTAAATCATGGCAGATAAAATCCAAGGTTATCAGTTCCCGGATTTTTCGATAATTAGAAAAATTACTACTTTTAGCAAAAATATCAGGCCTATGAACCACCATAATCCTTTCATCTGCGCTTTTCTGACTATTATTCTGCTCTTTGCCACTACTGTGAACCGGGCACAATCCACAATAAAATCAGCCAGATCAGGCAGTGCAGTTGTCACTTCCATCACCTCTCAATACACCTACCCTACTGCCATCTCGGCTGATGGAGAATATGTTGTTGGAATGCCCTTTGGTGGAATGTCAAGCTATTTCTGGTCAGCCGGATCAGGTATTATTCAGATGGCCGGGGAATTATATGGTGTTTCCAACGGGGGAACCGCTTCCGGAACGTATCTGAACCCCACAATACTGCATAATGGCAATAATGTAAACACTGCGGGTACCTGGGATCATATTACTGCACAGTGGACTTTCCTGGGAATGAATCCGGTTGTACCCCAGACTTTTTCAACCGATTACAATGTGGGTTGGGACATGACTTCGGACGGGACAACGGTTGTGGGCATGCAATGGCTGCAAAACTATGATTATATCGCCTACAAATGGACCCAATCGGGTGGGTATGACATGATCGGAACGGGTGTGGGGCAGGGCTCGAGAGCATCCGGGATCAGCTCAAACGGAAATGTCGTTTTTGGATGGGCAGAATTGGCAACCG
>CAZVNF010000128.1:0-11509 GCA_964628215.1 uncultured Draconibacterium sp.
TTTGATCGTCTCAACATGATCACCGGCTATCACCTTTACAAAATAGAGTCCGACAGGCATGGAGTTAATTGAAAACTCATGCTTCTTTTCACCGGCCATTTCAGCAGTCAGAATTTTGTCACCCCTGAGTCCATAAATTTCAATCCTCAAATTCGAAAAATCCCGCTCTCCTTTTTGCTCCAGAGTAAAGATTCCGGTAGTTGGATTGGGATAAATTCTGAAGAAAGATTTTTCAATCATGGCAGAAAGTGTCTCTCCCTCTTCTTCACCCGACACCATTTTTGAAGGCACCTGCGTGCAGAAGGGTCCGATGAAAGCAATATGCCCGTGCATATACGCTCCTGCATGAACCTGGGTTCCGGGCAGGTAAAGAATCTTGTAACCAGCGATCATTTCAACACTCCCGCCGGTGTTAATAATAAACGGAGCTCCGGGGCCGGCCACCGTGATGGTCTGGAGCGCATCATAGCAAAGAGATTGTTCTGTTGAAACCGTACCCAGCACATTCGTGTACACACCTATATAGGGAGTTGTAAACGGCTTGGGGGCCGACCAAAAGCTGAAATTGTCTGCATCGCAACTAGAACGGACATAGGCCGAATAGGAAGTACCCGGATTCAGTCCGTAAATGGTGGCACTCAGAACTCCGGCTGCAGTTGTACCTGATGCAGCTAACCCCGCCACACCGCTGCCCGGAAATCCGCTGGTGCGAATTTCGTATGAGTAACCCCCGGCAGGGGCCGGACTCGGTGCCGGCCATGAAATTGTCACCACGGTTGCCGTTAGCATAAGCAGGGAAACATTGGCGGGTGTGGCACATGAAGGTCCAATTTTGATGTCATCCATGAAAATATTGGTTCCATACTGACTAACTCCTTCAAATACAATATATGCATTGCCTGTTGATCCGGACGGAATTTTGAATTCATATTGATACCATTGGTTGGCTGTTGTTTCAGCGGGCGGGAGTATATAACTTCTGTAAACTGTTCCCAGTAGTTTGGCCCCGGCAGTACCCTGGCTGGTGTTATAATAAACATTAACCTGGTCGGGGTAATCATAATATCCGTCATCCCGGTACATCCAGAACCGAACCGAATATTGATCTGATGGAAAGTAAACCTGGGGAGTCACCAGGATGCCTTTTGTTCCGGCAAAATAATACCAGTTGTTGTAACGGGCCATGCCCACCCCCGAGTGCGGAAGACAATCTGGAATAAATCCGGCAGTCTGCCTGTCCCAGGTTCCCGGGTTGGATTCTCCGGCAGTTTTAATGTTCGTCCAGCAGGCGGGTGAAAACGCTGCGCCGTCGAAACTTTCGGTAAACGGGAAGGTATCTGCCATACAGGATGGCTTCACCTTTACATCATCTAAGAAGATACTGGTTCCATACTGGCTTACTCCTTCAATAACAAAATAAGAATTCCCTGAGGAACCTGCCGGTACCTTGAATACATATTCGTACCACTGATCAGCAGCAGGTGCAACAGGTGGAAGAGTATAACTTCTGTGGACCGTTCCAAGCAACACACCCCCTGCAGTATTGGGGCTGGTATTCATATATACATTTACGAGGTCGGGAGTACCATCCCATAAGCCGGCATCACGGTACATCCAGAAACGGACCTCAAACTGATCAGAAGGCAAGGATACCAATGGTGTTACCAGGATGCCTTTGGTTCCTAAATAATAATTCCAGCTGTTGAAACGGGCCATGGCAGCACCGGAATGAGGGGAACAGGAAGGGTTGGTGCCGGCAGTCTGGCGATCCCAGGTGCCCGGGAGGCCCGGGCCGCCGGTTTTCAAATTTGTCCAGCATGCCGGGGTAAATGTTTCTGCATCGAAGCTTTCCATGAACGGGAATGCTTCCACCTTGCATGATGTTGTCACTTTTACATCATCCAGATAAATACTGTTCCCCCACTGACTCAACGCTTCGATGATGATAAAAGCATTTCCGGATGTACCGGCAGGCATGCTGAAAACATATTCATGCCATTGGTTTGCCGAGGCAACGGTCGGCGATAACTGATAATGCCTGTTAACCGTTCCAAGTAGTGTCGCCCCCGTAGAATTGGGAAGCGTATTGTAGTAAACATTTACCCGGTCACCAACGCCGGCGTATCCATCGTCACGGTACATCCAGAAATGGATTTCATATCGGTCGGAGGGCATGGCTAGCTGTGGTATAACCAGGTTACCGGAAGTTCCCGCCGGGTAATTATAACTGTCGAAACGGGCCATGGATGTACCTGAGTGAGGTGTACATGTTGGGTAAAGTCCTGTGGTTTGCTGGTCCCATGTACCCGGCAGCCCGGGGCCGGCTGTATTTTCATTGGCCCAGCAAGAAGGAGCAAAAGTAGCTCCGTCAAAACTCTCAGTAAATGGGAAAGCATTCACTATATAACATGATGACAACACTGTGACAGTTGCGGTTCGCCGGTGAACCGGAGTTCCGTTGGGGCCGGCTGCCACAAAAGTAACCGTATAATCCCCTGCGGGAACATCGCCGGAAAGAACCAGTTTTACCGGTCTTGAAGCCGGATAAGTATTGATGGTATTGCCAAGAGGATATTCAAATGAGATACTGCCGGTTGCGGGCACTGGGGAAATACTGGCCGAAAGGTTAACCTGATCGGTATAGAGCTTGATTTCGGGGATGGAAACCTGGAAAACAGCGTTGTGGGAGGCAGTCAGGGTATCGGCTGCATGATCGATGGCCATGGCAAAATCGGGGAAGTACGCGGTCATACTTTGAAAATTGCCGGCTCTGAAGTCGGTCCAGCCAATCATGGAAACCTTGCTGTTGGAAACAACACCATTATAATCGCCCTGGTACCGTGGAGTTCCTCCACCGGCACAGGTGGTGCAGTTGATTTTCATCTTGGCATTGGAAATGCGTTGGTTGGGAACAAATGTCGCTCCTCCGTCAGTCGAATACGATGCATAGATATAGGCACTGTCGTTGGTGGGCGTGTCGCGGGTATCCATCCACATCACATACAATCTTCCGGTTTCCTTGTCGCACCAGGTGGCCGGGTGCCATTGCTGGAAATTCTGGGTATTTACATCATCATTTACCCTAACCGCGTTGCTCCACGTTATGCCGCCATCGGAGGAAGACCGGCAAAACACATCCGATTTATTGCCATTCCCGGGGGGATCATTGGAAGCATAGATGGTATACAGCTTGCCCCGGCTGGTTCCATAGCTGTTGTCTGCTGCAATCATAGGATATGGGCGGGTTCGCATATTGGATACCGAATTCCTTCCACCAACCTGTGTGCCCACCGTATTGGTCCACTGCTGGGCCGATTGCTGGGTGAAAGTTGTTCCGCCATCATTGGAACGATAAAAAGTATATATAGACGCGAAAGCGCTACCGCTGTTGGTCACAACGTACACTGCTCCACCCTGTACATTTCCCTGGGGGCCCACACACACCATCATGCCGGGTAATGACTGTGTAGCCGGGGTAAAGGTTGTGGCAAAGGTTGCCCCGTGATCGGTACTGCGGGCAAAATTGCCTCCGACATTGCCAGTCATGACCGTATAAACAGAGTTGGCATACGGTCCGGAGGTTTGATCGCAAGCCAGCCAGTTTTTATCCACTCCTGCAATTGCAGTAACGGATGGCCCCCATGTAACACCGTTGTTTGCTGAAGAAACCACTTTGCAACCGGTGATGGATCCATACATATTTTCATAAAACAAATTACCAAGACTATCATAGGCCACCACAGGATCTCCATTCACAGTTACCCCAAAATTCGGATTATTGACCGCCCAATCAATGCCGTTTTCAGTATGATGCGAGCCATTGGTGTTATAGGCGGTAAAAAACCAGGTTGGTATATTTGGATTTGCGGTCATGTTGTTTTCGGCAAAATCGACTCCAAGACTGAAATTATCCCAGTTTCCTACTGATATCATAGATGACAGTGGCGCATCTCCCTGCATGGATGCTCTTTCCAAAAGATATTGGGGTACCTGGTCATATTTAGGATTGTCTGATTGTACCTGTGCAAAAACATCGGTAACAGTCATTGCCAATATCATCAGGAATGCGTATGTATATTTTTTCATGTTGTGCTTTTTGTTAAAACGTTTCGCCTGGTTTTCGCAAAAGGGCTGTTTGCTCCCATTACCAGACAACAAATATATTATTTTTATTTAGTCTTCCTATTATCAAAAAAAAATTAATCTTATTGCCTGATGTTATGAAATAATATTCCAGAATAGAACCCCTACATTGATAGGTAAGTTGGGGTTAAATCATGTAATTGTTAATAAATGTTAAAGTTGGCCAATCAGGTAAAATATGTTGTAATTTTGATTTTATATGGACTAAATATAAACAGTTTTAATTCTCATACAATTAACCACACCCTGTCTTAGTTTTCACACCTTATCTCACCCGATTTATTCCAAAAATAGTACGCCATGAAAAAATTTATTCTGACAATTCTCGTTGTTTTATCACTGGGTATCTCTTTCGACGGGCATAGTACGACCATAAATATACCTGCACAATATTCCACAGTCCAGCAAGGCATCGATGCATCAGTTGATGGTGATACGGTGTTGGTTGCTCCCGGAACCTATTTTGAAAACCTCAATCTTTACGATAAAAATATTGTTCTTTGTTCATGGTATCTCACAACCGGTGACACTGCACATATATCGGCCACAATTATTGACGGAAGCAATTATGACCGGGTTATCACGATCAGCCAGGGCCAGAGTCCTTCGTGCCAGATCGCCGGTTTTACCATTGAGAACGGTTACACGTACCAGGTTTCGGGGGAGACCTATGGTGGTGGGGGAATTTTAATTCTTGACGCATCCCCGCTAATCCGCCATTGTGTTATTCAGTACAATTATGCAGAGGCGTATGGTGGAGGCCTGTGCATTTATGGTTCAACTTCTTCTGCAAAAGTGACAAATTGTACCATTCGAAACAATAATGCCGAAAGTTTTGGCGGAGGTGTGTTTATGGGTGACTGTGCAGTGGATGCCGAAATAGCCAACTGCATTATTTCAGGAAATACCATCACCTGTACATGCGACTGGAATGGTGGCGGAGGCGGGGTAAATCTCTATCATAAAGGGAGGTTGACAAATTGCCTTATTACCGGCAATAGTGCACTCAATTCCTCTGTAGGCGGAGGGGGCATTCATTGCGACTGGGGAAATTTGTCCGGCAGCCAGGGTATTTTTGTTACCGGGTGCACGATTACCAACAATACCGCTTTAAACAACGGAGGGGTAAGTTATGTTATAGCCGGAGGCGAATTTCGCAATTGCATATTATGGGGAAATACGGACTATTTCAATAATACTGCAAATTACGACGGAAACACGTTTGTGAATAGTTGTACCGATCCGCTGCCGGCAGGAACAGGGAATATTAATTCTGATCCGGGTTTTGTTGATGGAATGGCGGGAAATTTCAGATTGGCGGCAGGCAGCCCATGCATTGAAGCAGGTAACAATTCATTTAACAACCAAACTCTTGACCTCGATGGAAATCCCAGGATAAAAAACACAATTGACATGGGGGCGTATGAATATGGTTCCATTGCCGGGACAACCATTCAGATTGGATCAGGAAATGACACATCTCAGTATTTTCCAATCCATACATTTTATGGGTATAATTACAGCCAGCAGATCTACCTCGGAAGTGAAATAGCGGCCGCCGGAGGAACTACAGGCCCTGTTACAAAAATCAGGTTCTTTTACTCCTCCTCACCTCCCGACTTTTCAACCTGGAATATCTGGACGGTTTACATGGGAAATACGACAAAGACGGAGTTCACAAGTTCTTTAGACTGGGTTCCGGTTGCCGGAATGACCGAGGTGTTTTCTGATACCCTCCCCGACCCGGTTGCCGGAACGTGGATTGAAATCACATTGACTACTCCTTTTTATTATACCGGAGAAAATATTGTTGTTGCAGTAGATGAAAATTCGGATAATTGGAATGATCCTCCTGCCTATTGGGGCACATTTAATTCCGGTGCACCACGCGGTTTGCTGTATTATGATGACTCCGTCAATCCTGATCCGGCCTCCCCACCAGAGGCCAACTATGGAACCGATTATAACATCGCCCGGGTTCAATTTGACATGTCAAATGTTTACGGCACACTCGAAGGCTATGTGTATGAAGAACCCGGATGCACAGCTCCTGTTGTGGGAGCTACGGTTACCTCCGGCCCAAATTCAGCTACCACAAATGCCTCAGGTTTCTATCAGTTAATTCTGGCCGCAGGGATATATTATGATATTACAGCCCATTATTTCGATGTCAGTCAAACTGTTTCACCGATCACGATCACCGGAGGTACTACCACCCAGGATTTTTGTGTACCTCATTACTATGCACCTCCGGTAAACTTGCAGGCCACCGTTTCCGGTTCCGTATTTAACGATGTTCATTTATCCTGGATGCCCCCCGGTTCAATCGCAGATCAATGGATCCACTGGGACAACGGGTCAATTATTGGTTCACTGGGATACGGTGCACCCACCACTTTTTCCGTTGCCTCCAGATGGCCGGTATCTGATATCGCACCATTTAACGGTACTTATCTGAAAAAGATCCGCTTCGTACCCATGGATGCAACCAGCTCCTACACCCTGAAAGTTTGGAAAGGAGCCGATGCAACCACTTTATTGTATTCACAGCTTGTAGTTAATCCATATATTGGCATCTGGAATGACATAACCCTGACCACTCCGGTTTTAATTGACGGTACTGAAGAATTCTGGTTCGGAGTTGAAATAATTCAAACCATTGGCTACCCGGCCGGCTTGAGTTCAGGTCCCGCCGTGGTCGGAAAAGGGGACATGTTCAATGACGGTAACGGATGGTTTTCGATGAAGACTGGTTGGAACTTTGATTTCAACTGGCCGCTCCAGGGTTTTATTTCAGAAAGTGCAGCCCTGGCGCCGCAACAAATAAATCCTATTGTTCTGAGCCGCAATCCTGAACCACAAAACCATTATCAGTTGTCAGCATCCTCAAAACCACTGGTCAACCTTTATCCACAGAAAGTAAATGACAATCATTCGCCAGTTTTACCGGTAAATAACGCTATTTTGCCAGGGCATACCGGGCACACTCCGGTTCCCCTAACCCCGGGTTTGACCGGATATAACGTTTTCCGTGACAATGTAAAGATCGCTGACAACATCCCCGACCTCTTCTTTGATGACCTTGCACTTGCCAAGGGAGGATATGATTTTGAAGTCTCGGCACAATATGATTTGGGAGAGTCGGCAAGAACAGGGCCGGTACACGTTGACATTTACACCTGTTTCCCGCCAACTGGTTTAACCGTATCCAATGCCACACTGACAACCACTTCAGCCATTCTTTCCTGGACTCCCTCGCTGATTTCAACCAATCCTGAATGGACCCTGGAATGGGGCCCTTCAGGATTTTTGCATGGATCCGGGACTACCGTCACTATAACCACATCTCCAAATTACACATTGGCTGGTCTTGTTGCTGGAAATGAGTATGATTTTTATATACGAACCGTTTGTACACCCTCTGATTTCAGCGTCTGGGAAAAGAAAACATTCCGTACCCACTATTTTAACTGTCCGGCAGGAGCCATCGCCGAGACCGAAGCGTGCGGCGACAGCACTAACAATGGTTGTGAAATGACTCCACCATTAACCGGAACAATTAGTTGCGGGGATACCATTTGCGGTACAAGCTGGTTACACCGGTCTCACCGCGATTCCGACTGGTATTCATTCACCCTCACCGAGCCCAATGATGTTACGCTTTCAGGGAGTGCCGAATTTACAAGAATATTTGCGATTGCACAATGGCCTTGTACCGATTCCTTGTTTTACACTTCCGCAACCATTTCGCCTGGTTATAACGTCCCGATTACTGCTCAGCTTGGCGCCGGCACCCATTATATTTATGTGGCTCCATCATATTCCGGGGAGGTTGCGTGCGATTCACTGAACAAGTACTGGATAAAATTTGTTTGCAGCACCTGTCTTACCCCCACTGCACTCACGGACACCATTATAACAAGCACTTCCGCCACCCTGGGATGGACCTCCAATGCAGGTTTATGGAATATTGAATGGGGATTGTCCGGTTTTACACAAGGCACGGGGACGATGATCACCGGCACTCCGTTGAATCCGTATACTTTGTCGGGATTGACCATGGGACATACCTACAGTTTTTATGTTCAAAGTGACTGCGGGGGAGATATATCCAGCTTTTGGTCTGCCCCACACTCCTTTTTCCTGCCCTGCCCTGCAACGAGTCTGCCATATGCCGAGGATTTCACATCCCAGGCATTGGGTACAACTCCGCAGTGCTGGCAGGTACTTGACGCGGGATCTCCTTCGAACTGGGTAGTTGAAGATAACAGCAGCGCAGGAGGATCACCACCACAACTTTCCTTTATTGGTTATCCTTATATATATGCTGATACTTCATGCCTGACCTCACCTGTAATAAATACATCGGGACAAACTTTGTTAAACCTCTCGTTTAAGCAATATATATATTTCAACAACATCAATCCCAGGTGCGAAATATTGACCACCAGCGATGGAGGAAATACATGGAATTCTGTTTGGGCACTTTCTCAGGTGGGTTCATATGGCCCAGAAACAACCTATCTTTCGATATCCACACCGGATGTTGGTTCTGCCACTTTTCAGCTGGCCTTCGCCGTATATGGATATTCATGGGAACTTGGTTCATGGCACATTGACGACATCTCTCTCTCCGGAACTGCTCAGACGGGAACCATCCAGGGAGTTGTTACAGACTGTGCCGGTTCTTCACTCTTAGCAGGGGTTTCCGTTACTGTAGGAGGTCAAACAGGCACAACTAATGGTGCAGGGTTTTACCAGATTTCGGAAATTCCTGTCGGCACCTATAATGTTGAATTCAGCCTGGCAGGTTACCTAACCAAAACATTAACAGCAGTTGAAGTGCTCAATGGCTCAACTACCGCACTGGATGTTTGCCTTGATCTTGCAGGCCCTCCGGCAACTACCACCGTTCAGAATATTACGGTCCTCAGCGGACAATCAAACTGTTTCAACGCCACCCAAACCATCACTGTGGCAGGAAGCGGAACTTCGTTTATTGTTAACAGCGGAGGCACTGCGAACATGATAGCAGGGATTAACATTATTTACCTGCCTGGCACACTGGTATATGCGGGTGGGTATTTGCACGGTAAAATTGCTCCTGACGGGCCTTTCTGCGGGGCAAAATCGGCTTCATTTGTTTCATCAGGAAAAGATGAGGAAACACCGGTCATAACTGAAAAAGCCGGATTAAAGGTTTATCCCAACCCCACAAATGGCAAATTCAGAATTGAATTAACCGGGAACATTCAGGCAGAAATTACCCGGATTGACATCTTCGGGTTGCATGGAGAAAGTGTACTTTCGGAAGCAGGTTCCGGAGCGGCAGTAAATGAGTTCTCAATAGCCGACAAGCCTGCAGGGATCTATTTCGTTAAGGTGATGGCGGGTAAAAACCTGTTGACCGGCAAAATTGTAAAAACAAAGTAATCATTTGTTATGCAATTATTTTAACATTGGTTAAGGCAGATCTTTTCCGGTTGAAGCGGTAAAAATCCGATACCATTGTTCTTCGTTCATTCTAAGGTTTTCTGCTTCTGCGGCACTTTTAATGCGGTCGATCCTGCTGGTTCCAATAATCGGAATGATGGAGACCGGGTGCTTTAATAACCAGGATAAGATGATTTTATCTGTTGAATCTACTTTTAGCTCTTCTGCCACTTCCAGCAGTACCCGGGTTAATCTTTCTCCCTTTTCGTCCCGCGGGTTCATCAGCCGGCCACCTGCCAAAGGAGACCAGGCCATGGGTTTTATTTTTTCCTTCAGGAAATAATCAATATTTCCGTTTTCAAAATGGTCAAGGCAATAGGGAGATATTTCAACCTGGTTTGTTACCAGCCGCTCCTCTGTATAGGAATTGAGCATATCAAATTGCAACGGGGTGAAATTTGAAACACCAAAATGCCGTACTTTACCGCTTTTCTTCAATGCTGAAAATGCCCCGGCAACCGTTTCCGGGTTAAAAAATGGTGCAGGACGATGGAGCAGGAGCAAATCTATGTAATCGGTTCCCAGGTTTTCCAACGAATTCTCCACTGAAGAAACAATGTGTTCAAAACTATAATCATAAGTTTTATGGTTTCTCCCGGGAAATTTGTCAGATTTCAGTTTAATCCCGCATTTGGTAACGATTTCTATCTTTTGGCGCAACCCGGGATTAAGTCTCAGGGCATTCCCGAATATTTTTTCACATGAGTAATTTCCATAGATATCGGCATGATCAAAGGTGGTCACCCCTAATTCGATTGTTTGTTCAGTTAATTTTAACAATTCCTGATCCGACATGTTCCATTCGGCCAATCTCCAATGACCATGCACTATTCGTGAAAGTTCAAGATTTTCTGTGAGTTTTATTCTTTTCATACAGGTGTTCTTTTAATCAGGGAACAAAAGTACATTTTTCCCGCCAGGATAATAAAATGTGATATCTGAAATGCGAAATGCGAAACGTATATCACATTTCGCATTTCAGATTTTGCCGTTTGGCTTTGTAGTGGGGAGTATTCAAATATCTAACTTCGAACTGATCAGAGATATTGCTGAAATAGTTGATTTTATTGGGTCTTCTATTGTTTGATGAATTTACCAACCTGTACATTCTTCACGCTGACTAACTTTACCAAATAGATTCCGTATGGAAGGGTGTTGATATCAATTGTTGCGGTGGGTTCTGTAATTTCACGTTGCAGAAGAAGTACGCCATTGAAATCAAATAGAAAGAGATTGCCATTTTCAACAGTTTTAATGGAAAGTTTGCTAAATGCAGGATTCGGATAAAGTTTTAGCGTATTTGAAACAGGTTTATTTTCATTTACCCCTACCAAACCCCCGCCATCAATGGTTGCTAAGATGGTTCCACCAGAACCCGCCACATATCCAGTATTGGCATCGATAAAGTAAACTGAGGATAAATCATATTGTGTTCCACTGGATAAAACAGACCAATTTGTTCCTCCATTCATTGTTTTTATTATGGTCCCCAAATTACCGACCGCATATCCAATGCTGGAACTGGGAAACATTACTGAAGTTAAATCATTGGCCTGCGGCAACGGATTCTGCCAGAACCATTGAGCCATTGTAGCGTTTGCAAGGAACAGTGCCAGGATGAAAATGGTTGGTTTTTTCAGGAGAAGGAAGCAAATCAATTATATGTAAGGACATATAAATATACGGAAGAAATGAACTACTCTGCTTCCATAAGGCAAAAAAGTTAAAGAGTACTGCATTTGGGACGAACTCATGCGTTAAATTCATGTTAATTCAATGTGGATACATGTTAATTCCATGCAATTGGCATATGGTTTCTATATGCTATTGTATATGCTATTGTATAAGCTTTGTATATGCTATTGTATAAGCT
>CAZVNF010000129.1:0-11472 GCA_964628215.1 uncultured Draconibacterium sp.
GAACACTCGGCATGCTTACAATTCCACTTCCCTGCTGTCAAAACCAGTCAGCCCCGAAAATGAATGCAAAGATACGAAAAGCATTTACGATTTTACGAGGTATGACTTGTGATTTACCATTATTGCTTTCATTGACTAATCCCGACTGGTAAATTGTTCAGGGAAATCGAGGATTTTATTAACGAACTGCGAGATATCATATTTTGTATGAAATATTTTGTACAGTTCTGCCATAATAGGGAATTGGTCCTCCACCACTTTAGTTTTAGATATTTCCATATAGAATATTTCGGCAGCGGTTTTCCCTTCAAGAACCAGCTCATGCGAAACATGTTCGGTAAAAAAGCCTTTCCCGATGAGGAGCCCAAGTGTGCGATTGCGGCTTAGGTCGTTCAACGCAGTGAGTGTAAAGTCGCCATAGCCGCAATAATTAAATAATGTGCCTGCCCTGCCACCGGATGCAATCAGCACGTTTCTCATCTCCTGAAAGGCTTTGGTAAGTATGAGAAAGCGCAGGTTTGGAGAGTTGAACTGAGCATCAACGATTCCAAGTACAATGGCGTATATGTTTTTCAGGATACTGAGAATTTCAACTCCGCGGATATCATCGGAATAGTCGAGGTGGATGTTGGTATTGCTGAAAATACCACTTATTTTCCTGATCTGGTCCTGGTCCTGAAACCCCAGTGTAAAACCGGTTGGCAGGCGGTTGATTATCTCCCGGGCAAAACTAGGGCCTTTCATGGTGCACAAAGGGTTGGGAAACTCCTCACCCAGGCATTCCGGAATTGTTTTTTTCCCGGATCCGAAGCCTTTTGCAAGGTTTATCAAAATTGCATCAGCCGGAATGTGAGCCTGGATCTTTTTCAGGTAGTCCATCATTGCCACCGAGGGAATGGCCAGGAATATCATACTGCTCTGTTCAAGAACAGTCACATCGGTTGTTGCCTGAAGTGCGGGATGCAGGTGTAATGCCGGAAAGTATTTGGAATTGATATGTATCCGGTTAATGTCGTCAACCACCTGGTCTTCAATGGAAAGAAGGAGAATGTTGTCCAGTCCGGCTTCCGCAAGAATATTCCCCAGGGCGGTTCCAATGGTTCCTGCCCCGATGAGGACGATTTTTGTATTTTGTTTTTTCATAAGTTATTTTTCTAGGGATGTTGAAAACAGAATGCGGAAACAGGCGCCCCCGTTGCTGGTAACTTCCAGAACTGCTTCAATCTGTTCTACAAGGATCCCGACAATCTGTGATCCCATGGATTTGGTATTATTCATAGTAAAATCCCCGGGTAATCCAACTCCGTCGTCACAAATTGATATACAGAATTTTTCTTCATTTTCCGGAGTCAGAGATACCCGGATTGTGCCTTCACGATTTCCGGGGAAGGCATATTTATAGGCGTTGGTGATGAGTTCATTGATTATCAGCCCGAGTGGGAGAGCCATTTCAATGGCGACCTTACAAGGCTGCACCACCGTGACCAATTGAATGTGTTTGTTGTTAAATGAACTTGAAATAATCAGAGAAAGATGATAAAGGTAATTGTCGAATGGGATCGTACTGATCTCTTTAGCATGGTAAAGCTGTTCATGAACAAGCGACATGGTGCGAACCCTTAACTGCAGGTCGGTAAGAGAACTGCTCAGCTCGGGATTGTCCGACTGGTCACGCTGCATATTCATCAGGCTTACCAGTATGGCGAAATTGTTTTTAACGCGGTTATGGATTTCACGCAGGAGGTATTCTTTTTGTCTCGAATTTTCCGACAGTTCCTCCTCATATTTCACCCTTTCGGAAATGTCGCGCACCACGGTAATCAAATTTTTTATTTCATTCGTTACCGGATTTATAATTGGGTTGATACTGGCTTCCGCCCAAAAAGTTGCGCCATCTTTCCGCATTACCTTATACAGGTAACGGGTTGAATTTTTGGAACGAAACATCTCAATCAGACGCTGATTTACATAAACATGAAAGGGTTGTTCAACCAAATCCAGCGGGCTGGTCATTTTCATGATTTCGTGAATCGGATATCCATAAAATTTCTCGCAGGAGGGGCTGATGTAAAGCCTCTGCAAATTAACATCCATCAATGAAATCACATCCACGGTGTTTTCAGCCAGGAACCGGTGCAGTTCTTCATTCCGGTTAAGTCTTCCTTCTGCTTTGATACGTGTATCGATTTCATAAGTAAGGCGTTCATTCAGTAATTTCAGTTCATTTTTACGCTTGTGGTTTCTGCGTACAACAGCATCGACAAAGAGTATGAGCAACAGCATCAGTAAAAAAACAACTTCGAATAAAAATATTTCAACCCGGCGATTTCTTATCTGAAGTTCCTGGAACAGGATTTCCTGATTCAGTAAATCATTTTGTGTTTCGCTGGCCCGGATGGTGCGGTTTGCATCGAGAATTAATATTTCCAGGCGGTTACGGTCCTGGTTCATTTTGGACCTGCATTCAACACACCTGGTAAAGTAATTGAGGGCATCGTCGTGCCTGTTTTCAGCTTTTGCAAAAGTGGAATATTGTGAGTAAATTGCCTCTAAAAGGTCTGTTTTTTTAATTTTTTCAGCAAGTTTAAGTGACCTCTCAAGATAAAGATGGGCTTCCTCTTTTTTCCCCAGAAACCAATATGCTTCTCCAACATTCAGGCAGGAGGATGAAATTAAAACAGGATGGCCGGTTTCCTCCCGGATTTTAAGTGCAAGCAGATTGAATTCCAAGTTTAATTTATGGTTATTCAGTACCTGGTATATATGCGCAATCCGGGTATAGATTACCGACAGTTCAGTGAGATTAGGAATGGTTTGCAGGACCGCAATGGCCATTCGGTAATTGAATTGAGCCAGGTTGTACTTTTTTTTTTGTACGTATGCATCACCCAGCAGTTTATAGGTTCCTCCCTCGAAATTTTGATCATTCATTCCCCGGAAATATGGAATGCACAGGTAAAAGTTACGGATAGCATGGTCGTACTCTCCCATGGCATAATAGTACTTTGCCTGGAAATAATACATTTGCGCGTATGATTCTGCAGTTTGACTGCGCTGGGCAGCATGAGACATCATGACAAGATATTTTTCTGCCAGGTCATAGTCTTTAATAAGCAGGAACAATTGAATTACCCGGGTATACCCGATAATCAGGCCCCGGTTGTCGTTATAATACTCATGCAGGTCGATTATTTTAAAATACAATTCCAGCGTTTTAACATAGTCCTCTTTGAGATGATAATATCTTGCCAGGGCAACAAGGGCTTCTACCTGACCTTTGGGATAATTGATCTGATTTGCAAGAGAAAAAGCTTCATTGGCGGAAAACCGTGCAAGTTTTTCATTCGTGTCTATCGAATCGTTGGCAAGTTTGTTCAGCGAGTCGACACAAAGAATGTGTTCCTTTCTGCCAGTGCTTTCATTAACTTCTGCTGAATTGGCAATAAATGGTATTATCAGGAGGATAAATAAAAAACATGAAGTTCTCATGATTTATTCTTACGGTAAATGCCGATCAAATACCCGCTCCAGTGCCTGGAATTGAAATTCCTCAGGAACTGCAACCTGAATGAAAACAACACCATTAAAACCCTGGTTAAAAAGTAAATGGCATGGTTTAACGGATTCCGGACCTCCAGTTTTTTCATGTTGAGAGGTTCAAATCCCCCAATATATCCTTTAAATACGGTTTCCATGGCAAGTTTTTCTTCAAACACTTTCCAATTGTCAAGGTTCATGATCTGCAAATTATGAGTTTGAGCGATGGAAGGGGCAAGCCGTTTGAGCACCGGTTGATAAATACCGGCATAATTCGGAACTCCGAGGAGAAGTATCCCGCCTGGTTTAAGCAGGTCAAGATGTTTTGCCACTACTTTTTCGGGGTCGTCGAAATGTTCAATAAATCCAAGGGAATATACAATGTCAAATTTTGGAAGGTCTGAATTGTCGGAAAACAGATCGCGCTCAAAAACCTCCACAGGTAATCCTGCTTTTGAAAAGGTTTCCAGGGTTTGTTCATTCCCGATACGCGAATAATCCAGTGAATAAGCTTTGTACTCAAACCGCCGGGTAAGGTACAGCAGGTATTCACCATAAGCACCTCCTACCTCCAGGATGGTCAATCCTTTTTTGGATGGCAGAAGCCGGTCGAAGGTTTTTAAAATTTCCCTGATCAGCAGGCTTGTCTTTTTACCGCCTTTCTGCCCTGGTTTTCCTTCCCAGTAATCTTCCCAGAATGTCTGTCCCGTAAGTTTGCTTTCCTTGGTTGTCATAGGGTGATTGTTGCCGGTAAAATGAATTCCAAGCAAAAATAGAAAATAATCTTAATTTTGTCACTTGGATCATATAAACTAGTTCAAATTATATTCACCCGGTTTAAATAATTCCGATGAAAGCAGTCATATTGGCAGGGGGGAAGGGAACACGATTAAAGCCATATACGTCGGTTATTCCAAAGCCGCTGGTTCCGGTAGGAGAGAAGGCAATTCTTGAAATTCTCATCACGCGTCTGCAGCGCGAGGGAGTAGAGGAGGTGTATATCTGCCTCAACCATTTTGCCGAGATCATTATGGCTTTTTTTGGAGATGGCAGCAGGTTTGGACTGAAGATAAATTATTCACTTGAAGACGAGCCCCTGGGAACGGTTGGTCCAGTGAAACTGATAACCGGGTTGCCCGACCATTTCCTGGTCATGAACGGGGATTTGCTTACCGATCTTCCATTCCGCGATTTGTATAATTATCATCTCAACGGCAATTCCCTTCTGACAGTTTCCACGTATACACGAAGAACAAAAATTGATTTCGGGGTGATCGATGTAGATCCGGTAACGAAGTTTGCTACCGGTTTTCGTGAAAAACCTGAATTTGTATTCGAGGTGAGTATGGGGGTTTATGTAATGAACAAACTGGTTCTGGAACTTGTACCCCCTTCCGCCCATTTTGGATTTGATGACCTTATGCTTGCATTGCTTGAAAAAAAGCAGCCGGCGAAAACTTTTCCCTACACTGGTTACTGGCTTGACATCGGCCGCCCTGATGATTACGAAAAGGCGAATGAGGATATCGAAAAACTTAACAGTCTATTGTGAGCAACATTCTTGTTACCGGTTCTGCCGGATTTATCGGGCAGAAATTAGTAAAGTACTTGCTTGAAGCAGGACACCGAGTGCTGGAACTGGACCAGGCGAATGGGGATATCAGCCAGGGCGAAACCCTGGCAGGTTATGCTGACCATGAGATTCACCATGTATTTCATCTTGCCGGAAAGACATTCGTACCGGAAAGCTGGAGAGTGCCGTATGATTTTTACCAGGTCAATGTTATGGGAACTGTAAATGTCCTGGAGTTCTGCCGTAAAACAGGGGCCGGCCTTACCTACATCAGTTCATATCTATATGGGGAGCCGGATTATCTTCCGGTTGACGAAACTCATCCCGTAAAATCCTACAACCCATACAGTCACAGCAAAGTGATGGCCGAATCGGCCTGTAATTTCTATTCCGGCCACTTCAACGTTCAGGTTACTGTTTTCAGGCCTTTCAACGCATTCGGACCGGGACAGTCGAAACTTTTTTTAATCAGTGAGATCATCTCAAAAGTGATGGATCCTGCCATTCCGGTGGTTGAGGTGATGGATTTGAGACCTAAGCGGGACTATGTTTACATTGATGACCTGGTTCATGCGCTGATGCTTTCCATGGGGGCACCGAAAGGTATTTACAATATTGGCAGTGGTTGTTCAAAGAGTGTGGAAGAGATCATCCAGCTTGTTATGCAGTATACCGGAAACAAAAAGGAATATCGTTCCAGGGCCATCACACGTCCCAACGAAATATTTGATCTTTACGCCGATATCAGAAAAGCCGGCAGTGACCTTGGATGGTTTCCCAAAGTCTCCTTCGAAGACGGAATAGAACGCTGTATCCGTGCTTATTCATCCTGATTCCAGCGCAGCGGAGCCATGAAAAAAATTCTTTACATAAAGCATGCCGATTCCTCGTTTATTCTATCGGATCAGCGGATTCTGGAAAAGAGATTTCGTGTTGTTCCATTTCTGATCAATCAGAAGAAATCGGGGATCTACTTTGCCAGGCGGATGATAAACCTGGTGTTTTTTCTCCTGTTCAATGCAGGGGGAAGTGCGGCAATGGTTACCTGGTTTGGCGACTATCATGCTGCAATCATGGTGTTTATAGGCAAGTTGCTGAAGAAAAAAGTCTTTATTTTTGCCGGCGGCCAGGAAGCGGTGTGTTATCCGGAATTAGGCAAGGGGGTGTATCAGAAAAAGTGGAGAGGGCGGTTTGTAAAATACGCGCTGCGAAATGCATTTATGATCATTCCAAATCATCAGTCACTGCTTTTTCATGAAAACTTTTATTATACGCCCGAAGGCAAAAAAGATGGCATTCAATTTTATGTTCCGGGGATTTCGACTCCGATGACGATCATTCCCAATGGCATCGACACCTCTAAATATTTTCGGAAACAGGATATTAAGAAGGTTCCGACGCAGGTGCTGACCGTGGGTACGATGAGCGGAAATTCCGACTTCCTGAACAAAGGATTTGATCTTTTTACCGAAATGGCCCGCAGAAATCCTGATCTGAACTTTACCCTCATCGGGATTAAGAAGAAGTTTCTTCCATGGATCGAAGCGAATTACCACATCGGATCTGTTCCAAACCTTCAGGTCATTTTTTCATTTTGTCCGGATGATGTTTTGTTTGAAGAGTATAACCGGGCAAAGGTTTTCGTCCAGGCATCCATTACAGAAGGGATGCCAAATACGCTCAATGAAGCCATGCTTTGCGAGTGCATCCCGGTTGGTTCCAATGTAAACGGGATTCCCGATGCCATTGGGGATACAGGACAAATTGTGATGCAACGTGATGTTTCTTTACTGGAAGCTGCCGTGCGCCGTGCGCTGCAAATGGAAACAGGTGCCCAGGCGCGTGCGCGTGTGCTTGAGCACTTTACATTTGGTCTTCGTGAAAGCCGCGTTCTCAATCTTTTTACCGGTACAGTTTGATTTTCGACCCTTAACTAAATGATCTCCCGCAGCTTTTTCAAATCTTCTGTCATATACTCACTCGTAGGAGCCCTGCCTTATGCCTCCGGCTTTCTGTTGCTTCCATGGTTTACAGCCTACCTTACCCCAGGTCAGTTTGGGGTGAATGCCATGTACATTGCACTGATGTACCTGATCCAGATCATCTCTTCTTATGGTATGGACATGTCGGCGGGAGTGATGTATTTTGACTACAAGGACGACAAACAAAAAGTCAGGGATTTTTTAGGTACTGTTTTTATCGGCATTTCCATGCTGGGTGCAGTAACTTTTACTGTTTTCACCCTCGGAGGGCTCCGGCTGTTCAATTTTGTGTTCCAAAGCAGTGATTTTATCGAGCTGTTCCCTTTTGGCTTGTTTACGATCCTTTCCGGGGTATTCAACAGCATATTTAAAACTTACTCAAGCCTGTTGATCAACCAGCAGCGGCCGGAGAGGTTTTTTTGGCTCAATATATCCAATTTCATCCTGACCATCGGGGGCTCCCTGACAATTTTGTATTTATTTCCGTTCACCATGTACGGTCCGATACTTGGCCGGCTGATCCCTGCCGCAGTGGTGGCTTCGGTATCGCTTACCATGGCAGGCCGCGAATATGGTCTGGCATGGAATCCTGACTATCTGAAGAAGATCCTTTCCTACAGTTCCCCGATAATTCTTTATGCCCTGCTTACCTGGGTGGTCACTTATGTTGACCGTTTCCTCATTGCCAGCCTGATGGGCGATACCACCTATGTGGGTATTTTTGATATCGCGGTGAAACTCGTAATTGGGTTAGATCTGGTGATGACCGGTCTGGTCAACACCATCAACCCGAAAATTTACAATATCTGGAAAGATAAAAACCTGAAGGAAAGCAACAATGAGATCAATCGCTACTACAATGGCATTACTGCATTGTTTTTGCTGGTAATCCCGCTGTTTGTGATTATTGTACCGATGATTATCCCACTGGTGATTTTCAAACCTGTGTATTACCAGGCATTCGGATATCTTGCCATTCTGGCTGCCGGGTATGCCACCCGGGTTTGGTTTTACATGTTTCTGGCTCCATTGATGTTCTTCAAGCGCACCGCCGCATTGCCAAGAGTATTTATTATCAGTGCCATTTTCAATGTGGTTGCAGGCATCATCCTGATTCATTTTTTTGGAATCATAGGGGCTGTATGGACGAATTTCCTGGTTAAGCCAGTCCAGGCATTACTGATGTATTTTGAATGCAGAAAAGTTTATACGTTTAAAGTGAACGCCTGGAAACTGTTTTATACCCCGGTTATATACATTTTGATGGTCATCATTTCTGAAACGCTGGCCCCGGCCAGCCTGAAGTTCCAGGTGGAAATCGGGCAGTTTATCGTTGCCCTGATCCTCGTTTATTTTGCCTACCGGAAAGAACTGGTTCCAATGGTCAGGAAGTACCTGCAGAAATAATCACCGGCATTGTTGCGCATCACCTCTTATGGTCGTCTCGCAATCCGGATACTGGCGTTAAGTTCAAACCCCAGTATCAGGCTGATCGCATTGATATAGATCCACACTAAAACGATCATTAAGGTACCCAGGGAACCATAAAAGGCATTATAACTGGAGAAGTTATCAACATAGAAGTTGAACCCCAGTGTGGTGATCACAATCAAAAATGTGGCGAGGAGGGATCCGGCGGAAAAGAACCGGAAAGATTTCTGCTTAACCGGGGCGAGGTAATATACCAGGGAAATGGCCATTAATAATAATCCCAGGATAGTCAACCATCTCAAAACCTGAAGCAGAAGCAAAACAAAAAAGCTGTTCTGGGTATTCTGCGGGAGCAACCATGACAACATTGAAGAACCGAAAGTCATGAGCCCGATGGCAATGATTAGTAAAAAGCTGTTGATCAGCACAATGACGATGGAAGCCAGGTATTGCTTGAAACTTGACCGTGTTTCGACCGTGTGATAGGTGTTGTTAAACGCTTCAATGAGGCTGTTTACCCCATTTGTTGAGAAATACAGGGTTAAAATAAGGTTCAGGATCAATAAACTGCTCCTGGGTCTTGTTACAATATCGATGATGGTGTCTTTTACCGAATCATAAGCCAGTTTGGGCAGGAAATCCTCAATAATCCCCAGCAACTGCTGCTGAAAGTTATCAATGGGGATAAACGGGATGATGGTGAAAAGGAAAATCAGAAAGGGAAAAATTGCAAGGAAAACGGAATAGGAGATGGCTGCGGCACGTGATGTGATATAGCCCTGGGTAAGGCCCCGGATGAAAAAAACAGCCACATCGTACAAGGGAACCCCCTCGAAACCGGGCAGGGTTATTCTTTGGGAAACTTGCAGTATTTTAACGACAGGGCCCCACGCCAGGATACGGTTTGTGAGTTTTTTTTTTAATGGCATATCAGCTCACTTTTCTTCTGCTTTAAGGCTCATGTCGAGACTTTTTATCTGGTGGGTGAGCGCCCCCATCGAAATAAAATCCACCCCTGTTTCAGCATAAGCACGGAGGCTCCCCTCTGTGATGCCGCCGCTGGCTTCGGTTTCGAACCGGCCGTTGATCAGGATGATCGCTTCCGTCATGGATTTAACAGAAAAATTGTCGAGCATGATGCGGTCTATTTTTCCATGGGCCAGTACCTGGTTCAATTCATCCAGGTTGCGGACTTCTATTTCGATTTTAAGTTTTTTACCGGTCCGGTCAAGATACTGTACCACTGCCTCAATGGCTTTTGCAATCCCTCCGGCATAATCCACGTGGTTATCCTTGATCATGATCATATCATAAAGACCCATCCGGTGGTTGGTTCCACCTCCTGTTCTTACGGCATATTTTTCGAGTTCACGCAGCAGGGGAGTGGTTTTTCGTGTATCGAGTATTTTCGTTTTTAATCCTTCCAGTTGTTTGACAGCCCGGCTGGTTGCGGTAGCGATTCCACTCAATCTTTGCATGAAGTTTAATACCAGCCTTTCCGAAATCAGAATGGAGCTTTTATTTCCGTTCACTTCAAATACCACATCATCTTTTTTTATTTCGGCGCCGTCGCGGATGTATTTGCTGACCTGAACAGCAGGATCCACCATTTTGAATATCCGTTCTGCAAGGTCTGCCCCGCATAATATTCCATGGTCTTTTACCAGGAGCCGGGCCTTTCCAGGTACATTGCCTGGCATGGTGGCAAGGGTTGTATGATCACCGTCTCCGATATCTTCTGCAAGGGCATTTTTAATAATCTCGTCGATAGTCATGAGGCAAATCAGTTTTCCTGGACCTGTAATTGCTGAATCAGGTATTGTCCTCCGGATAATTTTATTATAAAATAGACCCGGAAAACTTTTTTTCCTGTTTCCAGGCTGCCGATTGTGTATTGCGATCCATCAGGAGAAGAGCCCTGACGGGTGGTTTTAAAACTTTTAACCTGGTTCTGGGCAAAGAAGTCCTTCAATATCTGCCCCGCCTGGGTTTTACTGTAGGTGTCATCGTACCCGGGCAGGGTAAGATCGACCATTGCATTGAAGTGTTTGGCAACATCGGCCGAATTTCCTGCCTGAATAGCCGTGGCGACCTGGGCTGCTGTTTCTTCAGGTCCTGAAAATGCCGTAAACCCCAGTAAGAGCAATAAGGGGATGATCAAAACACCCGGCTTGACATACAAATTTTTCATTTTGGTTCAGGATAAGGGGTGATATTTATAAATACAAACGTACAAAAAATCCGTTGATTTTTGCATCTTTGCATCATATTTATGAAAATCAAGTTACTGCTGATCGGAAAAACAGAGGAGGAATATCTGAAAACAGGAATTCGTGAATATGCAACGCGGATAAAAAGATACATCCCATTTGACATAGTTGAAATTCCTGCTTTAAAAAATGCCGCCAGCCTGTCACATGCTGAACAGAATGCCCGTGAATCGTTGCTTTTAAGCAAGCAACTCGTATCGGGAGAGATAATCGTATTGCTCGATGAAAACGGGAAAGAGATGGCCTCGGCCGAATTTGCCTCTTTTCTGAACAAGCAATTTTTAACCGGAAGCAAAAACCTTGTGTTTGTTGTAGGAGGGCCTTTTGGTTTCGATCCGGAAATAAAAAAGCAGGCAACCTTCATACTTTCTTTATCAAGAATGACGTTTTCTCACCAGATGGTGCGGCTCTTTTTCACCGAGCAGTTATACAGGGGACTCACCATCATCCGTGGCGAATCATATCACCATGAATAAACCTCCGGATTTGCTGCATTAACAATTTTTTAACGAAATGGTTAACAAATATTAACACCGATGGTAGTATTGTAACTTTTTCATTTTATAAATTTGCACCCTCAAAAAAACAATGACATGGTTGAAACCGACATCAAAGAATTAAACGAACGGATCCAGAAGGAGAGCGCGTTTGTTGATATGGTGACGATGGAAATGCACAA
>CAZVNF010000130.1:0-3105 GCA_964628215.1 uncultured Draconibacterium sp.
TGTTATACCAACACCTTTTTTTGAGAGCAAATATAAACGACTTGCGAGAAAATTCCCCTCACTAGACTTTGAATTGGTAAACCTGGAAAAAGATTTGATAAACAATCCTAAACTTGGAGAGTCGCTTGGCTCTAACCTTTGAAATTTATTTGATCACCATTTTTGATAAATCAGAGGAGGCTAATATTTCCAGGACTATTTTGCTAAAAATAGTAAAATCAATTTTTAAATGACCATTGATGAAGCAGTAACGAAATCAGCAGAAAATCTGACCATATTCATCGTTAAAGAAGCGCTCTTCTGCAATGTTTACGAGCAGAGCGCCTGGCGGTTTATTGAATTGATAAAGCCTTACAAACCAATCAAGAAAAGGGTTAAGAAACTCAATATGGATGTGGTATCAATTGGTTTTCCCAAATCTCAATCCCCGATGCAAAGCATGCAGTTTTTAATTGATTTACAGAATAAAATAAAATTGGTGAAGTAAATGCCGGAGTAAACACGGCCATGGCTGTGTTTAGTGTGCAGAAGTATAGTCTGGTTGCCCGCTAATGGTGTAAATACCTTGAAAACGTTTGGATAGAGGCTGCCGTTAGCTAAAAGCTGGTAGTGTGTTCGTTTACATTCTGCCAATTGTAGAGTGGCAACTTTTTGTGTTGATGCTGCCGGGTACCTGAACGACAGCGATGGTTCACTGAACAATCGCGGCTCAAACGGCAACTACTGGAGTAGTACGCAGAACGATGCCACTAACGGCTGGAACCTGAACTTCAACAGTGGGAACAGCAACATGAACAACAACAACATGGCGTACGGCTTCTCCGCCCGCTGCGTTCGAGACTTTGCCTTTACCATGGCCCTCATCCTTTATGGGTGAGGGCTTTTTTAAAACAAAAACATGGCGCTATACATCGAGCTTCCGGTATTTAAAAAATCATACGATCGCATAATCGAGTTGTTTGATTTATACTCCAACCTTCCAAAATCTTTTAATATACGCTGGGTCAGCGCGTTCATTTGGAATCTATAGAAATGATTGTCAATATTTACAAAGCGAATTCCCATAATGATAAAGTTCCGTTTATTTTAAAAATCAGGGAGCATCTTGAAATTATCCGGTTGTTGATACGGATTTTGCACGATACGAAACAAATCAGCCTGAAACGAATGGTTCTTGTCAATGTGATGATCGAAGCAACAAGCGGAATACATACAATGCCCTGAAATTTGAACTTCACTACGAACACAATCTGATCGAACTTTGCGATGAAATTATAAACTGCAGGTACGAACCACGGCCAAGCATCTGTTTCATCGTCAATAAACCCGTGAAACGGGAAGTGTTTGCTGCCGATTTCCGCGACAGGATTATCCATCACCTTATCTTCAACTACATTTCCCCTGTATTTGAAAAGCGGTTTATCAACGACAGCTATAGTTGCCGCAAAGGAAAGGGAACACATTACGGAATACAAAGGGTAAACCATTTTATCAGATCCTGTTCTGAGAATTATCATAATGATTGCTATATCCTGAAGATGGATATTCAGGGCTATTTTATGTCGATTGACCGGTCGCTGCTTTATGAGATGGTAAGCCGGGTAATCATTAAAAATTCGGGCAAAATCACGGCGATACTAATTTTAGTAATGTCGCATCGCGATGCGGCACTATTCTTTACCTGATCCGCCAAACAATTTTCAACAATCCGGTAAATGGTTGCATTATTAAAAGCAAAATGAGCGAATGGAAAGGGTTACCGCCTTCGAAAAGTTTGTTTTATGCTGGCAAAAACCAAGGTCTGCCAATCGGGAATCTCACTTCGCAGTTGTTTGCCAATATTTATCTCGATGAATTTGATCATTTTATGAAGCAGCAACTCAATTTGAAATATTATGGCCGGTACGTGGATGATATTGTTGTGGTTCATCCTGATCAGTATTATTTGAAATCGGTCATCCCTGCTGTACGTGAATACCTGAAAACAAAACTCATGTTGCAGTTACATCCCCGCAAGATTTATCTTCAACATTATACCACAGGAGTTGTTTTTCTGGGTGTGGTGATCAAACCATATCGCATGCATATTACCAGTCGCATCAAAGGCAATTTTCATTCAGAAAAATTTCAGACCAGTATGAATTCGTATCTGGGCATTATGAAACACTATAAAACCTACAAACTGAGAAAAGGAGTTATATTCAAAAACCTGTCGGCATGGTGGTGGAATTATGTTTACCTTTCCGGAGGTATTTCAAAGTTTTTGATAAAAGGGAAGTAGATGCGTTAAGTTTACTGTATTAACTTTGCCGAAAAAGTTGGTTTAATCGAAAAAATCAGTTCTTAATTGATAATGAACCTCTACAGGTATTTCATACGCTTAGCCTATGATGGCACCCATTTTCATGGCTGGCAACGGCAGCCCAATGCAATCACTGTTCAGCAAACACTGGAAGAGGCCATGAGCATGATGATGCGCCGGAACATTCAATTAACTGGCGCCGGCCGCACAGACACAGGTGTTCACGCCCATGACTTTTTTGCTCATTTTGATGTGGAATTTCAATTGTCAAAGCCGGAATGTGAAAAATTTGTATTTCGTTTGAACCGCTACCTTGGGGGTGATATTGTTTTGTTTGAAATTTGTCCGGTCAAAAATGATGCCCATGCACGTTTCAGCCCGATATCACGAACATACCGGTATTGCATCGCCAGGACTTTAGATCCGTTTCGCAGGAATTATACGCATCATATATATGGTGACATTGATCTTCATCTCATGAATGAAGGTGCCGCCATGATAATGGCTTACCAGGATTTTACTTCATTCTCAAAAGTTGATACAGATACTAAGACCAATATCTGCTGTATCAGTTATGCACGATGGGAGATGGCAGGCACAGAACTGGTATTTACGATTACTGCCGACCGTTTCCTGCGAAACATGGTGCGGGCAATTGTGGGAACTCTCCTTCAGTTGGGAACCGGTAAAACCTCACTTTCGGAGGTGAAACTGATCATTGAAAGCAAAAACAGGTCAAACGCAGGGGATTCTGCACCTGCAAAAGGGCTTACGCTGAGCAGGATTGATTATCCGGAGGGGAT
>CAZVNF010000130.1:3205-11243 GCA_964628215.1 uncultured Draconibacterium sp.
GGTAAACGGGTGAACGGGTAAACGGGTGGATGCTTCTACAATGGCTTCGGCGGACAGTCCGAATTTTTCCATCAACAGCAAGGGATCTCCCGATTCGCCAAAACGGTCTGGCATCCCAATAAAGGCCATAGGAACCGGACAGTGCCGGACGACTACTTCTGCAACTGCGCTGCCAAGGCCTCCGGCAACCTGGTGCTCTTCTGCGGTAATGATGGCTCCGGTTTCACGGGCAGCAAGGATGATTGCATCTTCATCAATGGGCTTGATCGTGTGCATGTTGATAACCCGTACACTCAGTCCTCTGGATCCGAGGATTTCTGCTGCCTCAAGTGCCTGCCACACCATATGCCCCGTGGCAATTATGCTTAGGTCATTTCCTGATTTTAACAATTGTGATTTTCCTATCTCGAAACCCATACTTTCATCGGTAAAATCGGGCATGGCTTCCCGGCCAAAACGGATATACACCGGGCCTTTGCATTGTTCGATAGCGGCAATGGCTGCCAGCCTGGTTTGAGTTGCATCACAGGGGGAAAGTACGGTCATATTTGGCAAAACCCTCATGATGGCTATATCTTCAAGTGCCTGGTGTGTGGCACCATCGGGACCAACCGAAACTCCTGCATGGGCACCTCCGATAACCACATGGAGGTTGTTGTAACATAATGAGACCCTGATCTGGTCGGCAGCCCTGAGAGCCGCAAATACGCCATAGGTTGAGAAAACGGGAATTTTACCTTCCAGAGCAAGTCCGGCTGAAACTCCGACACAATTCTGCTCTGCGATGCCAAGCGAAATAAAACGATGGGGGAGAGCTTCTGCAAATAAATTACAGCCGACAGAGGCAGTTATATCTGCACCAATACAAATCACACCCTCATTTCTCAGTCCGGCTTCAAGCAAGCCTTCGCCGAAACCGGTTTTGGTTGGTTTGCTGCCTTTATTTATATACTGCTCCAGTTTGAAATGATTCATGTTCTGTCTTTTTTCCGGTAAACAGACTCATTTACAGTAGATTTAAGAAATCGGACGCCTGTTCCTGAGTCGGGACTTTGCCGTGCCATCTATAGTCCCCTTCAATACTCCGGATACCTTTTCCCATCAGGGTTTTAGCAATGATTACCGTAGGATTGCCTTTATTTTTTCCGGCGTTTGCAAATGCCTCCAGCAACTGTTCCATATTATTCCCGTCACAGTGAACCACATGCCAGCCAAAACTACTCCACTTTTCGCCAAGCGGTTCCAGTTTCATAACATCTTCTGTATTCCCGTCGATCTGGAGCCCGTTTCGGTCAACAATGGCAACCAGGTTGCCGAGATTGTGATGTGATGCCGACATCGCTGCCTCCCAGATTGAACCTTCCTGCAATTCTCCGTCTCCGTGGATACTGAATATCCGGTGTGTCTGATGATCCATTTTAGCAGCAAGTGCCATTCCCACTGCTACGGATAATCCCTGTCCAAGTGAACCTGCAGATAATTCGATGCCTGGCAGGCCATGATCCCTCCCGGGATGCCCCTGCAACCTGCTCCCCAGCTTTCGCAATGTTGTTAGTTCGTCAATGGGGAAATACCCGGCATGTGCCAGAGTGGCATACAAAACCGGGGCTACATGCCCGATACTCAGGATCAACCTGTCGCGGCCGGGCCATGAAGGATTGCCTGGATCATGGATTAATATGGAAAAATAGAGTGAAGTGAAAATATCAGCCAGCCCGAGAGAGCCGCCAAGGTGCCCTGATTTGGCTTCAGCAAGGCTTGAAATAACCGATTTGCGGATTTTTGTTGCAATTTCCCGCAACTTCGCCGGATCGGTAGTTTGCCTGGTTTGCATGGTTAACGCATGTCGATGACTTCCACCCCGGGGAATTTCTTTGTATCAAAGGTGAAATCCGCATCCGTAACAGGGGTATCTGTAATATATGATTTGATCTTATAAGTAAAGGTGTTTCCACTTTTATCGTAAAGTGTGAAGCTTTTTACCTGTTTCTTTGCTTTGTCTATTCCAAGAATCGCCTTTGTGAAAGTTTTACTGGTATTGGGAATCAATTCAACAGATTCCACGGAAGGATCACTGCTTTTAATAATCTTTGACTTGTAGTTGGAGTTATAGGAGGTAAGCAATTTGGAGGGTGTCATAGCATCATCCTTATTCTCAAGCGCATTCACCTGGACTTCATTAGATTCCTTGAGATAAGTCCATATGGTTTTACCGTCGCAAATCACGGTTTGGCCGGCTGCCGACATTTTGTACTTATCGCCCGAAACCAGCAAAGTACCCGTCTTTTCTTCATTTATCCTGGCTTTTGTATTTTCCATTGAATATGAAAAATCAACTTTGATGGATTTAAAAGATTTGGCCTTTTTGCTCACCTCTTCCAATAAGGCAACTGCCCTGGGGTCTTTCCCCTGGCAGAATGCAAGCACGGATGAAACAATGATCAGGCTGGTCAATATAGTTCTGATATTCATAATTTTGGAGTAGTTATATTAAGTTTATGTGTAGGATGAGCCATTATTTCTGTCCTAAAATTGAAAGGTACTCTTCCAGGGAAGAGATATCCTTGTAGCGAACATCCCTGGCTTTACTGCCTTCAAACGGGCCCACAATTCCGGCAGCTTCCAGCTGGTCAATAATGCGGCCGGCACGGTTATACCCAAGCTTTAATTTTCTCTGAATCAGTGAGGTGGATCCGTGCTGGTGATTTACAACCAGTCGTGCGGCTTCTCCGAAAAACTCATCTTTTTCGTTGGCATTGAATTCTTTGGGTGAGGATCCACTCTCTTCGTCAAAATATTCAGGCAAGGCAAACGCTTCCGGATAGCCACGCTGAGATCCGATGAATTCTGTTAATTTATCTATTTCCGGGGTATCCACAAAGGCACATTGGATTCGTATCAGATCACTTCCGGTTGACAGCAGCATGTCGCCGCGTCCTATCAGCTGGTCGGCTCCGGATGAATCAAGAATTGTGCGTGAGTCGATTTTAGAAATCACCCGGAAAGCAATCCGGGCGGGGAAATTGGCTTTGATGGTACCGGTGATGATATTTACCGATGGTCGCTGGGTTGCAATGATCAGGTGGATACCTGTTGCACGTGCCAGTTGTGCCAAACGGGCAAGCGGAGTTTCAATTTCACGGCCCGCGGTCATGATCAGGTCGGCAAACTCGTCGATCACAATTACGATATACGGCAAAAACTGATGTCCGTCGTTCGGGTTAAGTTTTCGTGTAAAGAACTTTTCATTGTATTCCTTGATATTCCTTACCTGGGCATCACGCAATAAATCGTAGCGGCTGTCCATTTCGATGTTCAGTGAATTCAGCGTTCTGATCACTTTCTTGGTATCAGTGATAATTGCCTCTTCGGCATCGGGGAGTTTGGCAAGGAAGTGGCGCTCAATTTTATTGTACAGGGTTAATTCAACTTTTTTAGGGTCGATGAGCACAAATTTTACCTGGGAAGGATGCTTTTTGTAGAGGAGCGAGGTAATAATGGTATTTAATCCCACCGATTTACCTTGCCCGGTAGCTCCTGCCATTAGCAGGTGGGGCATTTTGGCGAGGTCGGCAATAAAGGTTTCATTGGAAATGGTTTTTCCAAGAACAAATGGCAATTCAAAGTTGGTATTCTTAAATTTATCTGTGCCTAAAAGTGATTTGATCGAAACTATTTCAGGATTCTGATTGGGAACCTCAATACCGATTGTGCCTTTTCCGGGGATGGGTGCAATGATCCTGATGCCCATGGCAGCAAGGCTGAGTGCGATATCGTCTTCCAGGTTTTTAATCCTGGAGATGCGAACTCCGGCTTCCGGCACAATTTCATAAAGGGTTACTGCCGGGCCGATGGTTGCTTTTATTTTTGCAATTTTTATATCGTAGTTGGAGAGCGTGTTGACAATCTTATCTTTATTTGCTTCCAGTTCCTCTTTATTCACATTCAGGGTTTCTCCGCCATAGTCGCTAAGCAGGTCAAGGGGTGGATATTTGTAACCCGAAAGATCCAAAGTCGGATCATATCTTGTTTCCAATGTCTGGTGTTCGATAATTCCTTTAACAGGCGGTTCTTCAATCACAGGTTCAATAAGCAGTTCAAGATCAGGCCGGTCATCTGGTTTGGGGGCAAACCGGGAAGGCAGTTCCAGGTCGATTTCTGTTGATTCTTCTTCCAGGGGCTCCTTCATATAATTTACAGGAACAGCAGGTTGCACGGGTATTTCCGGTTCAGCCATGTTTTGATTTTGAACCGGGGGCATTGCCATGGCTGTATCTTCAACGGGAATCACCTTTCCTTTTTGTTTAAACCATCGGAAAGGGACATTGAACGAAATGATTAAAAAACTGAGGGCGGTAAAACCAAGTAACATGGCAAGTCCGGATACTCCCAGGAATTCGGTGAGCCAGATATTAACCTGGTAACCGTATACACCTGTCAGCAAATCGTTCCCGGGAACAGCCACAGCCAACAAAACCGGGGTCCAGATGATGCCAAAGAAGCAATATTCCAATGTTTTCCAAAGCGGAAAAATTGTGATGTGAAAAAAATGCTTCATGCCTGAATTAAACAGGATGATTACAAAAAGGAAGGAGGCGACCCCGAACCATTTGGAAATGAAGAGATAACCTGTGAGTGCCCCGATTTTCCCCATCCAGTTTTCAACAGGTTTTTTATTGTCGAAAAAAGCGTCAAGGGTGAAGTGTTTGAAAACGGTATCGGTAAAGCTGAAATCAGTCTGCCAGGTGAGGATATAGGAGGTGAACGAAAAAAGAAGATAGAAGGACAAAAGAAGAGAAAAAAGCCCGAACACCCTGAAACGCCTTTCCAGGCTTGCCAGTTCTTGTTCGGTGCGCTCTTTTTTTTCTTTGGGCGGCTTGGGTACCCTGGGAGTTTTTTCTTTCTTTTCCCTGGTTTTCTTCACCCTGGGTTCTTCCTGGCGGGGTATTTCCTCGATCAGGATTTCCTCTTCCTTTTGTTCACCCTTAAAAGTATTTGATCTGGGCGGATTGATTGTTCGGGCCATTGGAGTTATTCATTACCACCACCGAACTTGCTTTTCAGTTCGTCCTGGGTAGTAAGTGTGTAATCTGAAGGAATTTCAAAATCTTTTGAAGCGATGCTCTTTTTTTCGACAGCACTGGCGGTGAATTTCATGCTTACCTCCTGGTTTTTCATGCTGAACTCAAGCAATGCCCCGTCAATGTCTTTATACAGAGGATTGTTAAAATTGGCCAGTTTATTGCCAAGTTCACTGGTATAATATGCTTCGTAAGTAGTTTTTACCCCATCGTCATTCACGGTAACCACAACCTTTTTGCAGGTATATCCGGCTATGACCTTTGTTTCTTCCGACAATTCAACCGTGGACTTGCCACTTTCCGCTATTTCTTTTTCAATTTCGGCTGTTGTTTTTTTTATGGCATATTTCTGGCCCATCATGCTAATCAGGGAAACACTTGTTTTATCAGTATAATCCGTTATTTCCACTGTGCTCATACCGCTCATCTGCAGGTCTGTTCTTGATTTTGTTCCTTTAATTGAAACCGTCAGAATTTTGGGGAACATGGCCAGCTGGCTTTCTGAAAATTTACTGTCGGGGTAGGAAATTTTATAAGTGATTACGCCTTCAAATGGCTTGCCGGCGAAAGCGCTGACATTGCACAGGACAGCAAACATAACAATACTGCAAATAAAGAATGCTTTTTTCATGGTTTTGGATTTTTAAATTTTTGGAATGAAAGGACAAATTTACTTATTTTACGATTCTCAGCAGTTTACTCCATCGTATTTTTCCATCAAGCAGCGATTTATTCGGATCGAGTGAAAGCCATACAAAAACCGCTTTCCCTACTACGTGGTCATCCGGTACGAAGCCCCAGTAGCGGGAGTCAGCCGAGTTGTGCCGGTTGTCTCCCATCATCCAGAAATAGTTCATTTTAAACGTGTATTCCGTGGCTTCTTTTCCATTGATGAAAATTTTGCCGTCGGCGATCTTCAGGTCATTATCTTCAAAAATGTCAATGATCCGTTTGTAGAAACAAATATTCTGCATGTTGATTGGGATGGTAACCCCTTGTTTTGGAACCCATACCGGACCGAAGTTATCCACATTCCAGCGATAATTAGTGTCGAAAGGAAAAATGTCGGGATCAGGTGTGTCTTTGGGAATGATCATAGGTTCGATGGAAACCACATTGCTGTATTGTCCTAATTTCGCCTTGGCATCCTCAGAAAGGGTGAGCTCATAGGTGCCATTGTTATCTGTTGAAATTGTTTCGGTGATATCCAGTTTTTCAAAGTTTTTTTGATTGATCGGGGTTCCGTCTGTTTTTACCAGGTACTTGAATTGCCTTTTCCCCGGATTCTGTTCAGGTTTTCCATTGATATAGACCACCCGGTCAACAATCCGTATTGAATCACCAGCAATGCCGATACAGCGTTTGATAAAATTTTCGCGTTTATCCACCGGCCTGGCGATGATTTCACCGAAATATTGCCTGTTGTTCCATACCTCATTTCTCCCATAACGCCGAACAAGCTGATAATAACTGACGTTGCTTTGCAATTTGGCAGACAAGGTATCTCCATCGGGATAATTAAACACTACCACATCCATGTTTTTGATATCGGCAAGCCCGGGGAACCGGTAATAGGGTAATTTGATCCACTCGAGGTAGGATTTTGAACTTTCCGTAAGCGGAAGCGTATGATGTACAAACGGGAAAGCCAGCGGGGTATTCGGAACTTTTGGTCCGAAACTCACTTTGCTTACAAACAGGTAATCGCCTACCAACAGTGTTTTTTCCATGGAAGAGGTTGGGATGGTGTAAGCCTCAATGAGGAAAATCCGGATAATACTTGCTGCAATCACTGCAAAAATAATGGCATCCACCCATTCACGTACGGCTGTTTTGTGCACGGGAGGTTGTTTTGACGGATCAGAATACTGTTCTTTGGGTGAATAAGCAAGCCATGGGAGGTAGAAAAACGGGAAAATCACCCCGAGAGCCTGATCGAGTAATCCATGTTTTTTAAAGCACTTCAGAATCTCAACGATCATCAGGAGGATCACGAAAACATTGATAAATGGTATGAGAAGGAAGATATACCACCACAGTGGTTTTTTAATGATCTGCAACCAGACATACCAATTATAAAACGGGACCAGTGACTTCCAGCCTTTTTCGCCTGCTTTTTCAAATATTCCGTACAATCCGGCAATGGAAAGTATAAAGAGTAAAACGGATACGACCAGGTAAAGATTCATATGCAAGTATTAAGATTTAACTGAGTTAACGTAAAAATAGTGATTTTCTTATTCCGGTTGGTTTAATATTTGCGACTCCAGAAGATTTTTCATGTCAAAAAAGCCGTGTTTACCAATAATCCACTCTGCAGCCATCAGTGCACCCAAAGCAAATCCCTTTCTGCTTTTGGCCGTATGGATGATCTCGATACAATCTTCCTCCGATTCATACCGAACGATGTGGGTACCGGGGACATTGTCGGTGCGGTACGACTTAATTCCGAGTTCTTCAGGGTTTTCAACCGTTTCCTGCACCCATTTCTCTTTTCCTTCGGTATACCGGATAATATCGTTTGCCAGCACAATGGCGGTACCGCTGGGAGCATCCTGTTTGTAGATATGATGAGTTTCTTCGATAGAAACAGTATAATCCTCCCACTTTGCCATCAGGCTTGCGAGGTACCGGTTCAGGTCAAAAAAGAGATTAACCCCGATACTGTAATTGGGGGAGAAAAACACGCACTGGTTTCTCCTGATGCAATCCTGATATACCTTGTCATGGTCATCAAGCCATCCCGTGGTTCCAACCACAAGGGGAATATTGGCATCGAAACAATGGTATATGTTTTCTACAATGCTTACAGGTGTGGAAAAATCAATGGCAACATCAGCTTCAGGAAGACGGGCTTCATCATTTTCCCAATCTTCAAGGCTATCGAAGATAAGAACAATTTCGTGACCTCTTTTCAATGCCAGTTTTTCAATTTCCTGGCCCATTTTACCATATCC
>CAZVNF010000131.1:0-11242 GCA_964628215.1 uncultured Draconibacterium sp.
CATTGTTTGCATTGTTTGCATTGTTTGCATTGTTTGCATTGTTTGCATTGCTTTCATTGCTTTCATTGCTTTCATTGCTTTCATTCAATCCCCCAGCTCGAACCCTCTTTCCCGTCCTTCACGGTGATCTTCAGTTTTTGCAGCGCATCCCTGATCTGATCAGAAGTGCCCCAATCTTTGGTTTCACGCGATTTCTGGCGGATTGCCAGCACAAGCTGCATCAGCCCGTCAACCAATTCCTCCTGACCATTCGCCTTTTCATCTTTTAATCCGAGGATATCGAACAGGAACGTGTCAAAAGTATTCTTCAGCAAGGTCAGGTCAACAGCAGAAAGGTTCTCTTTATTATCCGCGGCTGAATTGATGATGCGCACACATTCAAAAAGGCTGGCAATCACCATCGGACTGTTGAAATCATCGTTCATGGCAGAATAACAATCCTGCCGGATACCTGCAAACCTACTTTCTTCAACCATATCAGGAACCTGGTGAGAGGCGGGCATCATCTTTCCCAGCGTCTCATAGGCAGCAAGCAGTTTCTTCAACCCCTTTTCAGCAGCCTGCAATGCTTCATTCGAGAAATCAAGGGTGCTGCGGTAATGCGCCTGCAGGATAAAGAACCGTATGGTCATCGGGCTGTAGACCTGCTGCAATGAGGCATGCGTTCCGGTGAAGAACTCATCGAGGGTGATGAAATTTCCCAGAGATTTCCCCATCTTCTGGCCATTGATGGTGATCATGTTGTTGTGAAGCCAGTATTTTACCGATTCGTGCCCGATGGCAGCCTGGCACTGGGCAATTTCCGATTCATGATGCGGGAAGAGAAGGTCCATCCCCCCCCCATGGATGTCGAAATATTCGCCAAGATATTTGGTGCTCATCGCGGAACACTCGAGGTGCCAGCCCGGGAATCCGTCACCCCAGGGCGACGGCCACCGCATGATGTGTTCGGGCTGAGCCTTTTTCCAGAGGGCAAAATCCGCACTGTTGCGCTTTTCGTCCTGTCCTTCGAGCGAACGGGTATTGGAAAGGAGGTCTTCAAGGACCCGGCCCGACAATTTTCCGTAATTATACGATTTACTGTATTTTTCCACATCGAAATAGACCGAACCATTTACCTCATAGGCATAACCCGTTTCCATGATCTTCTGCACCATCAGGATCTGCTCGATCATATGCCCCGATGCACGGGGCTCAATGCTCGGACGCTTTACATTCAGTGCATCCATGTATATGAAGTACCGGTCGGCATAATACTGCGCGATCTCCATGGGCTCCAGCTGTTCCACCCGCGCCTTCACCGCAATTTTATCTTCCCCTTCATCGAGGTCGGCCACGAGATGCCCCACATCGGTAATGTTCCTTACGTATCTTACCTTATATCCGAGGTGCAGCAGGTAACGAAAAACGAGATCGAATGTAATGGCGGGCCGGGCATGGCCCAGGTGAGGATCGCCGTAAACCGTTGGCCCGCACACATACATGCCTGCAAAAGGGGGATTGATGGGCTCAAACCGTTCTTTGGTCCTGGTGAGCGTATTATATAGAAAAAGGTTGGATTCCATGATGTTGCATTTCAAGGGGCAAATTTAGGAAATTTTCAGAGAGGGATTATAACACTAAGTTATTATTAAATATCCACAATATTCAGGTTTCTATTAACAGGCTTATACCTTTGCGGGCAAAATATGCAGAATTCTGCATCTGCGGGCGATCATGCACCAAAGTAATCATTCCATGAGAAACTTTTTGTTGTTGATGATGTTTTTCGTCCTGAACTGCCCGCCAGGGGAGGCACAAAAGTCTGATCCAACCCGGATGAAGGTTGACCGGATTCTTGAGAACTACATGCAGTTTTCCCGGCTTGGCCCGGGGTATTCCAGGGAAATGTCGCCCGAAATCATGGATCAGTTCTATGCTCTTTTTGAAAAGGATGCTTTTCTGTTCTGGGATTTGTATAAATCAGCCGGCGACAGCATACTGCCGCCACTTCCCTGCAAAGAGTATATCGAACGCGCTCAGAAATTGTATAAGCAAAAACAACCGGTATTGGATTATCCCCGCATCAGGATCAGAATTGAACCCGATGAAAACCATGCCACCGTTTATATTGAAAAAGTAAACCAGGTCATGAGCACGCAGGAAAAAACCCTGCGAAAAAATAATGTCATGCTCCGGATCAATGTAAATTTAAGCAGGGAACAACCGCTAATCCAGAATATTTTTGAAGACAGGAGGGCCCCTTTTATCCAGAGCATCTCTATGGGAATGAACTTGATCCCCTGGTCGAATGTGTTGAATGCATTAACAAAACAAACAGCGGTTTTCGTTGGTTCCAATGAAAGATTCACTGAAATTGACGTGTCTTCCGGAACAGCAATTCAGGTAGGAGGGATGCTCGAAATGAATTTCAGCAGAGACCACAAAAAGGGCTTGCGCTTTTGTACAGGCCTTTTCTATTCTCAGATTCCGGTCTATACCGTGATGCAGAACTATTCACGCAATTTTCCCGATACCCTGGATAAATCCTCAGCCAATCCGCTGGCCTGTACCACATTCGAAAGGTCGCCCCAGGTAAGGGAAAAACTGGTGGTCAAAAAAATAGAGGTGCCCCTGCTGTTCAAATCGTACCTTGCCAGTTGGGCCTATATAAAGGCTGGCACCTCATTGGCCTATGTTACCGGGTATTCAGACATTAATTATCTCCTGAGCCGTACCGGTGGCGGAATGGTAACAAACCTGGCCACCCTTGAACAATTTTATCTCGACGAGGATCACGAACTCGATCAGGCAAATTATGGGTATTATCGCAATAAACACTATGATTTTCCGAAGGAAAACGTACTGAACAAAGTGATTTTTTCGCTCCAGTTTGCAACAGGATTTGAGAAGCAGTTCAATTATTTCAGTTTTGGAATAGAACCGAATTTCAGTTTTGGAATGAATCCGCTTTCTGTACGATCGGTACCCGGGAATTATTATCTCAACAATATCAAGGAGTTTAATTCAATTGTGGAATCAATCAGAATGCCTGCTTTTGAATTCACCTTTGGCATCCGGCTTATGATGAACTATGTGTTTAAAAATTAGCTATATGAAGATTAATATCCGGGTTGTTCAGGTCGCCATGTTCCTGGTGGTTTCAGGAGTGAGCCTGTTCGGTCAGACTGCATTAAAGCTCCCGGAAATATTAACTAAAGCAGAAAAACGAATTACCACAAACTGCCTGCTCAATAAAACCGGAAACCAAATGTTGCAGCCATGGGTTGTTTTTTCCGACAGGGAGCAGGGTGACGATCTTCTGGGAACCAAATACTATGTTACCCAGGAACGGGAAACCGAGGTTCATATTTATACTGCAGTTGGCTGCAAAGAGCGGAAGCTGATCTCAGCCAAAGATAAGGGCTGGAGAAATAAATCGGAACTGCTGGTTTCATTCGGTGCCGACTTTACGGAAAATTCGTTAATTCACAGAAAGTGCGTGATCCTGAATCATCATAAAACCATTGAAAGGATCAAGCGAGGCGAAATCAGTGAATCGGAAGTTCCGCTATACAGGTCGTCAACTGATTTAAAATCAGTGGAGAATGTTCCATTGTATTTGATTTACTTCGTGTATAAGGCAGAAAATAACCGGTATTTACTTGGTAAGGACTTTAAATTCGATCCCGATCTGCCATTCGCCGACCAGATAATCGGATGGGTTGACAGGGACCGGGTTTTCGACTACAACAACAGAATATGTTTTGAACCCAATTTCGAAGAACAGGCTGTCTCTTTCAGGCGCTGCAGGCCTGCATACGCTGCAAAGGTGTTTGAATTTGAAAGTGAGTTAACCCGGTTTTTAAAAGGCGACAGCACCCTTAAACCGATCTGGGCTGAACCGGACTACTACTTTTTGCGAAATCCGAAATATATTTCCGATCATCCCGGAAATAAAGAGCCGTTTGATCTTCCTGAAAAGAACTTCAAGCCTTCCATGCTTCAGCGGTTGTGTGACCTTGGCGGTAATATTAATGAGATAAGGCATGAAAGAATTTTAACCGGCAGACCACTTCCGGGAAATAAATTCAGGTTCCCGCTGATACGAATGGAAAACCTTCCTGAAAACATGTTTATAACCGGGGTTACCGGACGCTTTGAAAACGACAGTAAAACACGGAAATTGCTTTGTGAAGATCTGCGTGCAAATAAATCACAAATTGTGGTGTATTTTATACTGGATCACACGATAGACAGGAATCGGCTTACATATGTAATCGGTCAGATTCAGCAGGAATTTACCGATTTTAAGAAGCGATTCGGCGTTTGTTTTTTTCCCAGGCTTCAACTGGGACAATACAAAATATCAATCGGTGAAAAAGGATCTTTAACCGCGAATAATGATTACCAAAAGGTGCGGGATTATATCCGGAATTATACCCCGGAACAAACCTATGAGGTGAAAGGCGATAATGTATTGAAAACCTTGAAATATGTGCTTGGCAATGAACGGTTCGATTCAAGGCAAACGAACATTATCGTAATGGTAAACAACCATCCGATTACCGTTCCTGATACCAGTATTGCCTCCCTGCGACAGGATATACAGAACAAGATTGTAGAAAACAACTGCTATCTGCTGGCGTTTGATTATCAAAGCGACAACAACCTGGTGCAGCAGATCCAGGAAATTTCCCTTGCAGCCGGGCAGCAATACGCCAGGCGGTTGAATATCAGTGCAAAAGACGTTTCCTTCCGGAGAACGGAAATCGGGTATGAACTGGAAAATGCCTGTTTTCTTTCCATCATTGAACAGGCTGATTCCGCGCGGCTTGCTGCAGTTCAAATGCAGGCTTTTTTACAAAACGGGTATACTGAAATTGTTTCAACCCTCAATGGTGCCATTCAGCAGATCTGCAGTAATGAAAAACAACCGGCCACCCAGGGCAACCGTCATGAAGATCCGTTTCAGCGAGCCCTGAAGGAAATTCCGGGAATGGAAGGGAAAGTTCAATATATACGGGCGCTTGAAGAAGGTTATTCGTCTATGAAATATAAATATCCACAGGATATATCTTCCAGGGATATCTGGAAGGCCAATGTGCTGATGACAAAGCCGGAACTGGAGGCATTGGGGTCGTTACTGGATAAAATGCTTGTGTTATCCAATAACAGCAGCTTTTCAAAATCACTCTACGACCTTTGGATCGCCTTGTTCAACAGGTTCGTAGGCGATAACCTGTTGCCTTCAGAACTCATGCCTATGACCCCCCAGGTAATTATGAACAAGATTCTTGGGGAATCCTATGGGTATGCGGTAACAGATCCGATCAAACGCTATCCCCTCGAACGCATTCTTGCCAATGATCAGGATATTCAAAAATATTTTGATGATTATAAAATCAAACTGACTTTCAGTAAAAACAGCATCAAAGAGATCCTGACCACAGAACGCATGAGGTTCAGCCTTGACGAGGATGCCGTAAGCGTAAACCAGACACTGGTGAAAAAAGGAATTTACTACTATTGGGTACCCATGGATATTCTGCCATGAAAACTTCTCAGAAGAATGAAGAGAAATGTTTTTGAAATACACGACCTTGAATGTGCATACAATCGAAAAGGGAGAAGCGGAAAAAAAGTAATTCTGTGCATTGAAGATCTGTCAATTCCCATGGGAAAAGTGTCGGTCATTCTTGGGCTGTCGGGCAGCGGCAAATCAACGCTGATTGAAACCCTGGGATTAATGAACAACACCATTACCCGGGGAACGATAACCTATTACCATGCGGAAAACAAGATCGGAATCAGTCAGAAAACATGGGAACACCCATCCGCTTTGACAAAAATGCGGAACCGCCACTTCTCATTTATTTTTCAGAATGATTTCCTGATGCCTTGTTTTACATCTGAAGAAAACATGCTGATTGGCAGAATGATACAGGGTACAGATGACCAGGTTTCACCTGAAAGGGAGAAGATGAAAAAGCTGTGCAGAAAAATCGGGTTGAATTTTGATGAACTCAGTACTCAAAAACCTTCAGAAATGTCTGTGGGTCAAAGGCAACGGATCTCATTTATACGGGCAATTTTAAAGGATTATTCCGTGATTTTTGGTGATGAACCAACCGGGAATCTCGATGAAGCTAATTCGGAGTTACTGATGGATGTATTATGCGAATCGGTGAAACAAAACGACCGGTGTTCCGCTATATTGGTTTCTCATAATATCGCACTTTCTGTGGCCAAAGCCGACAGTATTATCGTGCTCACTCCAATGCCTGGTGACAAACACGAAGTATTGCCCTGCAATGTATTTACAAGAACACAAACCGGCTGGTTAAACGGACTTCAGGAGTTTGTCCCGGATGACAAAATCGAATCTGTAATCCGGGAAGTTGTAAAAATCAGGGAATCCGACTGCTAAAAACATACAACATGTCATTTCGCTCTGTACTGATACGCAATGAGTTTAAGGCCATAAGAGGAAGGCGTAACAGTACGATCGTATATCTTTTTGTCATTCTTTTTATTGCATTCCTCTCATTTGGTTTTGCAAAAAGCATTTATAATTATCAGAAAAAACTATCTTCTGATCCCTATTCCAACTGGATAAATCTTAATTTTCATGCAGGAACCCGCGATTCTCTCAGGTCATTGCATGGGTATGCTTCAGAAAAACAATTCAGGGAGCGGTTTCATCTCAAAGGGGCCTATTTTTACAACAAAGGAATGGTTCCTGTTTTCACCGGTTCCCAGGGAGGCTCGGTGGTACATTATGAAGCCAGAACCATTGACCCTGCCAGCGGCATTGTGAAGGACCTGTTAAATGCGGGAGTTGATGCAACGTTCTTTCCTGATTCAATCGAAGATGTATTTAAATTCGAGCCCAACGGGGTCATCATTTCCAAAAGGTTGCAGGAGGATATCGGTTTGGATAAACGAACGATGTCGTTTATCCGGATCAAATCCCCTGCCGGCGACCTTGTTCCGGTTCCGGTGCTGGCCGTGGTGGATGAATTGCCCGATTTATCGGATATCGTGTATACTAACCTGTTTTACTGCAAAACCATGAACAGCGGCTTTTATGACCGGGAAAACAGCTATTACCGTATTTTTGTGGAAAACATGGATACCAGCGGGATTCTAAGCGTTCTGAGTGCCTTATACCCTTCGCTCGGGATCAGGGATCCTTCTACGGTTCAGACAACACGGCTGATCACCGGCAATACTTCTGTTCTTAACTGGATAATTGAAATCGGAACCCAGGAAAAATCCATGCCGGTGAGTGCCATGAACCAATGTGTTGCCGGACTTGACGAGCTGAAAGGCCATCAGGCTGGCCAGTATTTTAAATTGTCGGAAGATACAGCCTGCGATAACTCGGCTTTTTTTCACGATTACCTTGCCCTGGAGTTCAATGACCTTGACAGAATCGGCGATTTTTCAAAATATCTTGGTGAAAAGTTGTTGCTGAAGTTAAACCTGGAGGTGCTGTATGACAAGGAGAATTATCTTTATACGGGCAATATCGCCCTCGGATCGGTCATGTTGCTGATGTTGCTTTCCGTTTTGTCGGTGTCGATCTATATTTCCGGGGTCATCCGGAACCATCTTACAAGAATTAAAAAAAACCTTGGAAATTTCCTGGCGTTCGGGGTGGGAAATTCTGCATTGATCCTGCTTTACATACAGGTTACCAGTATAATCCTCATATGTGCCGTGGTTCCTGCATTCATCCTTGCTTTGGCATGCGGAGAGTTGTTTGAAACATTTTTACTTGGGAAACTCCTCATTCTGGACACAGAGCAGGATTATTTTTCATTGTTCAACTCCTGGTTTGCCTTATTCCTGTTGTTAATTATAATCGTCACCATTTTAAGGACCTTTTTTTCTGTTTATACAATTTTAAAGCATACCCCGGGAGATTTGGTATATGAGAGAGATTCCTGAGGATTATCCGACAAGTTAAAAACCCTAACAAGAGAAGCTATGGAACGAGAATCGCTGCTGTATAAAAATCCCCAGTTCGAGCCCGGTGCCGGCACCAAGAAACTTTGGCTCTTTTGCCGGCGGAAAGAGACACAAATCGGATCGCCCGGGTTTTTATGTTCCCCGAAACAATGGGATCTGGCCTTGTTCTTCCTGATCATATTGCTCGAGATCGTCGGACTCTATCTCTTTTATAAATATGTGGGAAATTTAACATTTGCCATCGCCTTCTTATTGGCGGATGTCACCTTCGCCATCTTTGCCCACATCGTGTATGGCTCGATTTCCATTGCTGAAAACAGGCTGTTTCTATTGAGGCGGAACGTCAGAGTCAATATAAACAAACAAGGTCCTCAAACACTTCCACTGGCGAGAGCCGGCCAGATCAATAAGGAAAGATGGAAGCTCTTCTGGCTTAAACTTTTCTCCTCCTCCTTCTATTCTTTGATCACATTGCTGGCATTTTTCAAAATAGTGGGATTCATTGCGAACTGGCCCGGACGCGATTCAATCAACAGCATCAGCATCACCATCTGCTTAACTTATATTATCGTGGCAGTGCTTCAGATCTATGCAACCGGGTTTTTTGTATTTTCTTCCCTGTTCTTTCTTTTATTTGACTGGGATCTTAAAAAACACAGGCAGCAGAAGGGACGATTATATGCGGATATAGAAGCCGGTACCCGCACCCAGAATTTATATGAAGGAATTGATATTCACACGCTGCTTTTAACCAATCCAAAATTTGATGAACTCGGATTCAATCAGCGGAACAGGGAAAATCTTCCCAGGTTTAACGATTGTACGGTACGCAACCATTTTATCCATGATAACCGGTTGTTTATTTATGGCGTGGTATCTGATGAGGATCTGAATGCGTTTGTAAACAGCCATGCCAACAATATTGAAGCAAAGCAAATTATCGGGTTGATCCTGCTGGACCTGCAACTTGAAAACATGTCGCTTGACGGGGGAGTTGACCGTTACACGGAGCCCATTCCGTTTCCGGCGGGAAATATAGCCGGATATGGCGCCATAGAGCTTTCAAGACAAACGGTTGCGGAATACAGTGTTGCGCGGGTTGCCAATGACCTGGACGAAAGCAGAAAGGAACGGGCCGGACATTACTGGGAATATGAATGGAGATTGGAGGAGCATGAGGCAGATATACACGATGGGACCCGTTTCCATACAATTAACATTCCAAATGCCATTACCTATGTGAATCAATTGTGCGTAAGAGTGAATTTCGAAGGATTAAAGCCGGGACACACATATTATCTGAAAGTGAATGCAAAAAACACGGCTGAACCATTTGTAAGGGGCAGTTCATCTCCTCCGTTTCCCATCAGAATTATCGGTTAATTTCATGATGCATTCAAAAAAACATGCCATGTACAGAATAATATATTTACTAGGATGCTGGATGGCAGGATTGCTATTGGGGTCATCCTGCCAAAACGGATCAATAGATCACATCGGCGGCGTTCGGCTTGTACTTTTGGAGAAAATTCCCATAATTGAAAACAAACTTGATGAGAATTTCAAGATTACCCTGGAGATGTTATACCCGTTTCAGTGTCACGACACTACATTTATCCAGGAACAGGTATTCCTGGAGAGAATTGACCTGAAAGTACCGTACAAGCGGGAGTTTTCAATCCCTCCAAGCCTGATGCGCGATTTTTTTGGCAGCAACAATCCTGATAAAAAGAAAGCCTTGCGCGAAGAGCTGTTTTATCTGGGCGACAGCTGCTTTGAAAAGAGTCCCGACAAACAATTTTTAGTGGATTCCAGTATCAGCGTGGCCGATCAATCAAAGGTGATAGGGAATTACCTGTCCCGGAACAGAAAAAATTCGCTGGTTTACCTGGTGAGCAATGACACCCTGCTGAAAAAATATGTCATAGGCGGGGTAGCACGTACGGTACACCATGATTTTGCAAAGCTGAATTGCATGATCGTGTCGGAATTAAGGAAAAAGGCCCGTGAAGAGTTGATCCGTACCATGGTGATCCTGATTGTAATACCCCAGGAAACTGAGGATACCTCTTCAATTATTCCCATTGCAAATACCACATCGCCCAGGGCCACAAAGAAGATGGCCTCTGCAATAATAAAACACCGGGCAGGGGGTCCCTGTCCGTCCGACACGGAGGTAAACAACACCAACAAGCATCATAGTGCCATTATCAGGGAGTTCCGGAACCTGCTGCATTACATTGCCACCACCAACTCCGATGCTTCCCTAAAGAGTACCTATCAGGCCGATGCATACATGGAAATACACAAGATACCCGGTGTGAGAATTGAAGGAATTCCTGACAATGATCTGCGGAAATTTCTATCTTCCGGATTTTCCGCAAGTGTTTCGGTATCCCCTGTGTATGATCCTTGCCGTATGATCGCCGGTATCAGGATTGACGGGCATAAATGATTTAAGTTTCTGAAAACCACCTCAACCCCCGGTCACTTCGGGATGCAAAACCACCTCAACCCCCGGCCCTTCGGGATGCAAAACCACCTCAACCCCCGGCCCCTTCTCCTGAAGGAGAAGGGGAGGATGGGCGGATAAACTGTTCACTCGTTGAATTGCTTTTTCTTGAATTGGCGAATTTCCGGAAAAGTTTGAATGGCATACACAGGACAATCCTAGGATTAGCTGTTGGGCTTAATTGCAGGGGATGAGGCGTTTCTAAAAGCACATGAGTTATAGTCTCCAATGACGGATGAAGAGAGATTGCCTGGATCATTCTATTTGTCAAATCTCAGAATCGCCCATCCTCCCCTTCTCCTTCAGGAGAAGGGGCCGGGGGTTGAGGTGGTTTTATTCCCAAGGGGACGGGGGTTGAGGTGGTTTTCAAATCCGGGGGTTGAGGTGGTTTTATTCCCAAGTGGCCTGGGGATGAGGTGGTTATATATCCCAGGGGGCCGGGGGTTGAGGTATATATTAACCCTAATAATTTCAATACAGTTTTAGTTAATTATTGTTAAAATTTTCATCATCCGCGAAGGAGGAGGAATATTCTATAGTACATTTGTCCGGAATTAATCTAAATAGCAATAGCAAGATTGCCCCCTTTTCTATGGCTGACAATTTTAAAACATACATTCTCGATATCCTGTCGGTTCTTTTACCGGGCGGGTTTTTGATGGGAATCCTGGCACAGTTCGAAGGAGTGAAAACCAGGTTTATCACCCTGTTTCCTGTAAATGACACAGAATGGATCAATGCGGTGGTTTACATTGGATTTGCGTACATGATAGG